>CALLZN010000105.1 GCA_937858895.1 uncultured bacterium | reverse complement strand
TCAGTTCATTCTTACCTCCACCAGGCTTTCCTGGCGCACGCAACATTGGGGTCAAGAGGCCGAGATCGGAAGACGCCAGCGAGAAGCTTCTCGCGTCAAGTTGCGCACCGTGCGCCGCGTCCCGCGCACGAAGGTCGTCAAGTGAAGCGGCGAGCCCGTGACTGCGAAGTAGGCGCGATTCTCGAGCTCGAGCACTTCGCGACTCTTGGACACGTCGACTTCGAAGTAGAGCCAACAGGACTCCTGCGAAAGCTCTTTGCCGACCCAAGTGTGCGCACAGACTTCACCAGACTTGCCGCGCACCACGAAGACATCTCCGAGCCATGCTCGCAACATTGCATCGAGCTTCGCGCCTTCTTTCTCGAGCTCGACACGACGTCTCGAGCGGGCTGAAAGAGCAGCAGCCAAGTCCGGTGGCCAGACCCAGAACGCGACTTCCAAGACGCCGCGCTCCGCGACGAATTCGACTTCGGCCAGCGTCTTGTGATAGGGATGCAGTGCCGCCGCGCTTCGCGCAGTGTCACCTGCGATCAGCGCCAAGGTTGCGGCCAGCACAAGGGAAGTCGCGCGGCTCATCGCTCCCCTCTTGATGGAGCGACGCCATCGCTGCCCTTGCTTCCGTCCGTTGCGGGCGCTGCCTTCTCGGCGGCCTCGCGCGCTTCCTGCATCGGGTTCTTCTCCTTCTCGGCCTTGAAGAGCTTGAAGCGCGACACCGGCCGTCGGCGTGGCCATTCATTGTCGTCTAGATCGACATCGGCCGTCTCTTGGCGCGGGTCGACGACGAAACGCACGACTTCTTTGGTCGAATACACGAGCTTGAAGACCCTCGACGGGTTCTTGCGCCAAAGCTCGGCCGGTATCCGCACCAGCTCCTTCGAAGCATCGGCGTAGTGGACTTCGAGCACGATCGGCATGACTAGACCGCCCTTGTTGGCAAACTCGACGACGTAGAAACGTCCGTCGAGCTTCAGCAACGCACGTTCGTCCTTGTCGAGCGTCTCGACGAGCGCATCGAAGCGATCGCGATCACGCGGTGTCACATCGAGCTCGTCGAAGCGATTGTAGAAGTCCGCGAGCTCCGGGTAGCGCGCGACCTTCTTGGGCAGCGCCTTGTTGCGTTCCTGACTCAACGTCGTTGGCTTCGCGTCCCGCTCGCGCTTCGCAATCGTCGCCTCGATGTCGGGATCTCGCGTGTCGATCACGTACTCGCGAACATCTTGGATCGCGATGTCGACGTGGTCCGTTGTGAAGAACCAACCACGCCAGAACCAATCGAGATCCACGCCACTCGCGTCCTCCATCGTTCGAAAGAAGTCCGCGGGCATGGGACGCGCGAACGCCCATCGCCGCGCATACTCCCGAAACGCAAAATCGAAGAGCTCCCGACCGAGGATCGTCTCGCGCAGCACGTTGAGCGCCGTCGCCGGCTTCGCGTAGGCATTGTTGCCGAACTGCAGGATCGACTCCGAGTTCGTCATGATCGGAACTTGGTTCTCGCTCGCCATGTACTTGGTGATCTCGCGCGGCTCACCACTCCAAGACGGATAGTCGTTTTGCCATTCCTGCTCGGCCAAGTACTGCACGAAGGAGTTCAACCCTTCATCCATCCAAGTCCACTGTCGCTCATCGGAGTTGACGATCATCGGAAACCAGTTGTGACCGACCTCGTGGATGATGACGCTGATCAGGCCGTACTTGGTTCGCGCGGAGTAGGTCCCGTCCTTCTCGGGCCGGGGACCGTTGAAGCAGATCATCGGATACTCCATCCCACCAACCGGACCGTTGACCGAGATGGCGACCGGATAGGGATACTCGAAGGTGTAGCGTCCGTAGAACTCGAGCGTGTGCACGATGGCGCGCGTCGAATACTTGCTCCATAGCGGCTCCCCTTCGATCGGCCAGTACGACATGGCGAGAACAGGATCGCCCTCGGGTCGCGCCGCGCTGCGATGCCCTTGCGCATCCCAAAGAAACTTGCGCGACGACGCCCAAGCAAAGTCGCGAACGTTCTCGGCGCTAAAGACCCACGTCGCCTTATCGGTACTGCGTGATGACTGATTGGTCTTGGCCTCTTCCGGCGTGATGATGAAGACGGGCTTCTCGCTCGTGCGAGCGACGCTGAGGCGCTCGCGCCACTCGGGCTTCAGGACCTCTTCTGCGTTTTGGAGCTCACCCGTCGCAGCAACGACGTGGTCCTTCGGCACCGTGATCCGCACGTTGTAGTTGCCAAACTCGAGCGTGAACTCACCGTTGCCGAGAAACTGCTTGTGCTGCCAACCGGTCGCATCCGTGTAAGCGCAGAGGCGTGGAAACCACTGCGCGACTTCGTAGATCCAGTTGCCGTCCTCCTCGAAGAACTCGGCACCGGCGCGGCCATCGATGTCCTTCGAGGGGTTGATGGTGTAGCTCCAGTCGATGTCGAAGGTGAAGATCCCCTTGGGCTGCAGCGGCGAAGGAAGATCGATCCGCATCATCGTCTTGACGATCGTGGACTTCAGCTCACGCGCTTCCTCTCCACGCGGCTGCGTAACGCGTTCGATACGAAAGCTGCCATCGAAGTGCCGCTCAGCGAGGAGCTGCTGCAGATCCCGGTATGAATAGTCTTCACCAGGCTTGTCGAACGTCGCTGTCAAGCGGTTGTCCGACACAGGGCTGAAGATGTTGCCGTCGAGCTGCAACCAAAGGTAGCGGAGCGTATCCGGCGAATTGTTCGTGTAGCGGATTCGCTCCTTGCCGCGCAGCATCTGCTTCGCATCGTCGAGTTCGACTGCAATGTCGTAGTCGACCCGCTGTTGCCAGTACTCATGACCGGGAGCACCAGAGGCCGTGCGATACGCATTGGCGGTCGGCAGCACTTCCTCGAGCTGCCGAAAGCGATCGTCGAAGGGTCTTGCGCCCGCTTTCTCCTGCGCTCGAAGCCCGCATGACCCGCTCGCGACACAGGTCATGGCGCTGTAAGCGACCACGCCGAGAACAGCAAGCTTCGCAGCACGACAAGCCGCGACGCGCGTGGAATGAAAGATGAACAGAAAGCTCGTAATAAATGGACAAGCCAGTGGGTGCGCGCAACGAAAGTGCCCGGACCCCGGACGGGCGCGTGAGAATACCCTCTCACCGCCGCTGGCCGACCGTCTCGAGGAAGAAGCCCGCACTTGTCGCTTTGCCGCGGGTGACGTCGCTCGCGTGCCGGCTACTCTCGACCCCATGCAAACCCGCTTGCGCAGTGACCGCGGTTCGGGCACGCCCCTCGTCTACATCCCGGGCATCGACGGCAGCGGCGCCCTCCTGCTCGGCAACGAGGCCGTGCTCGAGCGTGCCTTTCGCCTCGTCACGCTGCGCCACTTGTCCGAGGAGAGCGCGGCCTGCCGCGAACGCGACCACTATGCGGCGCTCGCGAGCGACGTCGTCGCGGTCCTCGACACCCTGGGGATCGCACGCGCAGTCCTCGTCGCCGAGTCCTTCGGCGGCGCCATCGCGCTGCGCTGCGCACTCGACCACCCGGAACGCGTCGCGGCGCTCGGAATCGTGAACAGCTTTGCTTGGTTTCCGAAGCGCGCTTCGCTCGCGCTCGGCCGCGTCTTCGCGCCGCTCGTCTTGCGGCCGGTCTTCGATTGGTTCCGGCCGCGCATCGCGCCGTGGTCGCTCTTTGGCAAACTACGCGAAGCCGACGCTCTGCGACGCTTCGCCGGCGTGCGCGGCGTCTACTTCGACCGCGGCTACCGGCGACGCCTCGCGATGATCCAAGGCCTCGACTTGCGCGACGAGCTCCATCGCATCGACCAGCCGGTGCGGCTCTTCGCGGCGACGCACGACCGCGTCGTGCCATCGCTGCGCTGCGCGCGCACGATGCAAGAGCGTTTGCCGCACGCGACGACGAGCGTCGTCGACGGCGGCGGCCACCTCATCCTGCCGCTCGCGAGCCTGCCGTGGCGAGACTGGCTCGGCGAACTCGCGAATCGAGCGCGCGCCTGAGCGCGCGCCCGATCTCAGCCATTACCGAGCGCTTGACGGAAGGAAGCGCGCTCGTGGGGCTCGGCGAGGCGCCAGCGGCCCGACTTGACGCGTTGGCGCACGTTGGGCGGCGGCATCACGACACTCGTCACGTGGCGCCCGTCCGGGGAGAAGACGTGGATGCGCCCCTTCTTCCCGACCACGACAATGGTCTGCTCCTCGTTGTCCATGTAGACGTGCTGCTCGCGAGCGCTGCGCGCTTCGGGGAAGGCCATGGTCGTCGGCCTGCCCTCATCGCTGCGGTCGCGGGCGTGCTCGGTCTTGCGCGTGCGATTCTTCGCGTCTTGGCTCAGGCGGCGCGCGAGCTCACGCAGCAAGGGCTGTAGCTCTTCGTCGACGTCGGGCGTCTCGCCGCCCGCGCGCCTGCCCTCGAGCTGCTTCGCCAGCTCGTCGAGTTGGACCTCGAAGTTCTGCAGAATCTTGCGGATGCTCGGATCCGGCAAGTCAGCGAGGTCGACCGCGCTCACCGGGTGGCAGAGCAGGCGTTCGCCGTTGTTCTCGGTCTTGGTCGCCAGCACCTGGACGGTGAGCGCGACGCGGCGGCCCTTCTCGTTCGACTCGAAGAGGCCGCAGACGAGTTGCCCGACGAGGCGCAGCGGAAGCGTCGTCGGGTCGAAGGCCGGCTTGACGCCGTCCGTGATCGAGTCGCCGCGCTCGGCGAAGGAGACCGCGCCCTCGCGGCCCGACAGCAGCTGCTCGACAGCCTCGTGCTTGCGCTCGATCGCGAGCGTGACGAGGTCGGCCCAGCGTGGACGACCCTCGAGGCCGTAGCCGACGAGGACGTGACGCGGATCCTCGGGCCGCGACCAAGGACTGTCGAAGCTCTCGCTCGCAAAGTTCCAGACGCGGCCCGGCACGACGAGGCCGGCGTCCATGACGCGCTTCTCGAGGTCGGCGCGGAGCTTGGCGACCAAGGCCTCCGCCCCAGCCTTGAGGCCGCTACGACGCAGCGGCAGCTGAAGCGTCAACTCGACAGCGTCGCCGCCCTCACGATCAAGACGGCTACCTCCGGCGCGACGCTTGAGGTCGATGTAGGCGTTGCCAAGGGCAGCAAAAGCCAGCTCGATCAAGTCCGCAGGGCTCTTGGCATCCGTCGGTAACTGCGCTGCCGGCGCATGCCCGTGCGTAGGCCCGCCGCCCTCGGGCTTGGCCTTCTTGCGGCGCTTGCGCTTTTTGCGTTCGGGATTGAAGTCTGCGGCCCCGCCGTCCGCTCCGCCACTTGCTGAGTCAGGAGCGGGATGCGCGCTGGCCTCGCTGCTTTGGGTCGCGGGCACAGGCGTCCCTTCGTCGCGACTCTCGTTTTCATTCTCGCCCATCGACATCTCCTCATTCGAAGCGAGCCGAAGACAATAGGAAGAGAGCGGCGTCCGCACCAGGGCGAGCAAAAACGAAAGGGGAGGCGCGATGCGAACATCGCTCCTCCCCTGACCGATTCTGTCTCCTGCCCCCCTCGTCGGCTCTCGTCAGAGAATCGCCGAAAAGAGGATCGAGCGACGGCCGCGCGAAGAACCGCCGCTCCCCCCGGACCGCTCAGAGCCCCCCGACCCCGAACAGCCCACACCACCACGTTCAATGTCCCCAAACCGAACGGATGGACGACGAAGGCTCCCTTCCCCGCGCGACCTTCGTCTAACTCCTCGGTGGCCACCGAGGCGCGCAGACCAACACCCCGAAGGATGGGTCGCGCAAAGTTCCAAGTTGTATTCCCCTGATCCCGCCATCACTGCACTTCCTGCCAGCGATTGCCGTCGACTCCGACGACGACGCCGGAGGCAAGTTCGTGCGTGTCGATGCGACCGTCGGTGACACCCGTCATGGCCGCGTTGGCGGCGGGACCGGACGCTTCACCCGAGTAGCGAACGTCGATCGTCGTCATGATCGTGCCGGTCTGACACAAGAAGAAAGTCCGCTGCCCGCTGCGGCCATAGGCGTTCGGCCACGCGACGCAGGTGAAGAACTCAGCCGAGAAGCGCGGGTCGATGAGCGCGACGTTGCTGTCGGTCTCCGCCAAGCCGACGCCGCCGGCGTCGGGCAAGAAGAGGCGGAAGACATAGCCATTGCGCATCGTCGCGCCCGTCGCCGTGATCTCGCCGAAGGCGGGATTCAGGATGGGCGGGATGAGCTCGACGTTGGTGTCGCGCAGCGGGCGCAGACCCGACAGCTCGCCCATGAAGCCGAACTCGCCCTGACCGTCCCCGTCGATGTCGTCGTGGTCCGTGCTTCGGAACATCTGCTGGCTCGCCGAGATTTGACGCAGCGTGCCGATGACGGCGGCTTCGTTGGCGCTGAGGCGGCTCGCGAAGTAGTTGGGAACCGCGATCGACGCGACGATCGAAATGACCGCGACGACGATCAACATTTCGATCATCGTGAAGCCGTTTTGACGGCCAGAAACTGCTGCTGTGGACATCGACCCTCGAGCGTTCATCTGCTTCTCCGATTGAGGCTGCGAGGCTCTTTCGGCTGTCAACTCGAAGGCAGCGTGACGCGCGGCTCGTGTCGGCGTTGGCATCGGAGCGCGGTGGCGCGGATTGGATTCAAGCCGCTCGCTTCGCTTCCGTTTCGCAGTGTCACGCATGGGCATCACGAGGTTCCGCTTCGGCGAAGCTCGCATGCACCTGAAGACTGCGCGCAGCGACCGGTAGCGACGACACTTTGCGCTGCGCAAAAAATCCGAGAGCGCCGGATTCTGCGCGAGGAAGCGGCTCGCGCCCTCAGGCCTGCAAGTCAGGCCTGCAAGAACGTAACGCCGCGGAAGCGCGCGGGCGCACAGCCATGGCTCATCTCAGCGACCTGCATGGGCTGACCCTTGCCGCAGTTGGGAACACCCCATGCTGCCCACTCTTCGCGGCCGGCGATGCCGTCGCACGAACTCCAAAACTCTGGCGTCACCCCTTGGTAGGTCGGGTTGCGCACGACTTCGGCGACGCGCCCAGCGCGAATGCGCCAGGCAATCTCGGACGTGAACTGAAAGTTGAGGCGCAGCTCGTCGATCGACCACGTCTTGACACCGTCGAGCAAGAAGCCGTCGTCGATCCCAGCGATGAGCTCATCGCGCGTCGAGGATCCCCACATGAGCGAGAGATTCGGAATGCGAATCTGTGGTGGATAGCGCCACCCCTCGGCACGGTTGGTCCCGTTGCTCGCGCCGTCGCCGAGGCGGGTCGCGAACTCGCGGTTGGTGAACCAGTTGCGGTGCACGCCCTGCTCCACGACGTGGAAGCGCTGCCCGGGCACGGCGTCGTCGTCCCAGCCGAAGGTACCGATGCCGCCTGCGAGCGTCGAGTCGGCGACGAGGTCGACGATGGGCGCGCCGTAGACGAAGCGGTTGCGCTTTTCGGGCGTCACGAAGCTCTGGCCAGCCAGGTCAGCCTCGAAGCCGAGCACGCGGTCGAACTCGTTCGGATGCCCGACCGACTCGTGGATCTGCAGGGCCAGCTGGCTGCCACCAACGACCATGTCGAAGCGTCCGCCAGGGCAGGGCGCGGCGCGGAGAAGCTCGCTCGCTTCTTCTTGCACGCGGGCGACGTGGTCACGCAGCCGCATGCCGCGCACGACCTCGAAGCCGCCTTGGAGGTATTGGCCGCCGAACGAAGCGGGATAAGAACGGGTCTGCACGATGCCATCGCGCGCGAGCGTCAGCGCAAAGCCGGCCCCCGAGCGCAGCAGGTCTTGCTCGACGAGGTGACCTTCGCTCGTGAACTGCCACTGACGCTCGCGCGCGAAGCTCATCTGCGTGGACGTCGTCGCGAGGTCCTTCGCGCGCACGAGTTCACGATCGACCTCGAAGAGCAGGTCGAACTGCTCTTCGAGCCCCATCGCGAAGGGGTCCTCTTCGCGCGGACTGACGAAGCGGCCTCGCTGCGCAGGGAGCGGCGCGAGCACGGCCTTCGCGGCGCGATGGCGCGCACCGGCGCGAGCTTCGCCCACGGCTCGGTCGGCGAGGCGGCCGAGCAGCTCGGCGTCGCCAGAGAGCGGCGCCGCGGCAAAACCCCAAGCTCCCTCGACGAGCACACGGACGGCGACCCCGAGGCTCTCGTCTCGAGAGCAGCGGGAAACTTGCGACTTGCGCACAGCAAGCTCGCGGGTCTCGGTCGAGACGACGCGTACGTCGGCGTGGCTCGCGCCCGCCGACCGCGCGCGTTCGAGGGCAACATTGGCCAAGGCCTCGAAGCGCTCGGTTTCGGCGCTCGAGGCCTCAGTGACTGGATCCTTCATGAACTCAGACTCCATCACGACTGCGTCGACGTGAAGCGGAAGCGAGGCAAGACGAGCGACGGCACCGACATCGCGGCACCGCCAAAGAAGGCTTCTACGACCTGGGTCTCGATGCTCGCGGCCTCTATCGTCGACAAGACATCGAGGATGTCGACCGTGAAGCGCAGGTTGCGCACAGGTGCAACGACACGCCCGCCCTCGACGAGGAAGGTGCCATTGCGCGTCATACCCGTCACCGTCACCGCGGTGGGGTCGATCAGGTTCGTGTAGTGAAACTGCGTGATGATGAGGCCATCGCCGAGGCAAGCCTCGAGTTCACGCGCTGGCGTTTGCTTGGCGTCGGCCACGACGAAGCGTAGGTGGCGCGGCAGCGGTCCATCGGCGCTCGGCTGCAAGCCGGCGTGGCCGCTCGTTTCGACGTCGAGCCCGGTCGAAGCACGCGCCTCTTTGGCGGTCGGCCGATCGAAGACCGGCAGCCTTGCTAGGCCTTCGTCGATGAGGGTCACGCGTCGCCGATCCTGACCTTCGAAGTCGAAGCCGAGGCCGCCGAAGGCCGCTGCGTCGTCGAGGATGCTGATGCTCGGGTCGAGCACGACTTCGTCGCGGCGCCGACGCAAGAAGCTGCGCTCTTCGAGCCAGTTGCGCGCGCCGAAGCCGCTCCAAGACAAGAAGAGCAAGAGCTCGCCGACGGCCTGGGGTGCGAGGAGCACGCGCTGCTCGCGCGCTTCGATCGCGCGCGCTTTCTTCGAGCGCAGGGCTAGGTCGAGGGCTTGACGCACGACCGCATCTGCGCGGCTTGCCACGAGCATGGACGCGTCGAGCTGGCCATCATGCGCCACACCGGCACCGCCATCGCCAGCGAGGACCGTCGACGAGAACCAGTCGCGGGCGAGCCAGGTGTGGCGGAAGCAGCCCGCCGAGGTCGCGTAGGTGCACGACTCGACCGTTGTGTCCCAGAAGCCGGTGGCAGCTGCTCCCGCCTCGGCGACCGCCCGCAGCGCAGGCGCGAGGGCTTCGAGCTTGGTCGCGCTGTCCCGCGCCAGGAGGCTGCGAGCGGCGGCTTCATCGACGCCGCCGTCGCTGTTGCTGTCGTCATGTGCAGCACCTGCGGCCAAAGGCGGCAGGTCGAGGGGCGGAGAGAGTTTGGCGGCCCGGTAGGCCGCATCGAGGACGCGCTCGATGGCAGCGTCATCCAAGAGCGAGGTCGAAGCCCGCCCGTAGCGCCCTTCATGCTCGACGCGCACTTGCAGGCTCGGATCGCTGACGACGTTCTGTTCGCTCGGCGCGGACTCGGCCAGGCGCAAATGTCGCAGCTCGCGCCCGCGCAGGATCAGCTCCGTGGCCCGCGCCGGCGAGGCCGCGAGCACACGATCCACGATGGCACGGGCTTCATCACGTGTGAACATGCGCAGAAGATAGCAAGAAGCGCCTTTTGCGCGCCTTGGGGTCAGGCTGGAAACGGAAACGACCGATCTTCTGGAGCAAGGTCTAGGGCCGCGGCGACAATCGCCTATCGTGCTCGGCCCGAACGACCTCGAAGAAAGCACCGCGTCGCGCCATGACCTTGGAAACCCTCATCATCGGAGCTGGGCCGGCGGGCCTCGCCTGCGCGATGGAGCTCGCGCGTGCGGGCCGCACGTGCACGATCCTCGAGCGCGACGAGCAAGTCGGCGGACTCGCCAAGACGTTGACGATCCGTGAGGGTGACGACGTCTTCTTGACCGACATCGGGCCGCACCGCTTCTTCTCGAAGAACCAGTATCTCTACTCGTTCATCGAGGACCTGCTCCACGAAGAGTGGCGCAAGGTGCCGCGCCTCACGCGCCAGTTCATTGACGGGAAGTTCTATGACTATCCAGTCAATGCCTTCCAGGTCTTCAAGAACATCGGGCTGTGGCGCAGCATGCGCTTCGGCTTCGACTATGTGTGGGCGCTGCTGCGGTATCGCATGCTCGGACGACGCATCGACAACTTCGAGGACTACGTCGTCGCCAACTTTGGCCGTTCGCTCGCGAACTTCTCGATGATCAACTACACCGAGAAGATCTGGGGCATCCCCGCGAGTACGATCCACCCCGACTGGGCGACGCAGCGCATTCGCGGACTCAATTTGCTTTCGGTGCTCAAGAACGCGCTCTTCTTCAAGAAGGGCGCGGATGGGCCCAAGTCGCTCGTCGACGAGTTCTTCTATCCGCAGTTCGGAACTGGCCGCATCTACGAGGCGATCACGAAGCGCCTCAAAGAAGTCAACGCCGACTTGCACACCTCGACTGCGCCGACGCGCATCCTCCACGACGGGAAGCGTGTGACGAGCGTCGAAGTCACGATCGACGGCGAAGCGCGCGTGCTGCGACCCGACAACGTCGTCGAGTCGATCCCGTTGACCGAGATGCTCGGCCTCCTCGACCCGCCGCCGCCACCTGAGGTCATCGAGGCAGCGTCCAAGCTGCAGTGGCGCGCGCAGGTGTACTTGTTCTTGACGCTCGACAAGGATTCGATCTCGCAAGACAACTGGATCTACTTTCCGAACCTCGACATCCCCTTCGGGCGGGTCGCCGAGATGAAGAACTTCTCGAAGGACATGTGCCCTGAGGGCAAGACCTCGCTCTTCGTCGAGTTCTTCTGCTTCGAGGGTGACAAGGTCTGGAACTCGTCGAAGGAAGGCATCGAGGACATGGTCATCCCCTTCTTCGAGCGCCAAGGTTTCTTCAAGCGCAGCGAAGTGCGGCAGACCTATCTCTGGAAGCGCCGCCACGTCTATCCGGTCTACGACCTGCAGTACCTCGACCGCCTCGACGTGATCAAGAAGTGGCTCGACAAACCCGAGAACCTCTACTACGTCCGGCGCCCGGGCCGCTTCCGCTACACGAACCAGGACCACAGCCTCGAGATGGGCATCATCGCTGCCCGCAGCTTGCTCGAAGGGCGAGCTTACGACTTCGACGCTATTGGGGCCGAGAACGAGTACTTCGAATCCGGGCGCATCTACGAAAAGCGCGTTTGACGACCCGGCACAGCTTCGTCACTTCATCGCGCGTACGATGATGAAGCCGGGAGGGTACGCATTGGGAGGCGTGACCTCGACGAACGGTTGCGATTCTTGACCCGCGCGGTCGGCCGACCGCACGCCCAAGAATGCGAGAGGCGGTGACGATCCCGTCGCGAGCTCCCGCTGTCGACAAGCCTCGCGCGACGGACTCCGAAGGTTGCGCTTGACCGGTGGCTCGTCTCACCTGGAACATGACCCGCAATGAACGCCGAAGAGCTCCTTGCCCGTTGCTTCCTCGCGATACAAAGCGAAGGAGCTTCGGCGCTCGAGAGATTTTGTCATGAGCATCCGGATTTGGCCGATGAAGCGCGCAAGCGCCATGCGCAGGTGGCTCGGCTCCTGCACTCGTCCGAGAGACCAGCCCGCATAGGACCCTTCGAGATCCTTGGTGAGGTCGGCCGCGGCGGCATGGGCATCATCTACCACGCAGTCCAGCGTGAGCCCGTCGTTCGTGAGGTTGCGATCAAGCTTATCAAAGAAGGAATGGACACACGCGAGACGTTGGCGCGCTTCTCTTTCGAACGTCAAACTCTCGCTCGTCTGGACCACCGCTACATCGCCCGCCTGTACGATGCTGGGTCAACAGAACTCGGTAGGCCGTTTTTTGTCATGGAGTTCGTGCATGGTGTGCCGCTCACCGCGTACTGTGCCGAACATCGTTTGACGATTCGTGAACGCGTGGAGCTGTTCATCAAGATCTGCGAAGGTGTCGAGCACGCGCATCAAAACGGCGTCATCCACCGCGATCTCAAGCCGTCCAACATCCTCGTCAGCTCGTCGGATGAGGGGCGCGCGGAACCGCACATCATAGATTTTGGTATCGCGCGGCTCTTGCATCCGCTGCAGGACATGCCTGGGATGACAGCGATGACGACACCGGGTGCCGCCGTGGGCACCCCCGAGTACATGTCACCCGAGCAAGCAGGGGCGAATCCGAGCTTGGTCGACACTCGGACCGACGTCTATGCCATCGGCGTCATGCTCTACGAAGCGATGAGCGGTGCGCTTCCCTTCGACGGCGAGCGTTTGCGGAACGCGACACCCGAGCAACGCAAGCGCATCATCGAAGTCGAGACTCCGCCGCGCCCGAGTCAGCGCGCGTCGCGCGCGGCATCAGCTGCGCTCGCCGAACGCAATTGCATCCATGCCAGGCGCTTGACAGGACAACTGGACCGCGAACTTGACTGGATCACCTTGAAGTGTCTTCACAAAGATCCGGGCGAGCGCTATGCCAGCGCACGCGACCTCGGCCTCGACCTCGCACGCTTCTTGCGGGGCGAGGCGGTCACCGCCGGACCACCGACGACCACGTATCGCTTACGCAAGCTGTTGCGACGTCATCGCGGGACTGCGACACTCGGCGCCTTGCTCCTGCTGAGCATCGTCGGCGGCTTGGTCGGAACGTCCGTTGGCTTCTTTCGCGCCACCGAAAAGTCCCAGCTCCTACAGCGCAAGATCGACGAGTACGATTTGCTGGCCTTGTCCGTCAGCGTAGACGAAGTAGCGCACCGCGCCGATGCACTTGGTCCCGCGCTCCCGTCGTCGATCGACCGACTCTCGGCATGGACAAGAGACTATGAGGCCCTCGAACGGGCTCTACCGCGCATCGAAGCCGCAGTGGTCGAGCTCCGCGCTCGCACGTTAGACGGTGAGCGCACGGTCGGTACCACGTCCGGGGAACCGAGCGACGAGCTCTCGCTGGCCGAAGAGCAACTACGCGGCATTCAGCTGCTGGCCCGTGGGAGGACTTCGCCGCTCGCGGAGATCCAGCTCGAAGAAAGCGAGACTGCAGCGACAGCCAAGGAACTCATCGCCCGCGTCGTGCGGAGCATCGGCAATGGCCGCGACTGGCGACCCGCGGCGGACGGAGCACGACAGTTGGCGCTCGCGCGTGTTGCGTTGACCAAAGTCGAGACAGGTGACAGCAGCGTCGATCTGCGACCTGCATTGAACACTCTCGCCTGGGCGACCTTCGGAACCGGTCGTTTCGAGGAAGCGAGAGCAATCATGGATCGACTGCTGGCGTCGGACCCCGCGCCCGAACTCCGCTTCGAAATCCTACCGATGTCCGCCAAGCTCGACCTGCTGGCACGGCAACTAAGCGGACCAGGTCTCCAAAGGTGGATCCAGAGCCGCGAGAGTGACATCGCACGCCGCAAGAAGGCGCGGACGGCCGCGGTCGCGCGGCGCTTCGCAAACGACGCAGAGCGCTTTCTCCATGACACCCTTTGTGGCGTTGAACAACGAATCCTCGAGCTCGGTACAGAGATCCGGCCAAAGGTCCGGGATCGCTTGGAGTTCGCCCGTCAGGTGGCTGAGGTATCGCTAGAGCGCCATCGCGACCGCTGGCAAGCGGCACGACTTGCCATCGCCACAGCTGACGACGTGACCGCCAGCGCACGCTATCGAAGCGAGCCGCCCCTCGTCCTCGAACCTCAGGTCGGAGTCGTCCCGATCGGCATGAATCCCGTAACGAAGCTGTGGGAGTTTTATGACCTGCGGTCGGCTTGGGACCCTGTCGACGGCCGAGCATTGAGTGATGTGGCCATCCCGACGCATCAGCCCGACGGCAGTATCGACATCACGCCAACGACAGGAATCGTCTTTGTGCTCCTGCCTGGTGCGACGTTCTCCATGGGAGCACAACGATTGGACGAACGGCGTCCCAACTTCGATGCTGGCGCTGACCTCGACGAATCGCCGGTTCACGAAGTCACACTGCATCCGTTCATGATCGCTAGGCACGAATTGACGCGCGGACAATGGATGCGTCTCGCCGACAACAGCGACCCAAGCACACACGCCATTGGAGCGACGATGCGCGGGAGCACTGACCCAATCTCGTACACGCATCCTGTCGAAACCGTGGACTGGACGACGGCGCGCCGCGCGCTGAGCGATGCAGGCATGACACTGCCGACGGAAGCACAGTGGGAATACGCCTGTCGCGCAGGTAGCGGCGAAGCCTGGTTCACAGGCTCCAAGCGCGAGAGCTTGGCGGGATTCGCCAACTTGGCCGACGCCACGGCGAAACGGTATTATCCCAACTGGAACAACGAGTTCGAGTCCTTTGATGATGGCCGCGTCGTCGCGGCGCCGGTCGGATCCTATGCAGCCAATGCCTTCGGGCTCTTTGATGTCGTTGGCAACGTCTGGGAATTCTGTGAAGGCGGAAGGTCGTCCTACGAGATCGCGCCGGAGGTCGGAACTGGCCTACGAGGTGAGCAAGCGACCGAAATCGTCTTTCGCGGCGCTTGCTGGAACAGTCCTGCCAGCATGGCAAGAAGCGCGTCGAGAGCGGACGCGGGCCGAGCCTTGAAAGGCCCCCAGATCGGCGTTCGCGCGGCGCGCAGAGTGACACTGACGAATCGTTAGCAGATCATGGAAGTAACACTGCCGGACTTCGAGTGGACACGCACCCAGCTCGATCAAGCTCGAAACGGCGATGGCACAGCGCTGCGCGAACTCCTCGAGGCCTACAACGAGCCCCTGCTCCAGCGAGTACGCACCATGATGGGGCCGCGCGCGAGGCAACACGCGGAGACTGACGACTTCGTCCAGGACACCCTGCTCGCCGCGCTGAAACAGCTGAGCAAAGTCGAGCTGTCATCGTCGGGTTCCTTCTTAGCCTGGCTGACGACGATCGCACGCCATCGCATCATCGACGGCGTGCGCAAGCGCTACGAATCGTCCTTCACGAAGTTCGCGACCACAATGCTCGGCATGTCGGACGCGAGACCTTACCGGGAAGCGATCCGCCAGGAGGAATTGCAGCGGCTCGCGCACGCCCTGGAGTGCCTGGATCACGACCGGCGCCGTGTCATCGAACTCAGGAGTCTCGAGGGGCTACCTTTCAGCGAGATCGCCCGGCGCTTCGGTCGCAGCGAGAATGCCGTGCAATTGCTCCACGCCAGAGCCGTGTCCGAGCTCGGGCGCATCCTGAGCCTCTGAAGGCAGGCAAGATCTCCTCTCCACGCCCTCGCCCTTCGAGTAGGATGACGAGCGATCGTTTCCTAAAACCACGCTGAGTTACCATGAAGCACTCTCTGCTCACAATGCTCGCCCTCGGCACAGCGCTCTCGGCTCTGCGAGCGCAAACCACAGGCAGCTACACTCTTTACGGCAATGGCTGCGCCGGGAGCGGCGCGATCCCGGGCGGCGTCGTCGTGCCAAAGGGCTATGCGACGACCGCCGGCACATCGGCGAACTCCTATCCATGGGGTTACTACAACCTGCACTACATGCAATCGCATGACGCTGCGGACTTCCCCGGCACGACCTTGATCCGGGGCTTCAACCTGCGCAACCGCCAGAACTACGCCCAGAACGCCTACGTGCTCAACATCACGCTCAGCGTCGGCTACACGTCGAGCCCAGCTCGTACGCTGAACACGACCTACGCCAGCAACTGGCTGCGCACGCCGACGGTCGTATTCAACGGCGGCCTCAACGTGCCGAGCTTCGCCGCGCAAACGACGCCGACTGTGTGGACAGTCGCGGTGCCCTTCTCGGTGCCGATGATCTACTCGCCGCAGATCGGCAACTTCCTCTGGGAAGTCGTCAACACGACCGCGTCTGCTCCGACACCCAACTTCTTCGATGCTGTCTCCTCGAGTACAGTTGGAACATGCCGTCTCTTCGGCGCCGCGACGGCGACGACTGGCAGCATTGGCTCCGGTTACGGAGTGATCGTGCAGCTGGTTGGAGCCGGTTCGACGGGCGCGATCGTCAGCTTGACGAACACGGGCGTACCAGCCATCAACAAGAGCTTCTCGGTCAACGTCTCGGGCGCGGTCACGAACAGCGTCGCCGTCCTGTGGCTCGGCGCACAAAAGCTGAACCTATCGCTCGGCAGCGCGCTGCCCGGCTGCACGCTCTACAGCTCGACCGACATCCTGCTCGGCGGAGTCGCAACCGGCACGACCGGTAGCGGCTCGATGAACTTCACGCTGCCCAACGTGCAGTCCTACATCGGCATCCGCTACTACAACCAGTTCATGGTCCTCGACCCGAACGCCAACGCCGTCGGCCTCGTGCTCTCGAATGGCGGTGAGGCAGTGATCGGTAGCTGAGTCGGCAAGCAACCGCCAGACGGGTGGAGGTATTGCAACATTGAGGTGAAGTCGGCCATCGCCTCACTTGACGCTGAGATCGTGGCCCCGAGAATGCGACGCATGGTCACAATCCTGCACGTCGTCATCTGGTCCGCGATCGCATCGTGCACGCTTTCGGCGCAGCGCATCCTCTTCGTCCTGGACGGCACCAACGGCACATATGCGTCGGCACAAGCTGCGGTCGATGCAGCGATGGATGGCGACATCGTCAACATCCTTTCCCTCACGCCAGGCAACGTAACGATTGCCAACAAGTCGATTTGGCTCGTCGGTAGATCGAAGGATGTTGCCATCTCCAATCTATCGATCAGGGATCCGAGTCCAAGAGTTGCATTGCGGATCAGTCGACTGCGGTTCGGCAGAATTTCCGAACTGTCCGTGGAGAGCAAAGCTCTCGCTTCAACAACGCTGTCGAGTGTCGTCTTCGAGGACTGCGACTTCGAGACGCTATTAGCCTTTTCAGAAGCGTATCGCATTCAAACACCATCGAGCATCGTCACGTTTCAAAATTGCACGTTCACAGGGTTGGGCAGTGGTTGGAACTTCATTGACCCAGCGCCACTGATGAGCATACAGAACAGCAAACTCGTCGTATTCAACAGCTGCACTGTAAAGGGAAGCACAGGCTCAATGCCATTAGGCTCCACGTCGCCCTTTGGGACCCCAACGTTTGCTCGGTTTG
>CALLZN010000104.1 GCA_937858895.1 uncultured bacterium | reverse complement strand
GCGCGGTCCTGCATCGCGGCGAGGACGCGCGCAGCGGCGGTCGCTTCGGCGAGGCGGCCGCGACGAGGCTCTCTGCGGCGCTCGCGCGGCTCGGCCTTCGCCTCGGGCGTCACAAGACGGGCACGCCGCCGCGGCTCGACCACGCGTCGATCGACTGGGCGCGACTTCGGGTCCAGCCCGGGGACGAAGCGCCATGGCCCTTCAGCTTCCGCAGCGAGCCGCCGCGCATCGACCAGATACCTTGCTACGAGACCTGGACCAACGAGCGCACGCACGATTGGATCCGGCGCCACGCCCACCGCTCGCCGATGTACCGCGGCGCCATCTCGGGGCCCGGTCCGCGTTACTGTCCGTCGGTCGAGGACAAGGTCATGCGCTTCCCGGAGCGCGATCGCCATTTGATCTTCCTCGAGCCCGAAGGTCGCGCGACCAACGAGGTCTATCCGAACGGCATCTCGACGAGCCTTCCCGACGAGGTGCAGATTGGCTTCCTGCGCAGCATCGAGGGCCTCGAAGAGGTCAAGATGCTGCGTCCGGGCTACGCCGTCGAGTACGACCACCTCGTGACCGACCAGCTGCGCGCCGACCTCTCGGTCGCTGGCGTCGAAGGGCTCTTCGCGGCGGGTCAGATCAACGGAACCTCAGGCTACGAGGAGGCCGCTGCCCAGGGCCTCTATGCCGGTATTCAGGTCGCCCTGCGGGTCCAGGGGCGACCCTCGCTCGTCCTCGACCGGGCTTCGAGCTACATCGGCGTCCTCGTCGACGACCTCTGCCGCGTGCACCCGAGCGAGCCCTATCGCATGTTTACCTCGAGGGCCGAGAACCGCCTCGCGCTGCGCCACGGCAACGCTGACCTCCGGCTCGGCGAGGTCGGGGTCGAACTCGGCCTCCTCGATGCCGGCCAGGCGCGTCGTATCGCGGAGCGTCGCGAGCGTATTGCCGCAGCCGTGGGGGCCCTCGCTTCGACGTGGCACGACGGACGAACCCTCGCCGCTCGCTTGCGCCGGCCAGGCGTCGGCCTCGGCGACATCGCTGCGCTGGCGCCCGACCTGCAGCTCGCGCTTGCACGCGAAGACGCCGAAGAAGTCGAAGCCGCCATCCTCTACGAGCCCTACCAAGCCCGTGTCGATCGCGAACGCGAGCGCCTGGCCACGATGCACGAGCGCCGCCTTCCGGAAGACCTCGACTACCGTGGCCTCACGGCGCTGAAGCACGAGGCCCGCGACGTCCTCGATGCCCGGCGGCCGCGCACCCTCGGCGAGGCCATGCGCTTGCCCGGCGTGACGCCTGCCGACATCTCGGTTCTGCTCGTCGAGCTCGAACGCCGTCGTCGCGGCGGCTCCACGGAGAAGCGCGCGTGACGCCGAAGCACGTGCGTGCCAAGTTCGTGCGGCGTCGTCGCGGTCGCGTCCTCGGCCGTATCGCGGCTTGGGGCGACTCGCTGCGCGAGAGCTTCTACTTTTTTCCGCTGGTGCTCAGCGTCTTGGCGGCCGTGCTCGCCTTCGTCGTGATCGAGGTCGACCACGGCCTACCCGCGGATTGGATCGACCGCCATCCCGCCCTGCGCGCCGCCGACGCGGATGGGACGCGGGCTCTGCTTTCGGCCATCGTCGGATCGATGATCACGGTGACCGGCGTGGTCTTCTCGATCACGATCGTCGCGCTCACGCTGACATCGCAGCAGTTTGGTCCGAGGCTCTTGCGCAACTTCGTGCGCGACCGCGGCAACCAGCTCTTCCTCGGGACCTACGTCGCGACCTTCCTCTACAGCCTCATCGTCTTGCGGGCCGTGAGGCAGGATTCGGTTCCGCACTTGGCGAGTGCGTTGGCGGTCGTCTTGGCCATCGTCAGCGGCTTCGTCTTGATCTGGTTCGTGCACCACACGGCGACGTCGATCCAGGCCTCGTCGATCATCGCGACCGTCGCGCGCGAGATCGATGCGCAGCTCGAGCACTTCGACGAGGTGAAGGGCGACGTCCACGACGATGCGTGCGTGGACGACGAGACGCGGGCCTCGTGGCCGCCGAGTTGCCGCGAGGTTCGCGCGACTGAGACGGGTTACGTGCGCCTGGTCGCGATCGAAGAGCTGGTCGAGTCCGCAGCGAAGTACGACGCCGTCTTCGAGCTGACCTGTCGGCCCGGAGACTTCGTCGCGAGCGGGGCTTCCATCGCGCGCCTTCACACGGCGCGTCCCTTGGCCGACGACGTCCTGCCCGATGAAGTGCTTGAGGCGATCCTCATCGGCGACCAGCGCACGGCCCTCCAGGACCTGCGCTTTTTGCTGGGACAGCTCGTCGAGATCGCGGTCCGCGCGCTCTCGCCCGGCATCAACGATCCGGCGACGGCCATCGCCTGCATCGAACGCTTGGGGGCGAGCCTCGCGCGCCTCGCGCAGCGCTCCTTCGAGGACACGACGCACGAGGGTCCGGACGGCCGCTTGCGTGTCGTCGCGCCCTGCGCCGACTTCGCCGAACACACAGGCCTCGCCTTCGATTCGATCCGGCACTACGGGGCCGGTGACACGCGCGTCGTGCTCGCCCTCCTGCATGCCTTCGAAGTCGCGCTGACGGCGACCGAGGACGTCGTGAGGCGCGCAATCCTGGTCGGGCACGTCGAGGAGGTGCGAGCTGCGTGGCTCGCCGCTGGCAACCGCTCGGCCCATGACGAGGCCGCCGTCTCGCGCGCGGTCAGGAGCGCGCTCGGTCCCGGCTCTGGTTCAGCCGCGTAGCGCTGCCTTGACGAGCGCCTCGACGTCGGCGTCGGCGTCGCGCTCGAGCACCTTGCTGACGCGGGCTTCGGCCTCTTTGTCGCTGAAGCCGAGGGCGACGAGGGCTTGCTCGGCGTCGACGCGGCGTGGATCCCTGGTCGCAGCCTTGGTCGTCGGGTCGTGGGTGAAGGCGCTGAGCCATGTCGCGGCGCGATCGCGGACCTCCAGGCAGATACGCTCGGCGGTCTTGGCGCCGACACCCTTGACGCGCTTCAGCCAGAGCACGTCGTCGTTCTGGATGGCTTCGAGCAAGCGCCGGGGCGTGTCGGCCGAGAGCAAGGCCAAGGCCAGGCTCGGGCCGATCCCCGCGACCTTGAGCAAGAGGGTGCAGAGGTCGCGCTCTTCCTTCGAAGCGAAGCCCAGCAAGCGCGGCAGCTCGTCGTGACGCACCGTGCAGATGTAGCAGCGCACGGTCGCCCCAGGGCGTCCGAGGCGCGCGGCGGTGCCGAGCGGCGTCTGCAACGCGTAGCCCAAGCCGGCGACCTCGACGACGATGGCCGTTGCTTCGCTGCGTTCGAGTCGGCCTTCTAGGTAGTCGAACAAGTGCGCCGCTGAGGCTTCAGCCCTTGAGGCTCAGGCCCAGCTCGTCGAGCTTCGACTTGATCTCGTTGAGCGAGGTCTGGCCGAAGTTCGGACAGGCCATGAGTTCGGCTTCGGTCTTCAGGCAGAGGTCGCCGATCGTGCGCAGCTTGAACATGTCGACGACGCGCCGGCTGCGAACCGAGAGCTCGAGCTCTGCGATCGGCCGATTGCGCGGGTCGGACTGGTCGCCGAGCGGCGTCCGCGGCCCTTGCAGCGCGGTCTCGTCGAGCTCGTCGGCGTCCATGCCGAGGCGCAGGTTCTTCGCGTGGAGGATCTGCTGGATCTCCATCAGCGAGGTCTCGCCGAAGTTCTTGTACGAGAGCAGCTCGGCCTCGGTCTTTTGGACGAGGTCGCCGAGCGTGCGGATGCCCATCTTGGCGAGGCAGTTGCGGCTGCGCACCGAGAGTTCGAAGTCGGTGACCGGCGTACGCAAGATCGCGTTGCGCTTGTCCTCCCGACGCTCTTGGTCCTCGTCGTACTGCATGTTCTTCGAGGCGAGGACATCCTCGAGGAAGAGGCGCGCTCGAGCATTCGTCGGATCGGCCTTGAGGATGGTGCGGTAGCAAATCTCGCTCTGGCCGAACTCGCCGATGTCTTCATAGAGCAGGCCGAGGTTGGCGAGCATGCTCGGGTTCGGTGGCAGGCGCTCGATCGTGTTCTCGTAGACCTCGAGCGCTGCCTCGTCGTCGCCGCGCAGTTCGAGAAGGCGCGCCAAGTGGAAGCAGGCATCCGCGAAGTAGGGGTCGGCTTCGTACGCGGCCTCGTAGTGTACGATGGCGTCGTCGATGTCGAGTTTTTGTTCGTCGAGCCAGCCGCGCAGGAAGTGCTCGGTCGCGGTGCCCATGAGGACCGCGTAGTCGGAAGCGAGCTTCGACACGATGTCCTCGACTTCGCTGACCTTGCCTTCTCGCACGAAGGTCAGGGCGTGGACTGCGGTCGACTCGGCGTCCTTGGCCGCGGCGACAGCACTGCGCGCTTCGGCGAAGCGGCCACGCGACAACAAGGCGTAGCCGCGCAAGGCATCGACCAGCGGCTGACCGGCGTGCTCTTCGAGGAGCTGTTCGGCGTCCTTCCAGGCTCCGAGCGCCCAGTAGCCGATGCCGACGCGGAGCTCTTCTTCGCCCTGCTGGTGCAGCCACGAACGCAGTTGCTCGTACTCGGAGCGGTCCGCGAAGATGCGCGCGCGCAGAGCGTCGAGGGCCTTGCGGTCGAGCGGGCCTTGGATGATCGCAAGGGCCGTGCTGCCCTGGACGGAATTCGATACAGGTGTCTCGGTCATTCGCGCCGCGCCTCCCGAGCGCGGAAGAAGGCAGAAGAGGTTATGGATTTTGCTTGCGGATCTCAACCATGGAGGTCAAGTCGCCTGCAACCGCCGTATCCTGGTCGGTCATGTTCGACCTCGACGCGATCCCGTTCCGAGCCACCAAGTGGCCGGGGGTCTCGATCCACTTTCTCGAGTCGGACCGTGCGAGCGGCTATGCCGCCGTCCTGATCCGCATGGAGCCCGGAAGCCGCTACCCGGGGCACCGCCACACGGACAGCGAGGAGGTCTTCGTGCTGCGTGGCTGCTACGCCGACGCGGCCGGACGCTATCCAGCAGGGTCCTTCGTGCGCTATGCCGCGGGGACGGCCCACCGGCCGTTCTGCCCAGCCGAGGCCGGGGCGGGGGCCGAGGCGGAGGCCGGTAGCGCGATGTCCGAGCCCTGCATCTTCTTTGCGATCGCCCGCGCTGGCATCGAGGTCTTCGAGGCCGCGCCGAGCTGAAGGATTGCCGCTTCGCGCCGCCTCGGAGGAAGCTGCGGTGATTCCGCGCGGCGGCTGCTATCCTCCCGCTCCTCATGGGCGAACACGACGTAACAGCGGACCTCGACGAGGAATTGCAGCAGCGCACGATGCGCGCACTCTTGACCGATGTGCGAGCCCTCGAGCGCTTGCTCGAACAGGACCGCATCGAATCGGGCATTCGGCGCATTGGCGCCGAACAAGAGATGTTCCTCATCACGCGGGCGACGCGGCCGTCGCCGATCGCGGTCGACATGCTCGATCGCATGAAGGACCCGGCCTTCACGACCGAGCTCGGACGCTTCAACCTCGAAGCCAACCTCGAGCCGCACATCTTCGGCGGGGACTGTCTACGCAAGATCGAAGTCGACCTCGAGGCCCTGCTCCACAAAGCTCGAGCGACCGCGGCCGAGTTCGGTAGCAACGTTTTGCTGACCGGCATCCTGCCGACCATCCGCATGAGCGATCTGTCGATGGCGAGCATGGTGCCCAACCCGCGCTACTACGCGCTCAACCGCGCGATGAGCCTCTTGCGCGGCGGTGACTTCCACTTGCGCCTCAAGGCGCTCGACGAGATCGATGTGCACCACGACAACGTGATGCTCGAAGCTTGCAACACGAGCTTCCAGGTGCACTTCCAGGTCGGCGCTGCCGAGTTCGCGCGCCTCTACAACCTTGCTCAAGCCGTGACCGGACCCGTGCTCGCGGCTGCCGTGAACTCGCCGATCTTGCTCGGTCGGCGCTTGTGGAAGGAGACTCGCATCGGCGTTTTCCAGCACTCGGTCGACACACGCGCCAAGCACGAGATGCAGCGCGGCGCGCGGCCGCGCGTCCACTTCGGTGACGACTGGATCAAGGAGTCGGTGGTCGAGATCTTCAAGGAAGACATCGCGCGCTTCCGGGTGGTCCTCGCGGCGCCCGAGGACGAAGACTCGCTCGCCGCCGTCGCGGCCGGACGCATTCCGAGCCTGCCGGCGCTGCGCTTGCACAACGGGACGGTCTATCGTTGGAATCGCGCGTGCTATGGCGTGCAGGGAGGGGTCGCGCACCTGCGCATCGAGAACCGCGTGCTCCCCGCCGGCCCGACCATCATCGATGAGGTTGCGAATGCGGCCTTCTTCTTCGGTCTCATGGCCGGCTTCGCGGAGCGCACGCGCGACATCCGCGAGCACTTGAACTTCTCGGACGTCAAGGACAACTTCTTGGCGGCCGCCCGCCACGGCCTCAAAGCGCAGTTCACCTGGTTCGGCGGCGACGAGGTCACGGCGCGCGACCTCATTCTCAAGTCGCTGCTACCGATCGCGCGCGAAGGGCTCGAACACGCCGGCCTCGACATGGCCGACATCGACCGTTACCTGGGCGTGCTCGAGGCGCGCGTCGCGAGTGGGCAGACTGGAGCTGTCTGGTCGATGTCGAGTTATGAGGCGCTCGCGTCCTCGGGTTCGTCCGACGAGCGCTGCCGAACGCTGACTTCGGGCATGCTCTCGCGGCAGCTGACGGGCAAGCCCGTCCATGAGTGGAGCCTCGTGAACGCGGACGAGGCGACCGACTGGCGCGAAGGCTTCCGGGCGGTCGGTCAGTTCATGAAGACCGAACTCTTCACGGTCCGGCCGACCGACCTCGTCGACTTCGCGGCGGCCATGATGGATTGGGAGCACATTCGGCACGTGCCGGTCGAAGACGCCGCGGGCAACTTGGTCGGCCTCGTCTCGCATCGCAGTCTGCTGCGGCTCATCGGGCGCGGCATGGACAAGGACGCGACCATCCTCGTCGAGTCGATCATGAAGCGAGACCCCTTGACCGTGACCCCCGAGACGCCGAGTCTCGATGCCATCCGACTGATGCGCGCACATGGTGTCGGCTGCCTCCCCGTGGTCGACGAAGGCAAACTCGTCGGTCTGGTGACGGCGAGCGACTTCCTCGATGCTGCTGTCAAAGTTTTCGAGCAACAACTCCGAGAAGTACGCGACGCCTGAGTACGACCCATGGCGACGATGACGATGACCGGTGCTCCTCCCTCGAAAGGTATGCCTCGCGTGCTCGGTCACTACGACTGTGGCATCGAGGGGCCGACCTTCGTCGTGACCGGAGGCATCCACGGAAACGAACCTGGCGGCATCGTGGCCGGCCGCAACGTGCTGCGCGTGCTCAGCGAAGCGAAGTTGCCGCTGCGCGGTTCGTTGACGGTGCTTGCCGGCAACCTCGCCGCGCTCGAGCGCGAGGTGCGCTACTGCGACCAGGACCTGAACCGCCTCTGGACACCACGCCTCGTCGCCGAGGTCGCCGAGCGCAATCCCACCGCCGACAGCCGCGAGCAGCGCGAGCAGCGTGAACTCTTGACGGAGATCGCGGCCTTGATCGATCGCTCGCGCGGCGACTTCGTATTGCTCGACCTGCACTCGAGCTCCGGCGACGGTGCTCCCTTCGTTTGCATGGGCGACACCCTGCGCAATCGCCGAGTCGCCTTCGCGCTGCCGCTACCCGTCATCCTCGGCCTCGAAGAGACGATCGACGGCGCCTTGCTCGACTGGCTCTACGAGCGCGGTCACGTCGCGGTCGCGGTCGAAGGTGGGCGGCACGACGACGCGAACACGCCCAAGAACCTCGAAGCTGCGATTTGGATCGCCCTCGTCGCGGCGGGCTGTCTCGATGCGGCCATGGTTCCCTGCTACGCAGACCATGTGCGCCAACTCGAACGAGCCTCGAAGGGCATCGCGCGCGTGCTCGAGATCCGCTACCGCGAAGTGCTCGAGCCTGGCGACGACTTCCGCATGATGCCGGGCTTCAAGGGCTTCGACCGCGTCGAGAAGGGACAAGTCCTCGCGCACAAGAACGGGGTCGAGCTCCGAGCCAGCGAACGCTGTCGCATCTTGTTGCCGCTCTACCAGGGCCAGGGCAGCGATGGCTACTTCTTGGCGCGGCGCGTGCGGCGGTTTTGGTTGCGGCTCTCGGCGCTCTTGCGTCGTTTGCACGTGTCGGCGCTCTTCCCGCTGCTGCCGGGGATTGCCCGCCACGCGACGACGCCCGACGCCTTCGTCGGACGCCGCGGCCGGCGACTCGAACGCTTGAGTGTCGACCTCTTCCACTTGCTCGGCTACCGCCGTCGGCGACCGCAAGGCGACATCGAGGTCTTCACGCGGCGTCGCGAGCGCTGAGGCGAGCGCTGCGGCGAGTCGCGGCCGTCGGCGGCGTTGTGACGTCGCAACGCCGTCGTCGCTGCGCAACGTGATCCGTCGCGTCTGCGCATCGTCACCCCGAACGGCGAGCCTGTGCGCCCTTCGTCGCTGCGTGGATTGCGCAACGCCGTCGTCGCCCGAAGCGTCGATGGCAGGGGCTCGGACAATTTTGTCGTCACGTGGACGGCTGACGATCAGCGTCCTTGGCATCGCCGTTGCTTCTTGCCAGCTGTCGCGCGAGCGACTGTCGCGGGGGCCTCGATTCGATCCCCTCCTCCTCCCTCCCCCGGGGTCTCCGCGGCACCTTTTTCTTGCAGCGTCAGTCGATGCGCAGATGAAGGTTCCCGCCGCCTTGCTCGGTGACTTCGATGACCTTTGCGGTCCAACGACCGTCCGCCACCGTCGCCCTGACGCCGTACAGTCCGGGTCGCAGCCCGAAGCTGGACTTGCTGCTGCGCTCGAGTTCGGCGATGCAACGATCTTCGAAGACCGTTGCGCCGCTCCTGTCGCGCACCTCGATCTCGAGAGCTTGGGGCGCAGCGAGTTTGCCGCTGCTTGGAGTGACCGACACTTCGACGTTGCAGGGAGCGCTGCGCTCGTTCGTGACTGCGACCTCGAGGTCGACGTCGCCGACCTTGACCTGCTGGCGCCGCACGAGGCCTTCCGTTGACCAGACCTGGAGCGTGTAGTCGCCGGCTGCGACCTTGTCGAAGCCGAGTCCGTCGGCGCCCGACGTGGCGCTCGCGCGAGCGACCGCGTCGCCGTCGCTGCCGAGCAGGAGGGCGTGGACGCTTGCATCTGCTTGGACTTCGCAGTCGATGACGACACGGAGTCTGTGACCGACGGGTACACGAAGCTCGGGTTGGTGTTCTTCGCCGTTGCCGAAGACCTCGAAGGGGGCGCTCTCGAAGCGACCGAGCGCCGCGTGATCGAGGCGCAGCAGATACTGTCCGCGTGGCAAGTCCGGTGCGACCCAGGTCCCGAACTCGTCCACGTCGAGGCCACGCTCGCTCGGCCAATCGACGCGCTGGATGCGGGGGCGGCAGCTGCGCACGTCGATGCCAGCGGGGACGACGATGCGGCCGACGACGCGCGACGTCTCTGGATTGGGCGCGATGATGTCGACGGGCCGGCCGGCCGAGGCCTCGAAGACGAGGGAGGGCCAAATCGCATCGACGGACGCGAAGGCAGCGACCGAGTGGGGGCCAGCGCGGAGGACCGTGAGTTCGAACTGCCCATCAGCTTTGGAGAGCACACTGCGCGTCCAGCTTTGGCGCATGCCGCGGCTCGCGCCAGCGCGCGGGATCGCGACGATCCGCCAAAGACGCCGCGTGGCAGCGTCCGCTGGTCGAAGCGTGCCGGTCAGGACCGCGTCTTCTCGAACGATGAGGTCCTTGGTCGGCTCTCGTTCGAGGTCGCAGACAGCGCGTCCTCGCGCCTGGAGCCGTCCTCGAGGACGTGCCAGCGCGAGTACGGCAACCGGTGTGGGCGGCAGGTTCGTCAGGCGGTAGCGACCATCGGCATCGGTCGACGTGGTTCGCGTCATGAGGCCGCCCGTGCTGTAACCCGGTGTGAGGTTGACCGGCTGAGCCGAAACGAGGGCCGCCGCGACCGGGTTGCCGGCCGTGTCGCGAATCGTGCCGCTTAGCTCCATGCCTCGTTGCAGGACGAGAACGCAAGTCCGATCGTCCTTGCGGGCGAGGGCCGCCTCGGAGGCCAGGCCATCGGCATAGGCGAGGACGAGCGCGTCACGACGCGCTAGCTTCTCGAGGACCAGTCGGCCATCGGCATCCGTGCGTGCGTGACGCGGCACGAGCAAGGAGCCGGCCTGCCGCTTGCGCCGATCGTTCGGCATCCAGGCGACGATAGCGTGGGGGACCGGCGCGTCACCAGCGCTGCGCACGTGGACCGCGAGGTCCCGATCGTTGTCGTCGATGCGGAGCTGCATGACCTGCGGCAGTGCGCCGTTCGCGGACACGAGCTGTGAGTAGCCGCCGTCAGGGCTGCGAGCCCAGAAGCTCGAAGTCGCTATGAAGCTGCGCAGCTCGAACGTCCCATCGCCGCCGGCCTCGGCGATCTGTGTGCCGAAGTCTTGCTCGCCGCCACTGCCGGACACGAAGATCGCTGCCGAGGCGACGCCACGACCGAGGTGATCGACGACGCGGCCACGCAGCGTCACGTCTTGGGGCAGGGTCAGCGTGGCGTTGCCGCGACCGCCACGTGTAATGAAGGTCGCGCCCGGCAGGAAGCCGGGTGCGAAGAAGCCATAGCGTCCATCCACGAGGCCAGGCACGGCTAGGTCTCCACGCGCATCACTTCGCGCGACGATCGCCGCGCCACCGTGCGCTTCCGTGCCAGATCCGAGCTTGGCGGCGTCGCCAAAGGCTGCATGCAAGAGAGCGAAGAAGGGGCGCTCATCGACCGGGAGGATGACGATCGGCACATCGGGGATGCCGCGACCACCAGGCTCGACGACGCGCAGCTGTACGGACGCTGTCTCGCTCTTTGCCGGCGCGACGGAAGGAGCTTCGCCGCGAACTTCCTCGGCTGCGGGCTGCGCTTCTTCCTGCGCGAGCGTCTCGGCTGTGGGGCGACTCGCGAGATTCGGTCTCTCCCTTTCGACTGCAAGCGGGCCAGCGAGCGTGGAAGTAACGTCGCTTCGCTGCCAGAGGAGGCCGACGAGGACCGAGAGGCCGACGGCCGAGATCCCGACGAGGATGCGCGGACGCAACGCGAGCTTGGCGAGCGGGCTGCGAGGGCGCGTGAGCTCTGTCAGCGGCATGGCCGGGCTCCCTCTCCCGAAGCCGAGGAGGCCGAGCGCACCGAAGAGACTCGGCGGCAGCGCGCGGCGCAAGAGCTCGATGCCGCGGCTCAGCTGCTTGCGAACCGTCTCCCGAGGACGGTGGAGTTCTTGTGCGATCGACGTCGTCGAAGTCGCCTCGTGGAAGCGCAAGTGCAAGACGCTGCGATAAGGCTCGGGAAGGCCGGCAATGGCGCGCGCGAGGATGCGCGCTTCTTCGGTCTGCTGCAGGACGTCATCGCGCACATCGACTTTGTCATCGACGCGGTCCACGTCTGGGATCTCGCGCTGCCGACCCGCGCTGTCCTTCTGCAGGGCCTCACCTTCGCGCGTGGCGATGTCGCTGAGCCAAGCCTCGACGCTCTCGGCGGCACCCACGTCCGTCGGGCCAACGATCACACGCAGGAAGCAGTTCTGAACGATGTCGTCGACGTCCGCTGTCTCGACCGCAAAGCGCTCGGCGATGCGGCGGATACGAATGGCGTGGCGTTCGAAGAGCATGGCGAAGGCCGCCGTGTCGCCCTCGTCGCGAAAGCGCGCGAGCAAGACGGCGTCCGCTGCCTGGCCGCTTCGACCAGGCGCCGGGTTCGAGGAGAGGTTCTTCATGGATCGAGACAGGGCGTGCCGAGGTCCGCGAAGCCGCAGAGCATAACCGCCTGTCTCGCGTTCGATCCCCCCAAGTCACGCAGCGGTGCTGCATCACGTCGCTGCGTCGTTGCTGGTCGCCTGGGCTCAGCGTTCGAGGATCGCATCGCGCGCCATATTGCGCAGCTTTGCTGCCAAGCGGGCCATGCGACGGCGTCGATCCTCGCGCGCTTCGTAGACTGCCGCGTCGCGCCCTGCGGCTCGGTCGAGCTCTTCGAGCAGGCGATCGCGGTCGGTCACGCGCGCGAGGCGGTCCGCCATGCGCGCCGGGTCATCCTCGCACGCAGCCCAGAGCTGATGCATGCGCACGACGAGGCGGCCGAGCTCGGGACCGACCCGCGGCGAGGCCGTCAACCAAGTGGCGGCCGCGACCTCGCGCAGCTCGCGCTCGCGTCGATAGCGTTGCATGGCCTTGCGGATGCGCTCGTAGAGCGCCGTGCGCGCCGCGTTGGCGGGGATCGGTGACTTCCAGGTCTCGCCGAGGACCTTGGCAGCAAACGGGATCGCGTCGACATCGGGCACGTCGAGGTCGTCGTGGGCGTGCCAGGCATCCCAGAGCGTGATGCCGGCGAAGGCGCGCGCGTCGAGGTCGGCGTAGAGGTGCTCGGCCCAGAAGGCGACCGCGCGACGCGTCTTGATCGACGCCTCGAGGGCCGCGATGTCCGCGGGCTTCGCTTTTTCGTCGGCTTCCAGCTTGGGTGCGTCGAGGATGGCGAGGATGCTCACGTAGGCGTCCTGGCTCAGCGGCGCATAGCCGTTGGCGAGGTTCTCGAAGATCGCATCGTCATCGATGCGTTGCGCGTTGCTGCGCACGACTTCGCCGCGACCCCACGCGTAGTCGACGTGACGCTGCAGGTCCGAGGGACTGCGCGTCGCGGGGAAGCGCGCGCGCGCTGCCTTCCACGCCGGCGCATCTTCGCTCAGCAAACGCCGCGCGGGCGCGACGCCCTTGGCCCAGAGCGCCGGGTCGTGTGGCGAAGCTGCTGCCTGAATCGGCAACTTGTCGAAGCGGAGCTCGAAGTCGAAGAGCCGCTGTACGTCGGGGTCGTTGTCTCGCTGCAGTCGCCGCTGCAGCCCGCGCGAGATCGCCGAACGCTCGGCTGGCTGCAAGGCGCGGAAGAGCTCGATCGTCGACTGGCGCTTCGTGCTGCCCTGTGCTTCGTCCTGCAGTGCGCCCCGCGTGCCGAGCGTCGCTGCGACGAGCGCCGTGATCGATGCGCACGCGAAGGTCCTCATGCGTCCTCGAGCGGCACGAGGCGGACCGTGCGGAACTGCAACTCCGAGCCTTCCGACTGCAGGCAAATCGGACCGCGCAGCACTTCACAACCCCAGGCTTCGTTGAGGACGGCGCCGTTCACCTCGAGGCGCACCCAAGGACCGTCGCAGATGATGCGGTAGCGATTCCATGCGCCGATAGCCTTTTCGTTGCCGTGCGTCTTTCGAGTGTTGCGTCCTTTGAGACGCGACGCGTCGGTCTCCATCGGGTACTCACCGATGTTCCAGAAGTCGCCAGCGCTGCCGCTCTGGAGCTGGGCTTCGATCGAGCGTGGCCACGTCTTGTCTTCACCCGACTTGCGCACGAGCACGCCGCTGTTGCCCGGTTGCTTGCCCTCGGGCCAGCGCCACTCGACCTCGAGGATGAAGTTGTCGAAGCCCGCCTCGGTCATGAGGTAGCCCGTCGGGCGGCCCTTGCAGACGAGGATGCCATCCTGCACCGACCACACGTCTTCGAGCGCGCCACCGTCATTGAGGAAGCAGTTCCAGCCAGCGAGCGAGCGGCCATCGAAGAGGAGCTGTGCCTCACCTTGTCGGCCCGGCTCGGGCTCGAGTTCGCGGATGCGGATCTTGCGGTAGGAGACCTCGTTGCCGTGGTCTTGGAGGGCGATGTGGCCGCGCTTGGTTTTGCCAAAGCCCTTCCATGCCGCGAACTTGCTCTTGGCGATACGCGCGTTCCAGTCCTCGGAGTCGACTTCGGCCTCGAGGATCTTGACGCCGTTCAGCCAGTGCTCGACGTGCTGTCCAGAAACGACGATGCGCGCGCTGTTCCAAGAGCCAGCGGGAAAGAGCCGCTTGTTCTCCGGCGTGTAGAGGCCGTAGAGACCGCCCGCGCCGATCGACTGTGTCGCGGCCGCGCTGTGCACGGCGTCGTCGAGGACCTGGTACTCGAGGCCAGTCTGGTAGGAGTTGGTCTCCGTCTCGGCGACGCGGTAGAGGATGCCGCTGTTGGCGCCCTTGCTGACCTTCCATTCGAGCTCGAGCTCGAAGTTGCGGTAGGCGCGCTTGGTCATGATGTCCCCGCCGCCACCGCCTTCCGCGAGGACGAGGGCGCCGTCTTCGACACGCCAGCCCTTGTCAGGAAAGCCTTCTTGGCGGTAACCACGCCAAGCCGCGGTCGAAGTGCCGTCGAAGAGGCTGTGCCAACCAGCAGCACGGTCGCGTTGCGACTCTCCTTGGATGAGGCTTGGGGTGGCGGCGCTGACCATGGTCGGCAGGAGCGCGAGGAAGGCGAGGTGACGGGTCACGTGCATGCAGGGCAGTGTAGCTTGGCCGCCTGCACAAACGAGGTCGACCTCAGCGGCGCAGCGCTGCGAGTTGGCTGAGGGCTGGCGTCAGAGTCGTCGCGTTCGTCACTTCATCGAGAAGGGTGCCGAGATCGACGACCAGGGTGCGCGCCGCGCCTTCATCTGTCCATACCACCGAGCCGCCGAGGGTCAGCTCGTAGCCAGCGATGCTGCCGCCGAGGTCGACGCCGGCGCCGCTCAGCCAGTGATCGGTGATCGTCACCGGGAAGCGCACGCCACGCACGATGTTGGCGAGCGTCGTCAGCGAAGGGTCGCTCGCGAAGCTCGTCGCGTTCTTGACGAGGCTCGTCCAGACCTGCTCGGGCAGCTGCACTTGGATGCGGCGGCCGACACCCGAGCGCGCCGACCAACCGATGCCGACGGAGGCCACGGCCTGGAGCTCGGCGCTCAAGTCGACGATCGTCCGTTCGTAGGCGAAGTGCGGCACCCCGCGCACGGCGTGGGTCTGGAAGAAGCTCGCGTGCACACCGAACTGCAACTTGCTCGAGCCTTCGACGCCGACGAAGAGGCCGGCCTTGCTCGTCGTCGCAAGCTCGGCGATGGCTGACACCACGATGCGGCGTTGGGTCGGGCCCAGGGGTTTCTCGAGCCGGATGCGCGCGCCGGTCTTCGAAGCGCCCTGGAAGCCTGCGCCGAGGTTCGAGAGATTGACGCCTGGCACGGTCAACGTCGCGGCGATGTCAACACTGCGGTGAACCTGGAACTCGACCGCCTCGAGGTGACGCGCGAGGATGTCGTACGGATAGCTGATGGCGTTGTAGGCGTCGCGGGCGATCTTCGTGTCACTTGTTGCTTTGCCCAGCGCGCTGCTCGCGCGCGTCAAGTTCAGCTCGAAGGTCGGAAGGTCGCGGACCAATGCGAGGCGCTCGTTCTCCAAGGCTTGGTACGCGTCGCGCGCGGCAATGAGGGCCCGGTCGGCGGCGCGGAAGGCGTCGAGGCCGCGCACATAGACACGGTAGGCATCGTCGAGCGCGGAACGAGCGGCCGAGAGCAGGTCGTGCAGGGCGCCCTTGAGGAAGTCGGGCAGCGGTGAGTCGTCGAGGGCCTTGCGCGCGGCGTCGAAGGCGCTGCGCGCGTCGAGGTAGGCAGCGCGTCCCTTCAGGTAGGTCGAGCGTGCGCCGCTCAAGGCGCTCGCTGCGCGATGGAAGGCCATCTCGAAGCGCGGGAGATCGAGGAGCACCTGCTGCAGGCGCTGCTGGGCACCGACGAAGGTCTTGACCGCATTGTCGACTGCGCTGCGAGCGCCCTTCTCGAGATACTCGTAGGCCGTCAGCACGCCTCGTGCGCCAGGCAGTCGAGCGGCGACGTCGATGATGCTGGCCATGTACATCGCTTCGAGGCGCGACGCCGCGATCGTGTCGCTCGAGAAGGCGAAGACGACCTTCTTGTCGGTCCCCAAGCCGGCGTTGATTTCGAGGCCGCCATAGACCTCGAAGCCGCACTTGCGAGCGTCTTCGTGGCGCAGCGCTGCCTCGTAGCCCGTGTCCGTGCGACGGACCTCGACCTCGAGCTTCTGGGCTTGGCTCACGTTGAAGAAGGCGACGGCCGCGCCGCCGATCGATGCGCCGAGTTGCAGCGTGAGCTTGTCACCCGGCGAGTTGAGCGACGCACGCAGGGCTTCGAGGACCTTGCCTTCGCCGAACTTGGTAGCGACTTCTACCTTGCGGTACGAAGGGAGCGATGGCGCGAGAAGGGCCGCCGAGCCCTGGCCCCTTGCCGTCGCGCTCGACAGGACCGTCACGAGGGCGGTGCTCATGAGGGCGGTGCTGACGAGGCTGCGGCGGAGATCGAGGTGAAGAATGGCGTGCTTGCGGGTTTGCATTTTGGCTCCTGTGCTCTTGGCTGCTGGTTCGCGACGTCGTCGTCGCAGCACGAAGGCCGCGAGGGCGCGGCCGAGCCCGACACCAAAATCCAAAAAAATTGGCTACTTGTCGGCGCCGACTTCGCGCAGGAGCTTCTTCATCGCCTGCGAGCCCGGATGTGCGCTGCCATAGAGCTTCTCGTGCAGGTCGAGGCTCGAGCGCGCGGCGGCCTCGGCGCCCGACGGGTCGCGCTCGCGGAGCAAGAGGGCGAGGCGGTACCGCACGAAGGCGAGGGCCGCGTCACGGTCCTCGCGCGTGCTCGCGACCAAGAGCGCTTCGGCTTCGCGGAGCTGCACGAGCGCGGCCTCGTCGAGGCCGAGCTTCTCGAGGCAGTGGGCCAGGGTCCAACGCATGTCGGCGCGGACCGAAGGAAGCGCAAAGTCGGCGGCGTTCGCGATCTCGAGGCATTCTTCCAAGGCGATGCGTGCTTCTTCGAAGCGCTCGAGCCGGTTGAGGACGCCGCCCTGCCGAAACAGGACGAGGGCAAGGCGCTGGTCGCGCGGCCCGAACAAGCGACGGCTGAAAGCGACGGCGATTTGGTTCCGTTGCGCCGCAGCTTCGTAGCGCTCGCATCCTTCCTCGAGGTTCGCGAGGTTCGACAAGGTCTCGATCACCGACGTGCTCGGTTCACCGTCGACGGCACGGCGGATGGCGAGCGCCTCCTCGTAGTGCCCGCGAGCAGCGTCGAAGTCTCGCTGCCAAACCAGGGCGAAGGCGAGCGCGCTCAGGATGCTCGCGCGCAAGCGCTGGGATGCAGGCGGGGCATCGAGGGTTGCGAGCGCGCGGCGGGGGAAGGCAACAGCTTCTTCGGAGCGCCGCTGCGACGTCGCGGGGCCGCTGTGCTGCCAACAGACTGTCGCCAGCTCG
>CALLZN010000103.1 GCA_937858895.1 uncultured bacterium | reverse complement strand
GTAGTCCTCGCTCAGCGCTTCCCCGAAGGCGACCGCCTTGGCCGCGATCGAGTGCATGAAGGGACCACCTTGCCCGCCCGGGAAGACGCTCGAGTTGACCTTCTTCGCGAGGTCCTTCTTGGCGAGGATCATGCCGCCGCGCGGCCCACGCAGGGTCTTGTGCGTCGTCATCGTGACGAGGTCGGCGATGCCGACCGGCGACGGGATGGCCTTGCCCGCCACGAGGCCCGCCGGATGCGCGATGTCGGCGAGGAGGTAGGCGCCGACTTCGTCGGCGATCGCGCGGAAGCGCTGCCAATCGATGAGGCGCGGATAGCTGCTGCCGCCCGCGATCAGGAGCTTGGGCCGCTGCTCCTTCGCGATGCGCAGGACGGCGTCGTAGTCGATGCGCCCGGTCTCGGGGTCGAGGCCGTAGCTCCGCGCCTTGAAGAGCAGCCCCGAGTGGCTGCGCTCGAAGCCATGGCTCAAGTGACCGCCCGACGCGAGGGCCATACCCAGGATCGCATCGCCGCCTTCGAGTACAGCGAGGTAGGCGTGCAGGTTCGCTTGCGTGCCCGAATGCGGTTGGACGTTGGCAGCCTCGGCACCGAAGAGCGCCTTGGCGCGCGCAATCGCGAGACGCTCGACGTCGTCCGCGACCTCGCAACCTCCGTAATAACGCCGCCCGGCGTAGCCCTCGGCGTACTTGTCGGTCAGGACCGAGGCCATGGCCGCGCGCACGGCCGGACTCGAGTGGTTCTCGCTCGCGATCAGGGTCAGCGTGCTGGCTTGGCGGCGCTCCTCGGCTTCGAGGAGCGCCAGGACTTCGGTGTCGAGAATCCGGTCGGTGCTGGGCGTCATCATGCGGCAGATCCCTGGGTCGCTCGACCCCACCATGGGGTTGCAGAGCGCTCCAAGAGTCTCGCCGCCCAGACGTGCAGCGTCCAGCAGCGTCCAGCAGCAAGGGCCCAGGATCCGATGTAGGGATGGGCATGGAAGCTGAGCCGAAGAAGCCGAGTGAGGTCGCGCGCAAGCCTGCCCTCTTCGTTGCGTGGATCTCGGTCACGACGCTCGTCGCGGCGTTGCTGGCCGGCGGCTCGGTCGTCGGCACGTGGGTGCGCCCGGCCTTCTTCGGCGCCCTCATGGTCTTCTTTTTGAGCCTCGGCGCGCGCAGCCCCGACCTGCGCTCCCCGGCCTGGCGCCTGATCGAGATCGGCTTCTTGTTGCTGACGCTCGGCTCGGCCTCGGCCATCCTCCTGCGCGCCATCGACGTCGACCTGCTGAGTCCGGCCTTTCGCGAGAGCCTGGCCTTCGGCCTCGACCGCGGCGTCGGCTTCTTGCTCGGCATGGCCTGTGTCGGCTACGGCATCGTGCTCTGGGTGCCCGAGATCGTCGAGAGCCGCCAGCACGCCCGCCTGCGCCTCGAGAAGGCGAACTCGGTCCTCGAACGCCAAGACGCCCTCGTCAACATCGGCGAGCTCGCGGCCGGCGTGGCGCACGAACTGCGCAACCCACTCGCCATCGTCAAGAGTGCCCTGCAGCGCGTGCGCTCGGACAAGCTCGACGAAGAAGAGACCCTGCGCTGCCTCGACGTGATGGAACGCGCGGTCCAAAAGGCCGACGCGCGCATCGCGGGCCTCCTCGACCTCGGCCGCATGACCGACTTCGAGCCCGAGCTGCACCAAGCGCGACGCTTCCTCGAAGACGTCGCCGGCCTCGTCCGCCCACAAGCGCGCGCAGCCGGCGTGACGATCCGCGTCGACGCCGACGATGCGCTGACCTTTTGGGGCGACCGCGAGCAGCTCTTCCAAGTGATGCTCAATCTGCTGCGCAACGCGCTCCAAGCGACGCCGCACCGAGGCCCCATCCACCTGCGCGCCGAAACGCGAGAGCACGGCGGCACGCGCATGATCGTCGAGGACCAAGGCTGCGGCATCGCCGAGGCTGCGAAGGCGCGGCTCTTCGAGCCCTTCTTCACGACGAAGCGCGATGGCAATGGGCTCGGCCTCAGCATCTGCGCCCGACTCGTCGAGCGTCACTCGGGGCGCTTGCAACTGGTGAGCGGCGACACGGGCGGCTGCCGCGCCATCCTCGAACTGCCGCAGGGAGCCCCACGACATGCCAAAGTCTAAGGCTCGCGACGAGAGCGCGTCGAGCCTGCTATTGGTCGACGACGAAGAGGACCTGCGCTGGTTGCTCGCGAGCTGCTTGCGCGATCGTGGCTACGACGTCCTCGAGGCCGAGAGCGGCGAAGCGGCGCTCGCGCTCCTCGACACGAAGCGCGTCGACGTCGTCGTGAGCGACGTGCGCATGGACGGCATGAGCGGCGTCGACCTGCTCGTGCGCCTGCGCGAAGTGGATCCCAAGCTCCCGGTCGTGCTCATGTCGGCGCTCGACGACGTGCGCCAGGCCGTCGGCGCGATGAAGCTCGGCGCCTACGACTACCTCAAGAAGCCCTTCGACAACGACGACCTGCTGCGCGTCGTCGAGCGCGCGGTCGAAGCCAAGGCCCTGCGCTCCGAAGTCCTGCGCCTGCGCGCTGGCCTCCTCGGCTCGGCGACGCGCTTCGGCGTCAGCCAGGCGGCGATCGAACTCGAACGCCGCGTGCGCCTCGTCGCCGACACGCCCCAGCTCTCGGTCTTGATCGAGGGCGAATCGGGCACCGGCAAGGAAGTCATCGCGCGCACCATCCACGAGCTCTCGCAGCGCAGCTCCGAGCGCTTCGTCGCGATCGACTGCGGGGCCTTGCCCGAGGCCCTGCTCGAGTCCCTGCTCTTCGGCCACCGCAAGGGCGCCTTCACGGGCGCCGACCGCGACCGCACGGGCATGTTCCTCGAGGCGCATCGTGGCACGCTCTTCCTCGACGAACTCTCGAACCTGCCGCTCGGCCTGCAGAGCAAGCTCCTGCGCTGCCTCCAAGAGCGCGAAGTGCGGCCGCTCGGCGGCGACGCGGCCCTGCCCTTCGATGTCCGCCTCATCTGCGCCGCCAACCGCGACCTGCGGGCGCTCACCGAAGCGGGCAAGTTCCGCCTCGACCTCTACCACCGCATCGCCGAGTTCGTGCTGCGACCGCAGCCGCTGCGCACACGGCAGGAAGACGTCGACTTCTTCGCCGACCTCTTCCTCGACCGCATCGGCGACGAGCTCGGTCGCCATCGCCAGCACCTCTCGTCGAGGGCACGCGCGCGGCTACGCGAAGCGCAGTGGCCCGGCAATCTGCGCGAACTGCAGAACGCCCTGCGCCGCGCAGCCCTGCTGTCGACGAGCGAGACGATCGAAGAGCAGGACCTCGAACTCGACACCGCGCAGAGCCAAGCGGTCGACGCAGCCTTTCACTTCCGCGATGACCTGCCCCTGACCGAGCAGATCCAAATCGCGATGGCCGCCCTCGAACGCCGCTGGATCACCGAGATGCTGCACGACGCAGGCGGCAACAAGGCGG
>CALLZN010000102.1 GCA_937858895.1 uncultured bacterium | reverse complement strand
TCGTGGTGGGGCCGGCGGCGCGGGTGGCGGGGCCATCGCCGTTCGCAGTGGCGGCCCGATCTCCATCCTCGGTGCCCTCAGCGCTCGAGGTGTCGCCGGAGCCCAAACGAGAAATGTGAATGGCACCCCGCCGGCAATCATGCCGGGTGGCGCCGGCAGCGGCGGCTCGGGCTTGCTCCAGTCGGCGCGCGCCGTCGCGTCCACGGGAAGCATCGACGTCCGAGGTGGGACGAGCGGGTCCTTCCAAGAAATCACTCCGTTGATCGACCTTCGTTGCGACGGCGGCGCTGGGGGAGCTGGCTATTGGCGTGCCGAGGCCCCCGTCGTCCCCAAGGCCACGGACTTCGCGAACTGCTTGCCACCCGTCGATGCTTCCAAGAACCTCGCAGGTCTGCGTCGCGACGATCACGAAGCGGTCTCGGGTCTCGGGTCGAAGTGGTACCGCCTTGCTGGACGCACTACGTACGTCGGCTACGAGGTGGACGCCCGTGTCGATGGGGTCGATGTGACCTACGGCGATCGCTCGGCGAACTCCAGGCGCGCCAAGGACGGTGAGGCGGTCGTGCTGCGCTTCCAGAGCGCGTCGCTCGATGCGAGCGGCAACGTTGTGACGGCGACGCCTTGGGTGACGGGCGACCTCGCGCTCCTCAATAGCATCGCGGCACGTGGCGATGCTCTGCGCTTCCACTTGAGCCTGGACACCGCGAAGACCGTGACGGGTGCCGTCGAGGTGCGGGCGGTTCGGATCGTCGCTGGCGACTAGTCGCGAACGCCGCGCTCCTCTTCGCGACTCAGTCGCGAACGCCGCGTTGCCTGTCCGCGACTCAGTCGCGAACGCCGCGTTGCCTGTCCGCGACTCAGTCGCGAACGTCCTCGAGCTGCTTCTTCAAGTAGTCGAGGTCGTCGGCGAACTGGGCGAGGGCGAGGCTGTCGGCTTCGCTGAGCTCGGTGAAGCTCGCAGTGGCCATGACTCCCCAAGCGCCGTCTTCTTCGCGGGCCTCGGAGCGCTCGATGATGGTGTCGACGTGGAAGTAGTCCTTCTTGCAGAGCTTGACCTTGAACTTGGTCTTGAGCGGCAAGCCCTTGGCGAAGAGCTGGTCGATCTGCTGCTTGCCGAGGCCGCGGCCTCCGCCATCCCACGTGAACTTGATGCGTTCGTGGTCGACCGAGAGCACCGTGCCGAGGCCCGTGCGGCGGCCACCCATGATCGCGACGCGCTCTTCGTCTTCGAACTCGAAGAGGACGTTCGATTCGCCGATGACCTGGGCGGTCTCGCCGGCGAACATCTTGGAGAGCAGGTGCTCTTGGGCGGCCTCGACTTCGTCGAACATCGGCACGACGCGGTCGACGCCGATCTGGGTCAGGACCTCTTTGGCGAAGCTGCTGGCCTGGGCGATGACGAGCTCGCCACCTTCGGCGCGCATGCGCTTGTTGGCCTTGATGATCGCGCCGAGTGCCGTCGAGTTGATGAACTTGACGAGGCGGAGGTTGAGGACGACCCAGGTGTAGCCCGAGGCGATGAGGCCATCGATCTCTTCCTGGAGCTTCGGAGCGTAGAAGGTGTCGAATTCACCGCGGAGTCGTAGCTCGGCGAAGTGCTCATAAAGGAGTTTGTCGATCTTCATCCCGCAGTCCTCGTGGTGCCAAAAGTCGCGCGCAACGGCGTGTGCGCGTAGGCCTTGAGGGTAGACGCCGAGGGCTGTCTGGTCCAGACTCCCATGGTTGCCGGGCGAGGCCCGCGCGCAACGTCCAACAGAGAGGCAGGCCGGATCCTTGATCTTCGATCGTTTTCGCAAACAGAAGGAGCGCTCGGCGGATTCACCCGCGAACCCGAGCGACGCCCAGGCTCGGGACCAGACCGAGTCGCGCGAGTTCTTGACCGGGGATGCCGCGATCGATCGCCGTAGCCTCCAGCTCTTGCTCGACACCATGGCGGAGGTCGGGACGACCCTCGACCTGGACCGCCTCTTAGTCGACCTCGTCGACAAGTCCATCGAAACGACGCGGAGCGAGCGAGGCTTCTTGTTGCTGACCGACGAGCAGGCCGGCGACGAGGCAGTGCCGGGCACGATCGAGCCGGCACTCAACGTGCGCGTCGCGCGCATGCTCGGTGGCAAGGACATCCCCCTCGATACGGGCTACAGCACGAGCGTGGCGCGTAAGGTCTTCTCGACCGGTGCGCCGATCGCGAACGTCGTGCAGAGCAGCCAGCAGGCCCTCGATCTCGGGCAGTCGGTCTACGACCTCAAGCTGCGCGCCGTCATGTGCGTCCCCCTCGAGTCGCGCGGGCAGCGCTACGGCGCGATCTACGTCGACAGCCGGGCGGAGCGGCTCGAGTTCACGGGGCGTGACCTCGCCTTCTTTGCCGCCCTGTCGCAGCAATTGGCCGTCTCGCTCGACAACGCGCGGCTCTACACCGAGTCGGTCGAGCGCGCGCGCTTGACCAAAGAACTCGAGCTCGCGCGCCGCATCCAAAAGCAACTGCTGCCCGAGCCGAGCGACCTGCCGGCGGATCTCGAAGCAGGACTGTGGTTCGAGGCCGCCGCCGAGGCGTCCGGTGACACCTACGACTTCGTGGTCGGGGCTGACGGCAGTGTCTGCGTCCTCGTCGGCGACGTGTCGGGGCACGGGATTGGTCCGGCCTTGATCGCGCATTCGGCACAGGCCGCGATTACGTCTTATCTCGAGGTCCTCAAAGAACCCGCCGACGTCCTACGGCGCCTCGATCGCCGCTTCGCGCGGACGGTCGAGACCGGCAGCTTCATGAGCATGTTCGTCGCGCGCATCGAGCACCGCGAAGATGGCGGCCGGCAAGTCCGCTACGTCAACGGAGGGCACGGCTGCGCTTGGCACGTGCATGCGCAGGGCGTAGATGCCCTTGCGACCAGTGGGCCGGCGCTCGGTGTCGCGGATGGCTTCGACTACGTGGCGCCCGCACCGCGGCGCCTCGAGACCGGGGACCTGCTCTTTCTCTGCAGCGACGGTCTGACCGAGGCTCGCAACCGGGAGCGCGACCTCTTCGGCGAAGCGCGCATCCTCGAAGTCTTGCGGCGCGCGCACGGCAAGGGTGCCCAAGCCGTCGTCGACGAACTGCGGACCGCGTGTGAGGCCTTCAGCAACGGCTTCGACGATGACGTCATGCTCGTCGCGATCGCGGCCAAACCCACGCGGAGTGGCCGCCCCCATTGAGCGGAGTTCGCTCGGCGTGAGAGGGGGGATGGACTGACGCGCTATTCGTGGGGAGCGCGCCAGTCTCATCGGGTCCGGGTTATCGAGCTCTCACAGGAAGGAGGCAGGCCACAGGCTTGGCCACACCTAGCGGTAGAACTGTCGGATCGTGGTTCGATCGGACTCGGAAACTCAAGCAAAGATCGCATCAAGGGTGAGGCGGCCGCGGCGACCGGTGTTGTTGCATTGCCCTGTCGGTCCGCCGACAACCCATCGGGGAAGTCGGTTTGGTCGCCGCGGCCTCTCGCTCGCCTCTATTACAATGCGCGTGCCGTAAGTTCAGAATCTTTGCAGATGTAGCCACAGCGCTAGCCGGCGCGGTTTATCGGGGCCGCGAGCGACCGAGCGGTCGAGGGTCGTGTTCCGCATGCGTAGCGAGGTGCGGCCGGGCGAAACGCCGGGGCACTGCCAACCGCCCGCGGCCGCGGCGCCGGGAGGGTCGGGGGACCGACGGACCCCGGTGCGCCGCCGGCCGACGGATGACAACGGCGGAAAGCGACGGCGCTTCGCCGCCACTCGTCGCTGCTGTGGGCAAATCCGAAGCGAGCGCGCTCGCTTCGGGGCTAAGGTTCTTGCCTTGGCGGCGAAGGTAGCAAGCACAGGGACAGGCTCGCGGCGAGCGGGGCAACGGCGACGCATGTTGCGGCCGCGTCGCTGGCTCCTCGTCCTCCTCCTGTTTGCGCTCGCGCTCCTCGCCTACCTCGTCGTGGACGGGCCCCTGCCGCGCTTCGGCAGCGCCGGCGCTACCCACGAAGGGCTGCGTGTTACGGGCAAGGACGCCCCGGCCGCGCCGGAGCCACGCGAGGGCGGCGCGCCGAGCCCGGACGAAGACGCGACGGCGGGCCGGAGGGAGCGCCTGCGCTTCCTGGTCGAGAGCGGTGACTTCGCGACGGCGCGAGATCTCGCGCGGGCGATGCACGACCTGCCCGGCTCGGTCGACCAGGAGGCCGCCGCAGAATGGCTGGGGCCGAAGGGGCGCATCGCCGAGGCCCTGCGGCAGAGCCTCGATGCGACGATTGCGACCGCGGGTATCACGGCGGCAGAAGCGCGCCTCGACGAACTGCGGGCCGCGGGCCACGCAGACTTCCTCATCGATGCCGGCCTCCTTGCCGCGGCCGATCCTGGCAATATCGAGCGAGCGCTCGCGGCCTTGGTCACGCGCATCGAGCCAGGGCTGCCCTTGGACCTCGGCCCCGACGAGCGCATCGAGCGACTCGAGGCGGCGACTTGCATCTTGCGACGCCGCGGCCCCTCGGGCGGCTTCACGCACCATGTCGTTCTGGTCGACGACATCGCACCCCTGCGCTTGCGGGACGCCCTGCGTGCGCGCTTCGGCGAAGCCGCCGTCAGCGAACTGGCTGCCTTCTACCGGGCTGGCGGCCACCTCCTACGGGCGCGTTGCGTCTTGGCGCCGCGCGCAGCGAAGGCCGGCGGCGACCCGGTCTTCGACAGCGACGGGCGCTGACGTTTCTTTCAAGCCGCCGCTTCGGGGTTGCGCCCCCGCAGCCACAAGAAGGCCACGAGGACGAGCGCGCCACCGACCAGGCAGAAGGGCCACATCTGTGGGGAGAGAAACGCAACGGGCAGGTAGCCACAGACGATGCTGACCGCCATCGCGAGGAAGGCGTAGGGAAACTGCGTCTTCACATGGTCGAGGTGGTCACTCGCCGACGCCACGCTCGAGAGCACGGTCGTGTCCGAGATCGGCGAGCAGTGGTCGCCGAAAATGCTCCCTTCGAGTCCCGCGCCGATGCTGAGGATCATCAGCGTGTAGCCGCCGATCTCGAGGCCCGCGCCCAAGGAATGCGCAAGGACGACGACGATCGGCAGGAGGATGGACATCGTCGACCACGACGAACCCGTCGCGAAGGCGATGAGGCAGGCCAGCAAGAAGAGCAGGACCGGCAAGAGTAGCGGCGGCAAGCTGCCTTGGGTCTGGGCGACGAGGAAGTAGGCCGTGCCCATGTCTTCGCAGACGTAGCCGATGCACCAAGCAAGCACGAGGATGATCATCGCGAAGCCGAGCCCATGCAGCGCCTTCCACGAGGCGACGAGGACCTCGATCGGCGTCAGGATGCGCTGCCCGATCGCCAGCACGATGGCGAGCACGGCGGCCGACATCGCGCCCATGAGGATGGCCTTCGAGGACTTGGAGTCACCGAGGATCTCGCGCCAAAGCGTGAGGTCGAAGGCGAAACTGCGATCACCCTTGCCAGTCTCCCAAAGGAAGTAGAGCGTCACGACGACGAGGGTCGCGATCGGCAAGAAGCCGTTGTACCAACGCGCCGGCGCCCCAGGCTTGGCACTCGTATTCGTCGCGTCCTCGTGCACCATCGGCGTCGCACCGTCGCGCAGCAACTTGCCGGTCCGGCGCGCGCGCCGCTCGGCGTGGAGCATCGGCCCGAACTCGCGTCGCAGGACGATCGTCGCGAGCACGAAGAAGAGCGTGAAGAAGCAATAGAAGCGATAGGGCAGCGTCGCGAGGAAGACCTCGAAGCCGTCGCTCGCCTTCATGCCGACGTCGGGTAGCTGGGCCGAGAAGGTCGAGATCTCGTAGGCGACCCAGGTCGAGAGCACCGAAATGCCTGCGATCGGCGCGGCGGTCGAGTCGACGATGTAGGCGAGCTTCTCGCGACTGACGCGCATGCGGTCGGTCAGCGGCCGCATCGTCGAGCCGACGACGATCGTGTTCGCATAGTCATCGAAGAAGACGACGAAGCCCATCACATAGGTCACGACCTGGCTCGAGCGCGCGCTGCGCGCAAAGCGCTTGATCACGTCGACGAGGCCCTCGATCCCGCCCGCGCGCGTGAGCACCCCGATCGTGACCATGAGGAAGGCCACGAAGCCGAGGATCTCGAGGCGGAACTCGTCGGTGAGGACCTTTTCGTAGACGTAGCCGCGCCCGAAGTGGTCGAAGAGCCCCGCGCCCGCGATGAGGAAGCTGCCGAGCAGGACACCAGCGAAGAGGGCGAGGATGGTCTTGCCGAAGAGGACCGCGAGCAGGATCGTGAAGAAGGGCGGCAACAAGCTGTGCCAAGTCGCGATCCTGCGCGTCAGCGGCGCTCGGCCGTCGACCCTGACTTCGACGTCGGCGCTCGTGCCGTTCCAAGCGAAGGCCAGCGTCGGGGCGACTTCCCCATCGCTCGCGAGGCGGACGCGCGACTCGGCCTTGGCGGCGTATTCGCGGAGCTGCGCATCGATGCTCGCCCGCAGGCCAGCGTCGATGCTCGGCGAATCCTGGATCTCGAAGCGAAAGGGCGCGCGCGCCGTGTCGAAGCCCGACTCAGGCAAGGTCGCCTCGTAGTCGCTGAGCAAGAGGGCGGCGAGCTTGGGGCCCTGGACCGCGAAAATCGCTTCGCTGCTCGGGCTCGAGGCCCACAAGAAGGCCAGCAACCCGAGGAGGAAGGCGGCGGCAACGAAGCGGATCTTGCCCAGCATGGCGCGGCAGCATAGGGTCGTGTCTTCGTGACACCAGCACTCCAGTTCTCGCTGACTTTCGTGACGCTCGTCGTCCTTACGTTGGTCCTCTACCTGCGTCTCCTGCGCTACGAGACCTACATGGAGGCGGAGAAGGAGGGCATGAAGAACCTCAACGACCGGCTGCAAAAGCTGGTCGACGGGCTCGAAGCGCTCGGCACGAGACGCGTCGAGGGCCAGCTCTCGGACATCCACGAACTGCTCGCCGACATCCGCGACGGCCTCGAGTCGCGATCGCAGCAGGTCGTCATGCAGGCGCAGACCAGCTCGCCCGAGGTCGCGCGCAGCCGGCCGTCCCAGAGCCTCGTCGACGTCGTCGAGGCCAAGCTCTACAACCTCGGCTATTCGAGGGTCAGCGTCGTCACCGACCTCAGCAAGGTCGACGCCCATGGCCCCGTGCGCGTCGTCGTCGAGGCCGAGCGCGACGGCGCCCTGCACAAGGGGCACCTCGTGCTGAACGGCAGCGCTGTGACGGAATTCGAGATGCAGCAGAGCTACACGACTTTTCCCTGAGCCATTCCATGACTTGCCAGAGTTACCAAGGCGTCCGCGCCGTTCCCATTCGCCGCCTAGGCGATCACCTCGAAGAAGAAGTCCTCGTCCAAGGCTGGCTCTCGAACATCCGGAGCAAGGGCAAGCTGCACTTCCTCCAGATCCGCGATGGCAGCGGCACGGTCCAGGCCGTCGTGGCCAAGGACGCGGTCGATGATGCGAGCTTCGAAGCCGCCGGCAGCCTCACGCAAGAAGCGAGCGTGCGCATCATCGGCAAGGTCGTCGCCGACGCACGGGCGCCGAGCGGCGTCGAGCTGCAACCGCGCCTCGTCGAGCTCGTCGGTCCGAGCGTCGACTTCCCGATCACCAAGAAAGAGCACGGCCCGGCCTTCTTGATGGAGCACCGCCACCTCTGGCTCCGCTCGAAGAAGCAGACCGCGATCATGCGCGTGCGTCACGAAGTGATCCAAGCGATGCGCGACTTCTTCTATGAGCGCGAGTTCTATTGCATGGACTCGCCAATGTTCACGCCGAACGCGTGCGAAGGAACGACGACGCTTTTCAACGTCGACTACTTTGGCGACCCTGCCTACCTCACACAGTCGGGCCAGCTCTACGGCGAAGCCTCGGCGATGGCGCTCGGCAAGATCTATGTCTTCGGTCCCGCCTTCCGCGCCGAGAAGTCGAAGACCAAGCGCCACCTGACCGAGTTTTGGATGGTCGAGCCCGAGGCGGCCTTCTACGACCTCGACGACGTGATGACGCTGGCCGAGGACTTCGTCTCTTACATCGTCAAGCGCGTGCTCGAGCGCCGGCGCAGTGAGCTCGAAGACCTCGAGCGGGACGTGTCCAAGCTCGAGCCAGCGACCCAGACGCCCTATCCGCGACTCAGCTACTCGGACGCGTCGAAGCTCCTCGAAGCGGACGCGACCTTCGTTCCGGGCGACGACTTCGGGGCGCCGCACGAGACCCTCCTCGGCGCCGCCCACGACCGTCCGGTCCTCGTCCATCGCTATCCGCGCAAGATCAAGAGCTTCTACATGAAGGCTGATCCCGCGGCGCCCGACTTCGCGCTCTGCGTCGACATGATCGCCCCCGAGGGTTATGGCGAGATCATCGGCGGGTCCGAGCGCGAGGCCGACCTCGAGGTGCTGCGCGAGCGCATCGTCGAGCACGAGCTCCCGCTCGAGCAGTTCGAGTGGTACCTCGACCTACGCCGCTTCGGCTCGGTGCCGCACGGGGGCTTCGGCCTCGGCTTGGAGCGCCTCGTGGCTTGGATCACCGGCGCCGAGCACTTGCGCGAGTGCATTCCATTCCCGCGCATGCTCTATCGCATTTATCCCTGAAGTCCCGCAGCGAAGCCCCGCGGCGAAGCCCCGCAGCGCTGGGTCGCGGGCGCGGGCGGCGTTCTTCAATCCCGCTCGAAGATCGAACGTAGGCGCCGCAGGCTCGGGTTCAGCTCGAGCACGATGCCGCGCTGATCGACGAGGACCCAGGTTGGCAACGAAGCGATGCCGAGCGCGAGGTCGACTCTGTCGCGCAGCACCGTGACCTGCGCGCGGAGCGGGGTCTTGTCCATCGCGCGCTGCCAGCGTCTCGCGTCTTCGCTTGGGCACGAGATGACGATGCGCAGCGGCAACTTGGCGTCGAGCCCCGCGAGCGCCGTCGGTAGTTGCGGGCCGTCTGGACCGTCGTCGCTGGTCGAGGCCACGAAGACGAAGAGCGTCGCGCGCCCAGCGGCGACATCGACCTTGCTGCCGTCGAGGGCGACGCAGTCCGGCGGGAGAACGAGCGGTTTCAGGAGCTCGAGGCGCCGCTTCGCGCGCAGGCGTAGCAGGGCCTCCTGCGCGTCCCGCGCAAAGGGCAGGCCGACGAAGTCCCGGCGTATGGCCGCGTAGCGCTGCATGGCCTCCTTGTCGTCGCCCAGGAGCTCAAAGGCTTGGGCGACGCCGAGGCGGCAACGTGCCGAGACGTAGACATCGCTGCTCACGCCCAGGCGGCAGAGCGCTTCAGCGTCGCGGAAGTGCTGCATGGCCGGCTTGGCCTGGCGAAGCTGCAGCTCGAGGGTCGCGAGTCGCACGAGCAGCTTCTTGCGCTCGTCGCGAGGCGCGTCGCCGAAGCGTTCGAGGAAGTCCGCGATCTTCGCACGGCGCTGGTCGACGCTCGTGCGTTCGTCGTCGAGCACACGGTGGACTTCTTCGAGGGCTCGAGCGCTCGCCCGAGCTCGGTCTTCGGGCTTCTGCCCGTCTTGGGCACGGGCCCCGTTCGTCGTGACGACGAAGGCCGAGGCGCATAGCGGCACGAGGAGCACGAACAGGCAGGCGAAGCACTTCATTGGTCACAGCTCGCGAGGCAGACTTCGAGCGCCTCCCGCCAGGCCGCCGCGGTCGTGGTCGGCGCGGGCGTTGCCGGACAGCGGGCCAAGAAGGCCGCGCGATCCAGGCGGGGGCGCAGCGGCGGGAGCGTGCGCAAGCCCTCCTCTATGGCGCGCGCCGCAGCTTCGAGCTGGGGTGCACCGGCGTTGGGGTCGTAGTCGGGCGCGTCGCGGCCGGCCGCACGAAAGCGTTCGCGCAACCACAGCAGCGCGATCTCACGCGGGAAGGCCCAGCGATCGGATTCCGGGAGGCGCATGGCCAGGTCGCTTTCGCGAGCGGAATCGAGCCCCGCGCGCAGGACCGCGACGCAGAACTGCTCGCCGTGGGCGAAGCCGAGTTCGGCGTTGAGGACCGCGGCGCGCGTCCGCACGGCCAGATCCTTGGTCGCATCCTGCTGCATGCAGGTCCACCAAACGGCGCTCACCGCATCGAGGGTCGATGCGTTCAGTTCTTCGAGGGCGAGGACTGCGGTGGGGCTGCTGTCCGCGACGAGACGGTCGAAGGGCGTCGTGTCGAGCGGGTCTCGGTGAGGCTTCGAGTTGCACGACGCGAGGACAGCCGTCGTGATGGCGGTGAGGATGCGACGGCTTCGATGCGAACGGAACATGCACCCGTCAGGTTAGCGGCTCGGCGCGCTTGCGGCAGCATGGGGTTGGCTGCGGCGCCGGCGCGTCGATCGAATCAGTCAGCGTCGCGCTCGACTTCGAGGCGGTTGCGGCGGCGTCGCACGAGGGCGATGCCGGCGAGACCCGTGCCGAAGACGAACATGGTCGCGGGTTCGGGCACGGCTGGGTTGGCTCCGCCGCCGCCGCCGCCCGTCGATCCCGAGCCCGAATCCACGATCGGGACTTCGTTCACCGGGATGTACTGCGAGTAGTCGGGACCGCCGGGGGAGCCGGGCGTGCCGCCGTTCTGTTCGCCACCGCCGCCACCGCTGAAGATGCTGCCGCCACTGCCACCCGAGCTCGTCGGGCGCGAAGACGTGTCGAGGGGCGTTGCGTTCGAGCCGTTGTGGCATCCAGCCAGCGGGAGGAAGCAGAGGGTCGAGCAGAGGAGGAGCGTCTGGATGTGTTTCATTGGTGTTGCCTCACGGATCGCTGCCCAGGCATTGCAAGCGACTTGCCAAGTTGGCGGCGGCGCCGTCCTTGGGTGCGTATGGCGAGCGGGTTGACGATGAGACCGCCTCGCAATCCTGCGCCACGAACGCACTGTGTCGCCTAGTAGTGCTGCGCGTCCCCGAAGTCTACTTCGCGATTTTGAAGAGAGCCTCTGAGCCGCAGGGGCGAAGCCGCTGCGCCCACGCAACATCGAGCGTTGTTCCCGTGCAACGGCGTTGCGCCGCGGCATCAGCGCTTCGACAACAAGGCCCGATCGAAGGCGCGAACCTGACCGTCGTTGCCCGAGAGCAGAATGGTCGAATCGCCGATCAGCCCGGCCGAGACCTCGCTCGTCATGTCGCTCGCGAGAATCATGCGCTCGCTCAGCGTCGTGCGGTCGAGCAGATCGGAAGAGCACACGTCTGAACTCCAGTCACACTTGAATATCGTATG
>CALLZN010000101.1 GCA_937858895.1 uncultured bacterium | reverse complement strand
TCACCCGGGGCATGGCCTTCGCGGGCTACGTTTCGCAGGTCGAGCACGGCTTGGCCCGCATCGACGATGCCGCCAAGGGCCTCGCCGAACTCGCGCTCGGCGGCACCGCGGTCGGCACGGGCCTCAACACGCACCCGGACTTCGCGCGCTTCGCGATCGAGGAGCTCGCGAAGGAGAGCGGCCTGCCCTTCTGCGCCGCGCCCGACCGCTTCGAGGCCCTCGGTGCGCGCGACGCGTGTGTGCACGCGAGCGGAGCGCTGCGCACGATCGCCGTGTCGCTGACGCGCATCGCACACGACATCCGCCAGCTCGGCTCGGGACCGCGCTGCGGCATCGCCGAACTCAAGCTGCCGGCCGTGGCGCCTGGTAGCTCGATCATGCCGGGCAAGGTCAATCCGGTGATGAGCGAAGCCTTGATCCAGGCGAGCGCTTGGGTCATCGGCAACGACCTCGCCTGCACCCTCGGCGGCCTCGGCGGCCTCGGTTCGAACTACGAGCTCAACACGATGAAGCCGCTCTTCGCCCACAACTTGCTGGAGTCGATCCGCGTGCTGAGCGGCGCCGTGCGCGCCTTCACCGAGAAGTGCGTGCGTGGCATCGAGGCCGACGAGGGCCGCGCGAGCGAGCTCGTCGAGCAGAGCCTCATGAACGTGACCAAGCTAGCACCCGTCCTCGGCTACGACGAGGCCGCGCGCATCGCGAAGGACGCCTACAACTCGAGGCGCAGCCTCAAGCAGGTCGTCCTCGCCGATGGCTTGCTGCCCGAAGCCGAGCTCGATGCGCTGCTCGATCCGCGCAAGATGCTCGGTCCATCCGCATGACGCGCTTGCCGCCTTTCGGGACGCCGGCTTGGCTCGAGGCGGAGCACTGTGGGCTGCACGGCGCGGTCGAGGGCGAAGCGGCGCCGTCGCCGGTCGCGCCGCCCCTCGATCGCACGACGACCTGGGCCTTCAAGGACCGCGAAGGCGTGCGCGCTGCGATGTTCGACGCGAGTCCGGGGCGCTTCTACCCGCGCTACGGACATCCGAGCCTCATCGGGCTCGAAGCGGAGCTCGCTCGCCTCGAGGGGGCCGAGGCCTGCCTCGCGTTTGCCTCGGGCATGGCGGCGATCGCGGCCGTGCCCTTCGGGCTCTTGGATCAAGGTGGCAAGTATGCCTATGCAGCTGCTTGCTATGGCGGTACGCATGCTTTGGCTTCGCAGCTCCGTCGCTTTGGCATCGAGGCCCTGCGCTTCGATGCCTTCGAGCTCGACGCCTTCGACCGAGTTCTCGACAGCGGCGCCACGCTCATCCACGTCGAGTCGCCGGTCAACCCGACCGGACGGCAGCTCGACCTCGAAGCCATCGTCGCGCGCGTGGCCGGTCGCGCGATTCTCTGCTGCGACGGCACGCTGCTGCCGCCGCCCTTGCAGCGACCCCTCGAGTACGGCTTCGACCTCGTCCTGCACAGCGCCACCAAGTTCTTGGGCGGACACAGCGACATCCTCGCTGGCGTCGTGTCCGGCCGCCTCGAATGGATCGTGAAGATCGAGAAGTGGCGTCGCACGAGCGGTGGCATCCTCGGACCGGACGAGGCCTGGCTGCTGCGGCGCTCGCTCGCGACCCTCGAGCTCCGCGCGCGCCCCCAGAACGACGTGGCGCGCGCCCTCGCGACCTGGCTCGCAGCCGACCCGCGCGTCGAGCGTGTCCACTATCCGTTCGAGCGGAGTCCTGCCGGCGCCCTCGTGACCTTCGAGTGCCGGGGCGGCGAGGCGGCGATGACGCGGGTCTACGACGCCCTGCGCGTCGTGCGCCGCGCAGTCTCGCTCGGCGGCGTCGAGTCTTTGGCGTCGATCCCGATCGACACGAGCCACGTGATGTATAGCGACGAGGACTTCGCGACCCTCGGTTTTGCGCGTCACGCGCTTCGGCTCTCGGTAGGCCTCGAAGGTTTGGAAGTTCTGCGCCAAGACCTCGACGAGGCGCTCTCTGCTAGTTCGGGCTAGGTCGTGAGAAACTTCCTTGTTCGTGGCGCGCCCCTCGCGCGATAGAACCACGCCGTGGAAGATTGGTTGAAGCGTTGGAACGAGGGGCAAACCGGGTGGCACCAGGCCAACGGTAGCCCGAGTTTGCGACAGCACTGGCGCGCGCGCGGGCGGTCCGTCCTCGTGCCGCTCTGCGGAAAGTCGATCGACATGATTTGGCTCGCTGAGCACGGGCACGCGGTCGTCGGCTGTGAGATCGCAGAGAGGGCGATCCGCAGTTTCTTCGAGGAGTCGGGCCTCGAGTACGAGGAGCGCGGAGAGTCCTTCGTCGCGACCGAGCTCCCGATCACGATCCATTGCGGTGATTTCTTCACCTTCGAGACCGCCAAGTGCGACGCGCTCTACGACCGCGCTGCCTTGGCCGCCTTGCCCGAGGAGCGTCGCGCAGACTACGTCGCCCAGGTCGACCGCCTGCTGGTTCCCGATGCCGAGCGCTTCGTGATCACGCTCGAGTACGACCAGAGCAAGGTCGCGGGGCCGCCCTTTTCGGTGAGTCCCGATGAACTGCGCCGTCACTGGCCTGGGCTGCGCGAACACGAGCGGCGCGACGCCCTCGCCGAAGCGCCGCAGAAGTTTCGCAACGCGGGTCTAGAGTCGTTGACCGAGGTCGTGTGGGTCAGCGCGGCCCTCGCAGTCGCTGCGGACGGAGCCGCGTGATGTCGCGGCGCCGACTCGCGCTGCTGCTCTTCGCGGCCTGTTACGCGCAAGGCTGCGCCGCGCGGCCTGCGACCGACGACAGCGAGTCGGCGGCGATCATCGTTTCGACCTGGCCCTTCGGTAAGGTCGCGAACGACATCGCGATGCAGCGCCTGAATTCCGGCGCCTCGCGTCTCGACGCCCTCGAAGCCGGTATCCGTGAGATCGAGCGACGCAGCTCGGATCGCTCGGTCGGCCTTGGCGGCCACCCGAACGCGGCAGGCTACGTCCAACTCGATGCCTGCATCATGGATGGGCCAGGGGCGCGGGCCGGCAGCGTCGCGGCCCTCGAAGGCATCGTGCACCCGATCACGGCTGCGCGCCGCGTCATGGAGCACAGCAAGCACGTCATGCTCGTCGGCGAAGGCGCGCGCTGGTTCGCCCTCGACCAAGGCCTCGAGTCCGTGCCGGTCGACGTGGTCGACGCAGTCGAAGCACAGAAGCGCAGCTACGTCGAGCGCAAGCGCGACGCCGTCGAAGTGCCGCGCGGCCATGACACGATCGCCCTCCTCGTCCGCGACGCCAAAGGTCACCTCGCAGGCGGCTGCTCGACGAGCGGCGCCGGCGGCAAGCTGCCGGGGCGCGTCGGCGATTCGCCGATCTTGGGCTCAGGGCTCTACGTCGACGAAGAGGTCGGCGCCGCGGGTGCGACCGGCATCGGCGAGAATGTCATGCGCTACTGCGGGACCTTCCTCGTCGTCGAGTTCATGCGCGCCGGCATGCACCCGCAACGAGCCTGCGAAGAGGCCTTGCATCGCATCGCGAAGATCGACGCGCGCGGCTACGAGCTCGACGTTTGCTTCATCGCTCTCGACAAGCGCGGGCGCTTCGGCGCGGCGGCTTCGAACATGCGCTTCCCGTTCGCGGTCACGACCGAGACGGAGAGCCGCATCGTCCACGTCGAGCCCGTGCAGCGCCGCGCCGCGTCAGGCGACTGACCCGAGCGCCCTTCTCAGGCCTTGACGTCGAGCTTGGCGCCGCTCTGCGCCTGGCCGTCGTGCCGTCCGGCGAGGGCTTCGTTGGCGCGGATCAGCGAGATCGCTGCCTTGCCGTCCTTGACCATCTGCTCTTGCGCCTTGCGCGTCACCTGGACGCTGATCCCGACCGAAGCCGCCGCACCTGAAACGCCACTCGTGCTCATCGCATCCTCCCCCTCGGAGCCACTGACTCACGAACTTCTCGAGTGGACATCGGCCAAGTGGGGCTGCGCGGACGAGGGCTTCGCCGTCCTGTCCATGGCATGTGACAAGTCTGCGCACGCTTGACGCGGCAAGAAGCGGCGCCCAGAGCTTTCCGTCGTGGCTTGGTGCTGCGAGGATGGCCGCGTATTCGGTCAGGAGATTATCCCGGGCACGACCCCTCCACCCAACCTGCGGGGGACGCGGGTTTCCCGGGGCGGGGCGGGTGGCCCCACCATGGGTGTCGGCGCCGCGGCCCGGCCCGAAGCAGCCGCCCCGCCGCTACGTCGCTTCATCGACCTCTTCGTCGTCGCCGAAGCGCCGCGCCTCGACCTCGCACTCGCCGACGGCATGTGGTCCGGCCGCTGTCGCATGCGCACGGGCGACGAGGCCTTCGTGCGCTTGCGCCGCATGACGACGCTCGGTGGCACGGACGCCGAGCTCCTCGCTGAGGTCGAAGCGGGGGGCAAGGCCTCGTTGCTCGGTGCCATCGCGATGCAGGACATCCTCGATCAAGTCGAGGAGCTCGCGCGCGTCGGCTGCTTCGACTGGCAGCCCGAAACGGGACGCGTCGCATGGTCGCCTGGCTTGCACGCGATTTATGGGCTCGAGGTCGGCGACTTCGGTGGGACGGTGGCTGACTTCGCGAGCTACATCCACGAAGACGACCGTGCGAGGGTCCTGCAAGAGATCGCGACAGGCATCGAGCAAGAGCAGTATTTCCGCATCGGCGAGCGCATCTGTCGCGCGGATGGGAGCGTGCGCTACCTCGAGAGTTCCGGGCGGGTCGTCCATAGGGCCGACGGCCAGCCCTTCCGCGTAGTCGGTGCGTGCCGTGATGTGACGGACCGTGAGAGCTACGCCAAGTCCCTCAAGTGGCAGGTCGCTGGGCTCGAGCTGCTCGCTGAGCTCGCCCAAGAACGCTTGGCGGCAGCGTCCGACGTGGCGAAGCCTGCGATCGCCGATGCCCTGCTCCGTCGGCTCGCAAGGCACCTGGATTGTGATCATTATTATTTCCACGACGCCGGTTCGGGTCGTTCATCGGCGCGTGATCGGCTGCCCGATGACGAGCATCCGGCAGGCTCAGAGGAGCAGCTTCACCTCGATGCGTGGAGTCGAGAGCTGATCACCAAGAGTTACGCCGACGACGCGACGTCCGATGAACTGCCGCAGGTTTGGCGCCGAGCTGGCGTTCGCGCCGCTCACTGGACGCTCCTCGGTAACCAGGGCCAAGCGCTCGGAGCGATCGCGTTCGGCACCTCACGCCAGGATCGCTTGTCATCCTCGCAGATCAAGTTCGTGCACACGCTCGGGCGCCTCGTGACGGCTTTGCTGCTCCGCGCGCGTTCGCGACGGGAACTCGAGGCCCAAGAGGAGCGCTTCCGAACCCTCTTCGACTGCGCTGGCGATGCGATCTTCTTGGTCGCGCAGGATGGGCGCATCATGGACGCCAATCGTGAGGCCTGCGCGACGCTCGGGTATTCGCGAGCCGAGCTTCTCTCGATGCACGTGGGGGACACCCAAGCCCCGGAACCCGACATGAGGCCGGGGCTCGGCGAAGCCGCCACTGGCGGGCGCGTTGGTGTGCACCGGGGTGCTTTCCGGCGCCGAGACGGTGGGCACGTGGACGTCGAAGTTCGGCTGCGCGCCAGCGAAGGCTGCTTCGGCTCGCTCGTCGTCGCGGTCGCGCGCGACGTCTCCGAACGCGAACGGCTCCAGAAGCAGGCCCTCCAATCTCAAAAGCTGCAAGCCTTGGGCCTCTTGGCCGGAGGCGTCGCCCACGACTTCAACAACCTCCTGACGATCATGGGCGGGACCTGCGAGCTCATGCTCCTCGAGGAGGCCTTGCCGGCTCGCGTGCGCGAGAGCGTGCAGACCCTGATCACGACCTGCGGTCGGGCGGCAGCGCTGACGTCGCAGTTGCTGCTCTGCAGCCGCAGCGCGCGGGTCGAGGTCGAAGTCGTCAACCTGACCCAGGTGCTCCGATCGGCGGACGACCTGCTGCGCCGCGCGGTCGGGGACGGCGTCGACCTGGACCTGCGAGTCGAGGACGAAGACTTGCCAGTCATCGCCAACACCAGTCAGCTCGACCGCGTGCTGCACAACCTCGTTTCGAATGCCCGTGACGCCATGCCTGGCGGCGGCCGTCTCGAGCTCATCCTGCGCCGGGTCGACGTGACACCCGAGGCGTCGTCGCTCGACCTACCGGCCGGGTCGTATGCGGAGCTCCTGGTTCGCGACAGCGGCCAGGGCATCGAGGCCGAGGTGCTCGGTCGCATCTTCGAGCCTTACTTCACGACCAAGCCGCGCGGCGCAGGCAATGGGCTCGGCTTGACCATCGTCCAGGGCATCGTGGACCAAGCGCGAGGTCACCTTCGCGTGCAGTCGACGCCGGGCGAAGGGACTGCCTTTTCGATTCACCTGCCGCTGGCGACGGGCGCCGCAGACTGCCCTGCGCCTGATCTCAGCGCAGCACGTTCGTGAATCGACCGGTCAACGTCGCTGCGTCCAAGATCAACGATTGGAAGATCCCGCCGCTGTTGCGAGGAAAGGCAAAGCCAAAGTCGATCTCGCCGCGTGCGTCGAGGAGGCCTGGGCCAATGACGATGGCTTGGCCGAGCGCGAGCTGAAAGAAGCCGTCCAGGCCAGGGATCGCAAAGCCCGGGGAGGTCGCCGTCGACACGACGAGCACCGCGTAGTGGCCACTCGGACCGAAGCTGCGCAAGTGCAGGCTCGTAGGCTCTCGGAACTTGGGCGCGCGCGCGAAGACTTCGACCGGCCCCTTACTGCCGTTGTAGCTCTTGACGATGACGTGCGTCCGACCCTTGTCGAGGTCGGCGCCGATCATCGGATAGGGCAGGCCCGCGAAGAAGGCCTGGCGCCAGCCACGCGTCAAGCCGGTAGCCGCGTCGACCAACATGATCTGTGGATGCTGGACCGTCGTGGCGCGCAAGAACTCGAAGTCGACCGCCGCTCGCGTACCCAAGTCGCAAACATAGGTGATGTGCCCATCGTCCTTCGGAATGCTCCCGCGCGCGCTCGTACCCGCTTCGAGCACGGTCGTGACGGGCGGCCCGCAGGTCGCAGCGATCGTGAACGAACCCTTGCCCCAGAAGCCCGTCGACACCGCGTAGTAGCTCGCCGCCGGCAGTGTGCCGCTCACGACCGAACCTAGGCGCTGCGCGTCGTCGTCGTTCTCGAGGATCTCGTCGAACTCGCGATCGAGCAGCAGCAGGTAGCTGTCCGCGAGGGCGGGAGCGGTCGGGCCGCCGCGCACTTTGACTTCGACCTCGGAGCTCGCCGTTACGTCGAAGCGGTAGACGAAAAAGTCTTCTTGCCCACCCGGGATCGCGTCCTGCACCGAGGCATTGCAGGCGAGCGTCGGGATCGCCTGCACGGTGAAGTTGGTCGAGAAGCTCGCGTTGCCAGGGCTCCGCGCTTCGACCGTCACGTAGAAGCGCCCCTTCGGCAAGTGTGCGTTGAGGCCAGCGTCCTTTTGCGTCGAGGTCGACGCCGTGTCCACGCGGAAGAGCTCGGTCATGAGCTGCGAACGCAAGTAGAGCCGCGTGTCGATGCCCTGGCCGTCGATGCTCAACTTGAAGAAGCCCTCGGCGAGCATGTCGATCGCGAAGAGCGAGGCTTGGTTCGTCAGCGCATAGGATGTCGTGCCGCGGAGCGACAGGACCGGGATGGCGCGCTTCTGGAAGCCGAGGTCGATGCGATAGTCGCCTGTCACCGTCGCGTGCAGGCCGAGCTCGTAGTCGCCCTTCGGGATCTCGATGTGGATGTGGGTGAAGTAGGACGACCAGCCGACGCCGGCCGCGATCATGAGACCCTTGCTGTTGTAGAGGTAGAGCGTGCCACCGCCGAGTTGGTTGTTGCCGCGACCGCTGGCCTTGATGTCGAGGACACCGTCTTCGGCGAGCGTGAACGCGTAGCAGTCGATGTCCGTCGTCGCGTCGATGCTGCCATCGACGTAGGCGCCGGGCTGCGCGATGGCGCCGAGGGCCTGCGCCGCGCCAGGCGCACCGTTGAACTCGCGCTCGACGTGCTGGGCTTGCGCGCAAGCCGCGCCGATCGCGATGGAAGCGAGGAGCGAAGCGAGCCTCGAGGAGAACTGCGGCGAGCGTTTGAGAGACGACATGGTCGGCGCATTTTGCTGCCTCGCGCAGTTTCTGCCAAGCCGACCCCCCGGGAGCTCAGTTCACGCCGTCGCCGCCGTCGCGAAGAAGAGGATCGCGCGATAGACAACGAGGGCGGCGAGGCTCGCGACCAGGGTCAACACGCTCGTGATCACGCCGCCAAAGCGACCAAAGCCGTAGAAGCGTCGCCCGAGGCCATACCCATACCAGGCGAGCATGATGGCCAGCGCCGGGCCGAGCGCGCGGTCGTGCATGAGGAAGGCGCGGACCTGCGGCATCCCGAGCCATTGCGTCGGCAAGGTCGCGACGAGGAAGGCCGCGACGACGATGACCTGCACGAGCATGAAGTAGCTCACGAAGTGCAGCGACGCGACGAAGTGCTCGGACAGCATGCGCCGCCGCTGCCTTCGACCGAGGGCGAGCGAGGCCAGGGACGCCAAGAAGAAGAGCGGCACGAGCACGAAGACCAGCGACTTGGACAGGTCGCGCCCGCGCGCATCGAAGCTGCGCTTCAAGTCCGCGAAGGCCTGGCGCGCAGCGGCGTCGGCGCTTCCGTCGAGGAGGGAAGCGACGTCGACACCGAGGCGTCCGTCGACCCAGGCCTTCGCCGCCGCGCGATGCAACGACGCTTGGTCCGTGATGTGCGTGGTCAGGTGAGTCGCGAGGGTGTCGATGCGCAGCCACGAGCCGACCAAGAAGTACACGACGTTGGCCAGCAAGAAGAACTGAATCGGCCGCGCGAACGGAACGCGCCGCCCCGCAAAGTAGGCGTGCGAGAGCTCGCCGGGGCGCCGCAGCATCGAGGTCAGCGCCTTGGCGAAGGGGCCGTCGACCTGCGTCAAGCGCGCGATGAGGGCGCGGGTCCAAAAGACGAAGGTGAACTCACCAGGGCGCAAGCGGCGTTCGCCGCATGCGTGGCAGAAGGCGCCGACGAAGGTCGCGCCGCAGGTCGGGCACTTCGGCTGTGGCTCGGTCGGGCCCTTCATCGCTCGCTCATTCGCGTCGAGGCGCGAGCCCGCGCAAGCGCGGCGCCGTGTTCCGGTCGCCGTGGCGACGCAGCTCTTCGAGTTCGCTGCGATCGATCGTGAAGGGCTCGGCGACGATCGCCGTGCTTGCGGCCTCGTAGTGCGCGAGCAGGCGCCGCGCGTGGTCTTCTGGCGTCGGAGCTCGCTCCGGGATGGCAACGCACGCTTTCATGAGCAAGCTGCGGTCGTCGAGGATGGCCTCGAGCGTCGCCGCGAGCGCCGCGGCATCGCCTGGCGGCACGAGGAAGCCGGCGTCGCCGAGCCGCTCTTCGAAGGCGCCGACCTTCGTCACGAGCGCCGGCACGCCGAGCTCGAAGGCTTCGTCGAGGACGAAGCCATAGGTCTCGAAACAAGTCGAAGGGAAGACCGCGAGGTCGACCCCGGCCGCGACGATCTCGTCGTATTCGTAGCGCCCGGCGAAGCGCACGGGCAAGCCCTCGGCGCGACGCTGCAGGTCTTCGCGCAAACTCTCGAGGTCGACCTTGCCGAAGATCGTCAGCTCGAGTTCGTTGTCGATGGCCCGACGCGAAGCGACGAGACGCAGCGCGTCGAGCAGGACGTCGACGCCCTTGCGCGCGGTGACGTTGCCCCAGTAAGCGAGGTGGAGGCGCGCGTCGACGTGCGCGTGGCGCGTCGCGCCGAAGCGCGGGGCATAGCCGAGCGGCTCGATCTGCACGATCGAGTGATCGAGACCGAGGCCCGCGCAGACGAGCTGCCTCGTCGCTTCGGTCGCCGCGAGGACACGCCCTGCAGCCAGGAGCTCGCGCCGCGCGTTGTCGCGGTAGACCTCGATGCCGCGCCGGACTTCTTCTGGGCTCTCGAAGCCGCGAAGCGGCACGCAGTCCGCGCAGTTCTCGAACGACACGCTGCGCTCGCAGTGGCTGTCGTCGGGGCGAAGTCGAAAGCAGGCGGGGCAAGACGCATAGAGGTCGTGCAGCGAGACGAGCGCGCGCACGCCGCGCCGCAGCGCACGCACGACGAGGTCATCGCTGAGGCGGATCCACTGGTGGACGTGCACGATGTCGGGCTGCAAGTCGTCGAGCAACGCTTCGAAGACCTCGCCCGCTGGGGGATAGTGCGCCTTGTCCCAGTAGTCCGAATACGCGTCGGCGCGGTGCAGGCGGAAGGCGCGGAGGCCTAGGTCATCGCGCTCTTCGAGGCAGGCGCGCGCGCGCGGCTCGAAGCTGCCATGCAGCAAGAAGCACTCGAGGCCGAGGCGCGGCTGCGCTTCGAGCAGGCTGCGCACATACGCTTCGGTGCCGCCACCGGACTCGGGATAGTAGCCGTGGACGATGTGCAGGACCTTCGAGATCGACGAAGTCCGGGTCGACGTGACCTGCTCTGCTGCCATGATGGAGAGGCTCGGGATTCAGCCCGTGATGTGCAAGTTCTGCCTGAGGATTAGGACCAAGGAAGTATGAAAGCGCTCATCGCCCTCATTGTCCTCTTCGCCCTCGGTGTCGGGGCGTGGTTCTACTTCTCGACAGCGAGTGTCGATACTCCGGGGTTCGATCCCTTCACTGCGCCCGACGTGACGACGGCTTCGAGGGGAGATGACCTGGATGCCAAGCCACTGGCGCGGGACGAAACGTCGAAGCCCGAGCGCAGCGCCGCTGACCCAGTCCAAGCGCCGACCGATGCTCGGATCGATGGGGCGGCGCGCATCACGTTCCGACTCTTGGCGCGGAACAATGGTCAAGAAGCAGCCCTGGCCGCGGCGCGCGTGCGGCTCCTGCGCTTCGTCCCCAAGGCGCAGAAGGACAAGTCGCCGCCCGAGCAGACAGAAGCGGTGACCGACGCGGCGGGCCAAGGCGTGGTCGCGGCGCTCGAAGACGGCAGCTACGCCCTCCTTGTCGACCACGCCGACGTGCCTCGCGATTGGCGCAGCGTGACCTTCGCAGTCAAGGACGGCGCGGATGTCGACCTCGGCAGCATCGTCATCGACGTGGCGGCAGGCCTGCGCGGGCGCGTCGTCGACCAGCGCGGCGCGCCTGTGGCCGGCGCGGCCGTGACCTTGAACTCAGCCTCCTTCTTCGGTTTGGCGGAGGACGTGGACAGCAACGAGGCTTCGCTGACC
>CALLZN010000100.1 GCA_937858895.1 uncultured bacterium | reverse complement strand
CCACGGTGGCGGTGCTCAACTAACCGAGTCTCTGAAGAACCCGGGGCTGTTCAGGTTCACTCTGTGACGCACGCGTCGCGTCGAACGGGAACGTGCCGAGATGGGCAACCACTCTACCTGAGGCCTCTCCCAGGTAGGCGGCGTCGGAAAGACGGTGAATCCGCATCTCAGCCGCGGCGACACCTGCCTGGGCGACGAGGCGCTGACTGTGCGGCGGCGACAGGTGGCTGAAGCTCGCGACCGGGATGTCGTGCGCGCCGGTCGAGACGATGAGGAAGCCTCTGGGCGCGACAGCGAACTCGTAGTAGGCGACGCCTTTCACGTCTGGCCGGAAGAGGGGCAGGCTCGAGCCGACACGCGCGTCCTTCCAGCCGTCCAAGTCGGGCGCGGCACGCGCGACGAATCGCTCTGCCATTTCCCTGCATGCCGCCTCGTCCAGCAATTTCGCGACCAATGGGTGCGGCGCCGAAAGCGTGGGCTGCGAGCTGACCGTCAGTATCTGGTAGTAGAGTCCATTGCTGCCCTGCAAGGGGCCGAGTCGCCTCTGCAGGTCGGGGAGGACTTGGCCGGGATCGACCAACGACATCATCGTTGCCGGATCCAAGACCAACTCGCCAGCGATGCCGGGAATGTGCTGAGTCGAACTCACGGCTCCGAGCAGCAGGACTCGCGTTTCTATTCCGGATAGCTTGGAGGTCGGTGTGGGGTTCGCCGTGAGCGCCGACGATGACAAAGCTAGCGAAAGGGCAAGGGCGGTGTGTCGCAAGGACAGGTCGAACAGGTACATGGCTCCTCCTCGTGTTTTCGTGTTCCAGCCGGTCGGTCGACCGGCTGACAGTCCGAGCGAGCGACGTGCCGACTTCCGTCATGCGGATCGAAAATCGTAGAACTCCCACGGCTTTGTCGCCGGGTTCCTGCCGATCGGCGCGCATCCAAATTGCTGTCCGCGGTCGAGTTCGTGCCGGTCGATCTGTCGTTTCAAACCTGGACCTTCGAGTTGCCGGCCGCCTATCTCGAGCTTTTCCGACATGGGCAGGACTTCGAAGCGAACTTCATCCGTGAGCCGTTGCGTGAGGAGGCGATCCATGGTTGCTCACTCCGAATTGCGCCCAAGCGAGTGCGCGCCAGACCTGCGGCGCAGGGGCCGACGAAGCCTCTTTGTCGATCTTCGCGACGGCAGCTCGCGCGTGCGCCATGACATGCGGGCCATCCGGGTTACAGGGACGCACCACTTTGCGCTCATGACGTGCCGCGCGCTGAGCGCTCGCTCAGCGCACGCGCAGGTCGATCCGGTTCGAGAAGTTCGAGCCACCCGTTCCGATTCCGAGCGCCTGGATCGCGACGCTCGCTCCGACCGGGACGTTGGCAGGGATCGGCAGAGTTGCGCCGGCGCTCTGCGGCAACAGGAAATTGAGCAGGAACGGACTCGGGTCGATGAGCAGTGGCCCCATCGGGTCGATTACGACCGGAGTCGTGAGTGGCTGGGCGGCCACGAAGAGCACGATCGCCTGAGCGCCGCTCGAACGCGACACGATCTGCACGCTGTTGCCGCGGGTCGGAACTCCGATCATCTCGAGGCTGCAGTTCGTGAACTCGGCCGCGCCCATGTCCGGGAGCATCGTGCCGGTGAGCGTTCCGTCGAGGAGGCGCGCGCCGCCGTAGAGATCCTGCTGATCGGCCACGTCCATGCGAATGCCCGCGTCGATCGCGGGGCTGCCGGCCTTCACGCGGAAGTCAAAGTTCGCCGGGTCGACGAACATCGGATCGCCTTCGACGTTGTTCTTGGCGTACGCGAGCGCGTTGACCTCGGCGAGCGTGCGCAGTTCACGGCCGCGAATGTGTAACAACGAAATACTGTTGCCGAAAAACAGGTTGTTCTCGACTTGCATCACGTCGTTGCTGCTGATGTGACACACGCCGCGACCGCTGTTGTTCGAGAAGATGCAGTTGAACATGCTGGCGGTCGAACCCGAGTGCACGTGGAAGCCGTTGCTGACGTTATCGTGCACAACGAGGTGCTTGGCGTGGATCTTAGCAGTCGTGACGTCGATCGCGTGCCCGAAGCCCTTCGACTTCGTGACGACGACGTTCTCGAGGATACAGTCGCCGTTGCCTATGACGTGCAGCGCAGCGGCGCGCCCGCCACGGTTCTCGTTCGCGAAGAAGATCGTGTTGCGGATCGTGCTCTTGCCCTCCTTGATGAGAACGCCACCGCCACCGTCGGATGACTGGGTCGACCCGTTGACCACGAAGAACCCGTCGAGGCTCGTGTCGGCGCCCATTTCGACGACTCGCATCGATCCGCCACCGTCGAGGTTTGTGCGGCGCCGTATCGGGTCGCTTTCGCTGCGGCGTGCAGCCCCGCTCTCGAATCCGCCGACGAGCGCGACGCCGGCGGGGATCGTGAAGCCGCCGCGATACGTTCCTGCGGCGACCCACAGCGTGTTGCCGCGCTTTGCCGCTCCGAGCGCTGTGCTCAGTGAACTGTAGGCCTTCGTCCAGGAGGAGCCGTCACCGCCCGTGGACGCGTTCGCGTCGACGTAGACAACCTGAGCTGAGGCGTGTGCGGCGAGGAGGGCGCCAAGCAGGGCGGGCGTAATTGCGAATCGAGACATGGAGCTCCGTTCGAGTGATGGTCTGCGCGATCAAAGCGCCCAGGATAGCGTGTACGTGCTACATGCTGTAGCGTGCTAGACGCCCCCGTCTCCTCGATCGAAGGGACCCGTGATGAGAAAGTGCTTCTCCGGCGCGCTGGTGCTCGCATCAGTTCCGCTATGTTTGTCTTTCCTTTCCCCCGGCGTGGCCGCGCAGCGCTATTCCGTCGATGTGCTGCGCAAGGCAGCCTTCCCCGGTCGGGTGGCGTCGGTTCACGCGCACGTCACAGGTGACTTCGACGGTGATGGTGATGTCGATATCATCTACACGACCGGCGAAGGCGGGAACCACGCGATTCTCTTCAACGATGGTGTTGGACGTTTCACTGTCGGGTCTGTCAATCTTCCACGGAGAGGCTTCTACGCCGCGATTGAGGCTGGCGACGTCGATGGCGATGGAGATCTGGATCTCGTGACCGCGCACACTCCGTTTCCTACGACGGACACGGGTCAGACGCGGCTCTTCCTGAACGACGGCAGGGCCAACTTCACGGAATCCACATCGATCCCAAAGGATGCGGAGTGGTCGGTGGACTTGCTGCTCGCGGACGTCGACGGCACGAATGGTCTCGACATCATCGTCGCGAACGCGAAGACCCAAGGCCTCTGGCCTACGCTGGGGCAGGCGCGCCTTTACTTGAACGACGGCAAGGGTAGTTTTCGCGATGCGACTGCAGCGAATCTTCCGGTCCAGGATGACTACACGTCGCAAGTCACGGTAGGTGACCTGGACGGCGACAAGGACGTCGATCTCTTCATCGGCAACACGAACCGGCAAGCAAACCGCGTCTGGATCAATAATGGCAGCGGGGTCTTTACCGATGCTTCGAGTGCCTGGCTCGACGGTCGCGCTGACAGCACGTCGGGCGTGGGCTTCGTCGACTTGAATCGCGACGGCACGCTGGAAGTGCTCGAAGTCAATTCCTTCGACGGGCATTCGGGTTCAGAGAGCCGCGTGCTCGTCCAGGTCCAAGGAAAACTCGTCGGCTTCGTCAACCTCTTGCCGCGCATCACGGACGCTGCGCCGACGGCGATCACGCTCGGCGACTTCGATCACGATGGCGACCAGGACGCGTTCGTCGGTGGCACCGAGGGCGGCCGCCTGCTCATCCAGTCTGCTTCGAAGTTCATCGATGGCAGTGACTTCTGGTTACCTTCTAAGCAGGACGTTCAAGGTGGAGCTTCTTTTGCAGATCTTGATGGCGACAAGGATTTGGACCTTGTCATCGACTCGGGCGGCAGTGAAAGCCTCATGCAGATCTTCATGCACGTCGATGGTTCGCGCTTTGTCAACGCTGCCGCAGGCGTGTTGCCGGATTCGTGGAGCGCCTTTGCGCCGGCCGCCGCTGGCGATGTCAATGGTGACGGTCGTGTCGATATGGTCGCCGGCAGCCCTTCGCACAGCTCTGCTTTGAACCGTCTCTATCTTCAAAGTGCCGGGGGCTTCGTCGACCACTCGTCCGTGTTGCCGCCCGTGCTCACTTCGACGGTGGCGGTGGAGCTCGTCGACGTCGACCGCGACAGCGATCTCGACGTCGTCTTTGCTGATCGATTTGGGTCACACGCGCTGTTCTTGAACGACGGGAGCGGGCGCTTCACGGATGCATCGCGTTTGCTGCCGCGAATGGTGCCCGTCGCTTCGTCGATGACCGTCGGCGATATCGATGGCGATGCTGATCTCGATCTCGTGTTCGGCAACCAAGGCTTGCCGAACAGCGTCTTCATCAACGCTGGCCCTGGCCAGGCTTTCCGTGACGAGTCGAATCGTCTTCCGGCGAGCAACGACACGACGCGCGATGTAGCCCTCCTCGACATCGACGGCGACGGTGATCTGGATCTCGTCGCCGCCAACGGCTCGTTGACGCGACCCGCGCGCGTCACCCTCCATCGCAACGATGGCCAAGGTCGGTTCACGGACATCACGGCGACGCACACGCCGAACGTCACAGCCACGTTCCACTCGATTGCGTGGGCCGATTTTGACGGCGATCGCGATCTCGATCTCGCGCTGGCCTCCGAAGGCCTCTACTCAGAATTCTCGCTTTGGTCCAATGACGGCAAGGGCGCGTTCACGGCGTCGGCAACGATCAGGACGATTGGCGCGTTCTCGCGCATCCAGGCTGGAGACTTCGATTCCGATGGCGATGAGGACGTTTACGGTTTTTCAGCGATCCTCGTCAACGACGGCCGCGGCAGCTTCCGCGAGCTCTTGACGCGCTCGCGCGCGAACGTCGTCGTCGACTACGACGGCGACGGCGACCTCGATGGCTTGGACGGGGACGTCGTCTCGACGAATCGCT
>CALLZN010000099.1 GCA_937858895.1 uncultured bacterium | reverse complement strand
ACGTGTTACCTATGTCCCCGGTCATAGGTGTTACCTATGTACCCGGGTCGGACCGGGGCTATCCCAGAGGGCGGTGACATAGCCCCCCCCCCGTCCATCAATCTTGTCCTGGGGCTTGAGCTGATATCGACGCAAGATCTTGAACTCGGCGAACCAGGCGTTGTACGCCGCACTGCCAGTCTTGATGTTGGAGAGTCGCGGCAAGTACTCGATGCGTGCCCTTGCGATGTGGATTCGCATGCTCGGGTCTGCTTGCGCATAACCTCCGAAGTCGCTCTCAAACTCACGAAAGCGCGCACGCGCACGCTCGAGGTCTCCCGCTTCGATCAAGTTGTGAATCGAACCCGAATAGACGTCCAGGATACAAAGCTGGAGTGGCCCCCGAATCAGCTCCGTGTGCAAGGCGAGCTTGACATCATGGATGGCGACTACGTAGACGCGCTCGGCTCCATGATTGTCGCCGCGTGCGGTGAGGAGGCCGCCGAAACAGGAGCGAATGACGCCGTAGTGAAGACCGATGTCGGCTTTTCCGGGCTTCTCAGGCGCGAGACGTTCGACGCAGGCGTGGGCTTCTTCGATCAGTCGCTCACGTTGCGCTGCGACGGCCGGCGTGTAGCACATGAGCCAGTAGAGATGCATCTTCGTCTGTGACAGAGTCCAGAGCGTCGGGATGCAGTTGGGCCGCTGCTCGGCGAGACGCTCCGCGCACGCGTTGGCTTTGGAGTACCAACGCGCGCACGCGGTCAAATTGTGACGAAGCTCTTTGCAAAACTCACCGAGCCGCAGATAGCTCCAGATGAGGTTGTCTCGATGCAGCCGCGACTCCGGCTCGGCGGCCACGCAGGCCTCGTCGATCCGCAGGGCTTGCTCGTAGTACTCGAGCGCCTCGTCCAGACGCCCAACGTGCTTCTCGAGATCACCGCGCTCGACGAGCGCGAGCGATAGATAGCCCTGCGCTTCGCGGTCCTGCGGATGCGCCCGCGTCCAGCTCTGCCAGTACTCGAGGCAGGCGTCGCGCTCCTGCAACGCCGGACCACGCTCACCAACGCGCACGTAGAGACCACCGAGGCGGCCGCGCACGAGAAACTCGAAGCGCTCGAGCTCGGGCGAAGGCGCATCCGCTTCGAAGACCTGGATGCGTTCGAGGACACGCTTGCCCAGCGCGATCGACTCCTGCGGCGCGGCGCGGTCGATCTGGCGCACGAGGGACTCGTAGGCGACACGGGTCGTCTCGAGGCCGTTGCGGTCCGCTGCTGCGACCGCTCGTTCCGACGCGACGACCCAAGTCACGGCGACCAACACGACGAGCAGGGCTGCGCCGAGCGCAGCGAGCCCGCGATGCTGCTGCACCTTGCGCACGAGCCTCGTCGACGGGCCTGGATACTTCGCATGGACGGTCTCACCGCTGAGGAAAGCCCGCAGCTCGGCCGCCAGCGCCCCGGCACGTGGGTAGCGCTGCTTGGCCCGCCGCGCGACGGCCTTGTAAGCAATGGCCGCCAGGGCCTGCGGCACCGGAGTCAGCTTGTCGAGGGGCCGTGGCTCGCGCAGCACCGTCATGCGCATGGCCCCGAGCGGGTCGAGGCGATCACAATCGTGCGGACGCTCACCGCTCGCGAGCTCGTAGAGCAGCACACCGAGGGCGTAGACGTCGCTCGCCGGACCGATGGCCGAACGCTTGCCGAGGCATTGCTCGGGACTCATGTAGCCTGGCGTGCCGATCGCAGCGCCCGAGGCGGTTCGCGTTGGACCACTCGCTGGGTTCGTGCTGCTGATGTCGCCGAGCGTCACCTCGGAAGGACTCGGGTTGTCGACGGCGCTGTCCTCGACCATGGTCGACACGTCGACCCGCAGCGCGATGCCGAAGTCGAGGACCTTCGGCGTCCCGTCCGCCTCGACGAGGATGTTCGATGGCTTGAGGTCACGGTGCACGACGCCGCGCCCGTGCGCGTAGTCGACGGCATCACAGACCTGGATGAGCAGGCGCAGGCGCTCGTCACGCGAGAGCTGATAGCGGCGCGCGTGCTCCAGCAAGTCCAACCCGTCGATGAAGTCGGTCGCGTGATACGGCGCGTCCGCGAGCGTGCCGCTGCCGACGATCTTCGCGATCGACGCATGGTCGAGTTGCCCGAGGATGTCGATTTCCTCGCGGAAGCGCCGCTCGGTCGATGCATCCTGGATCCAGTAGCGTAGGACCTTGACCGCCACGCGGCGTCCATCGGGCGCGCGCCCTTCATAGACCTGCCCCATCGCCCCGCCGCCGACGCGCCGCTCGATGCGGTAGGCTCCGATGAAGCGCGGCTGCGCGCGCAGTTGCGGCTCGATGACCGGGCCGCGCAGTCGTGCGGCGGCCGCAAAGAAGAGGTCGCGCAAGGTCGGCTGCGAAGCGCAGGCGGCTGCCGCCTCTTCGAGACCGCTGGCCGCGCTCGACAAGGGCGCGATCGCCGTTGCGTCCGAGCTCGTGGCGACGACGAGGACGAAGGCTTCGAGCACGAGCCGCTCAAAGAGGAGGGCGATCCTTCCGTCCGCGTCGCCGATTGGGACCTCCCCGTCCCCAGCCACGCCCGCGCCACTGGGCCGACTCCGCAAGGCCTCGAGCCGAGCCTCGGCGAGTCGCCGCGCACGCGCGAGCACCGCAGCCTCCTGTGGCGGCGTCGCAAGCGTCGCTCGGTCAGCCGCGGCCGCCGCCGCGAGGATCGTCGCCAGCGGTTGCGACTTGGCCTGCGCCGCGAGCCATGCCTCGGCGTCTTCTCGCTCGAGGCGCTGCAAGACCGCTTCGAGCTCCGGCGATGGCGGGTCGAAGCCGTCACTGAAGAGCCCCGCGAAGAAGTCGCTGCCGTCGCCGCCCGAAGTCGACATGCTTCAACCCTCGAGCAAGTCTTGGATGGCGAGCTGCATGCGCTCTGGCGGGATTCCGTCACGGCCCAAGAAGAGTTCGAGCTTCTTGCGAATGCGCCGCTTGACGGTCGCATACATGACCTCGGAGCGCCGCTCTTCGAGTTGCAAGCGCGTCTCGATCTCCGCGTGACGCAGCCCTTCGAAAGTCCGCAGCGCGAAGACTTGCCAATGCTTGTCCGCACCCTCGCGCTCGAGTTCGGCTTGGGTCGCATCAAGGGCCAACATGAGCCAGCGCTTGCGCAGCGCGTGGTCGAAGGCCCGGTCCGGACCCAGCGCCGCGCTCTCGCGTTCGCCGTCGAGCTCGATCACTCTTTGGCTCCAGCGCCGCTCGGCGCGCAACTGCTCGTGACAATAGTGGCGGAAGCCGATCCACAACCAATGTCCGAGGCGCTTGCTGCGATCGGAATAATTGTGCAAGAAATTGCCGCGCGCGATGCGGTCGTGAAAGTAGTTCTGGACGAGGTCCTCGGCGTCGCCGAGCTCGAAGCGGCTCGCAGCATAGGCGCGCTGCAACGGCTTGCTGTAGACGCGTAGGACGTAGGTGTAGGCGCGGTTACGAGCGTTGTCGCCACCGCCCAACTGAGCGAGGATCCACGACGTGCCGGGGTTCGTGCTTGGGGCTTCTTGCATATGCTTCGAGGAGCTTCAGCGGGGCGAGCTCCAGCTGGGCGAGGGTGGCGAGGAGGGCGAGGGGGTGAAAGACTCTGGTAGACGCCGCTCCGGGTTTGCAGCGCAGCCATAAGTTAGATCCTGTTCAGCGTAGGCATTCGGAGCGATTCGGCACGACCATTTCCGACCGATACAGGGCGGCGCTGAGTGCGGAATCTACCGTTTCTCCGCGGAGAATGGCACTCAGCGGCGCTTCCCACTTTTCGCGTACGGACCCCGAGCCATACCGGGCGTTCGCCAGGATACACCGCGCTTGCCAAGCTTGCACGGTCGAGGTATCACCCGGTGTCGCGAGCGAGGGTGAGTAGGTTGTATGCAAAGACCGTTGCGCCGACTGTCGCCGCGAAATGCTTCCACCCCGTATTGAAACAGCGATGCAGGCGCAGAGTTCGCTTTACGAATGAGATGGTGCCTTCGATGCCTGATCGGAATGCTTGCCCAAGTTTGAACGCGAGGCTGTGTTCGCGCGCGTCCTCGCTGGGCGTCCGCTTGCCTTTTTTGCCGATCGCGACGACGTCGATACGCTTCTCGAGTTCGGCGAGCTTAGCGGCACTCTCGTAGAAGCCCTTGTCCGCTGCGAATGTTGTTGGCGGCGTGCCGAACAGCGTCGAGTGTCGATCAAGGATGCCGTCAACCAGGGTGTACTCGACCGGCTTCTTCTCGAAGGCCTCGTAGTCGGTGATGAACTTCTCCGATGTTTGCGCGAACGAAACCATGTGGCCGAACTCGATAGGCTTGCCAGCCTTGCCTCGCTTCAGCAGTTCCGTATGCGGCTCGAAGATGCTGAACAGCTTCTCATCATTTGGGACCGACTCTCCTTGCAGAACGCGTCGCTTCGTTTGATCAACGACGCGTTCGCCCAGAATCACGTAGCGACAGATCTCGTCCGCCAGCGACGACGCTGCTGATGTTCCGACTTCCGTCGACAGGCGTAGCCCCATTGCTACTTGTCGCCCCATGTTGAGAATCCGCTCTACAAGCCTCAGGAGTGCTTCGTAGCGTGGTTTCAGGTCTACGGCCTTCGTGTGCTTTCCCACTGTGCGATGGATCTCAGCGTAGAGTCGCTTCGCTTGCTTCTTGTGCAACCTACGCCCTGCGGAAAGCGACGCGTCGATCTTTCGTGACGCTTTGAGCAACCGGGCGATCGTCCGATAGACGTCCCACAGAAGGCTAGAGTCCGTCGGGTAATGGATGTTGGTTTCGCACGCCGTCGTGTCGACCCTCAGCGAGTCTCCCGTGATCATCTCTTCCGCAACCGCGTGCTCCGCGAGGAGCTGATTGATTGCCTGCCACGTCTCAGGGCGAATGGCGTTCCGAAGTGAGCAGAACGAGGTGTCGGTAGGTGTCAAGATAGTTGTCGCTCGAAATGTTCTGTTGTTCATGCCGCGCC
>CALLZN010000098.1 GCA_937858895.1 uncultured bacterium | reverse complement strand
AGCCGTTCTTCGGATTGCGCCTTCTCACGCGTCTCAGCTATGCAACTAGCGGGTTGTGCCGAATGCGAACAATCTCCGCATACGGTTTTCTACCTTTGACTTTGGTAAGGAAATCCCTCTCGCCCGGAAAAGAGAGCGTCTGAACGGGGAGTCCCCGACTGGCGGCGAAGCAAAGCAGAGAGTTGCTCAAGCTCGCACCAAGGTCTTCATCGACGTCCTTGCCGTCCAAACGATGCAGCGTCAACCTAACGCTCGCTTCGACCCCTGCGATGAGCGATGCTGCTCCCGGCACGTAGAGGTCGGAGGCGATGGCTTGCTCGCCTTGAATAAAGAACCAGTGGAACTCCGCCGCCTTTAGGTGCTCAACGTAGTCAAACTCCACGAGTACCTCCTGCCCTGCCCGCCGCCCAACGCTCCGGTTCAGCAGCGGGCCGCGAAGCGGACCGTCCGCTGCAACCGGTTGTTAGATGACCGCCCGCCTTGGCCAGTCGGCCCGCGATCCTCGAACATTCGCCTATTCTCGCCATGTCTCCGCCCCCAGCGGAAGCTCGTTTAATTCCGCCCTAGCCTCCAGCCATGCCGGGTAGTGCTTGCTCAGCAGGCAGAGGAACTTCTCGCTGTGGGTATGTTCAATCAAGTGAAGCATCTCGTGGACAATGACGTACTCCAGCAGGTCCTTCGGCTTCTTCACAAGTTCGCTGTTCAGACGGATGTGCCCCGCGCGGTGGTTGCAGCCGCCCCACTTGGTTTTCATGCGTTGGAGGAAGTAGCCGGTCACCGTGACGCCGAGCTTCGCTTCCCACTTGCGGATCAGCTCTGGAACGACCTCGTGCAGCAGGGACCGCTGCCATCCCTGCATGGCGGCCTCGCGCTTCGCCCGCGTGCTGCCGGGGCGCATGGTCAGCGTGATTTGGCGGTGGCTGAGACGCACGGACGGCTTCTCATCCTTCTCGACGACGGACAGCAGATACCGCCGACCCCAGAGATAATGGCTCTCGCGCTCGACAAACTGACGGGGCGTTTCCCGTGCCTGCGATTGCAGCTTCGCCTGCTGATCCCTGATCCATCCAAGCTTGGATGCGGCATAGGCGCGTGCGACTTCGAGTCGTGTCGCCTGTGGCGCGACAAGTGTGACGCGACCGCTCGGCGGGTGCACCGAGAGGTGGACGTGCTTGACGTCCTTGCGCGTCACGTCGATGGCGATGTCACCGAGCTGGATCGTCTCTGTCATCAATAGCCCGGCTGGTTCTTGACCAGCTCGAAGAGCGCGAGGGTCGCTTCGCGATTGCGGTCGAGAAGCGGGAACAGCGCGTTGAGTACCTGTGCTTCCCTCGCCTGGTCACCCTTCCAGCCTGCCGGCGCCCGCTCGCGCATCACGCGGTCGATCTCGAGCGCCAACCTGAGGCGCTCGTCCCCAAACTCGGCGCGGGGCTCGGCGACCCCCGATGCCGCGGTGTCGAGCATCGCCAGGATCCGCGGCAGGTTGTTGTAGATCACAGTCGCCTCGCGCTTGCCGTGCAACGCCGCGGGGATGGCCTCGTCGGGCTGCTTGGCGGCCAGCCGCTTCACCAGCGCCTCGGCCTTCTTTAGAAACTCCTCGTAGGCAGCGGCATCCGCGCGGCGTTGCAGGATGAGGTCGTCGAGCAGCTGTGACATCTGCTCGTAGAACCGGGGGTCCGTAAGCTGGTCGCGGATGATGGTCTTGCGGACGTTGTTGATGATCCCTTCGGCGACGGCGTTCTTCGAGAGCTTGCCCTTCTCGTTGAGCTTCCGGGCGATGGCGTCGTGGATGCCGGTCTCGATGATGAGTTCGGTCAGAGACATCTCGCCCAGCTCGCCAAGGTCCGTCGCCGGATCGGCCTGAACGTAGGTGTTCAGGAGCTGGCGCATGTCCGCCTCGTAAGGCTTGATGTCCAGCTCCTCGCCCGAGTGCTTCTTGATGGCGGAGCGGATCTCCCCGTAGAACTCGACGTCCTTCTGCAGCGCGGCAGCTTCGACGTCGGAGTAGCCGGCCTGCGTGAGGTCCTGCGCGATGGCGGCGAAGGCCCGCACGAAGACCGCCACGGCCTTGTAGAACGACACCCGCAGCGCCTCGGTCTCGTTCAGCGCGTTCGGGTTGGCAGCGTCACCGCAGAAGTAGTGCAGGAACTGCTCCACCTCCCGCGGCAGGGCGACCGGTTCGCACAGGTAACGCAGCGCCTCGCGGGCCTCGTCGAGCTTCTTCTTGCCCTCGGCCAGCCAGTCCTTGAGGTGGACGTTGTTCTCGGCATCACTCCCGCCTTCGATATCCAGCTCGTCCGAGCTGTAGACCGCGATCGCTTCCTGCACCTCGCCGAACAGCTCCTTGAAGTCGACGATGTGGCCGTAGTCCTTGTCGTCGCCGTCGAGCCGGTTGGTGCGGCAGATGCCCTGGAACAGGGTGTGATCGCGCAGTTCGTTGTCGAGATAGATGTACGTGCAGCTCGGCGCGTCGAAGCCGGTGAGCAGTTTGCTGACGACGATCAGCAGCTTCATGTTGGCCGGCTCGTCGATGAAGCGGCGCTTGGCGTCGTCCTCGTACTGCTTCGTCGTCTGCCGCTGCGCGAGGACGTGCTGGGTGTAGGTGTCGAACTTGTAGCGCTCGTCGCTGTTGGCGGGCTCGCGGGAGATCGCGTTGTGGTTCGGCTCGTAGGACGTGATGATCCCGCAGTACTTGCCGAAGTTCGTGTTCTGCAGCAGCCGGAAGTAGTGGCAGGCGTCGTAGATCGAGGCGGCGACCAGGATCGCCGTGCCGCGGTCGTTGTTGAGTCGCGGCTTGAGGCTGAAGTCCTCGATGATGTTGGCGATGATGCGCTGCTTGCGCTCACCGGCGCTCATTAGCTCTTCCATCGTCGCCCAGCGTTTGCGCACGAGCGCCTTCTGGAAGTTGTTCAGGCCCCTGGTCTTCTGCTCGAACCACTGGTCGATGGCGGCCCGGGTCATGAGCCGCTGCGGCACGTCGCGCGCTTCGTACTTGAGGTCGAGGATGACGCCGTCAGCCACGCCCTCGTGGAACTTGTAGGTGTGGATATAGGTGCCGAAGACGTCGCGCGTCAGCAGCTTGTCCTTGCGCAGGAGCGGCGTGCCGGTGAAGCCGATGAAGATTGCGCCCGTGAGCCAGCGCTTCATCTGCTTGTTCATGTCGCCGCCCTGCGTGCGGTGGCACTCGTCCACGAACACATAGAAGCGGCCCTGAACATTCGGAAGACTCCCCTCCTCGAGCACTGCTTTGATGCCGCCATAGACGTCATCATCTTCACTGCGCTTCTTCCGCGTCGGAAACTTGTGTAGCAAGGCACACATCACTCGTGGACTGCCAGCCCCCAGTCGTGCAACCAATTCATTGCGCGAAGTGATGCGCGGCGAAAGCGATTCGGGGCCGATGACCCCGGCGTTCTTCATCACCCCTTCGATCTGCTTGTCCAGCTCGTCGCGGTCGGTGACGATGAGGATTCGCGCCTCGGGGTCGTGCTCCAGCAGCCACTTGGCGATCAGCACCATCAGGATGCTCTTGCCGCTGCCCTGAGTGTGCCAGATGACGCCGCCCTCGCGCTTGGCGATGCGCTCTTGCGCAGCCTTCACGCCGAAGAACTGGTGCGGCCGCGGCACCTTCTTTTGCCCGGCGTCGAAGAGCATGAAGTTGCGGATGAGATCCAGCAGTCGGTTCTTGCTGCAAAGCTGCGCGAGCGGCCGGTCGAGCAGCGCGCCGGGCGCAGGTGCTGCGCCGGTCGGAGCTTCGTCCTTCCACTGCACGAAGAACTGTTCCGGCGTGCCGACGGTTCCGTAGCGCAGACCTTGTGAGTCACTGCCGGCCAGCACGAGTTGCACCGTGCTGAAGAAGCCTTTGTTGAAGATCTCTTCCTGGTTGGTGATGAGCTGCCGCACGCCGTCAGCCAACTCAACCGAGCTGCGCTTCAGCTCGATCACCGCGATCGCCAGCCCGTTGAGATAGAGCACGATGTCCGGCCGCCGCTGATAGCCGCCGGTGAGCGTCACCTCCTCAGCCAGTGCGAAGTCGTTGTTCTCCGCGTGCGCCCAGTCGATCAGGTGCACCGTCTCGTGCGCCTGCCCCGCCGCGATCTGCACCGGCACGCCGTAACGCAGGAGTTGGTAGGTGCGAAGGTTCGCCTGGTAGAGCGTGATGCCCGTCGAGTCGGCGGCGGTCTCGAGCTTCTGCAGGGCGGCGGCGATGTGGGCAGGCGAGTAGCCGCGCTCCGAAAGGTTGGCTTGGAGAAGGGCCGTCTCGATGGCTCGGTTGTTCTATCGCTGGTGCCAATCACCGAGGTAGTGATAACCGAGGTTGTCAGGATGCGTCGGCTCGGAGAAGAGTCCGATGACGCGGTCCTGCGTCTTGCTCTCGGAGCGGGACTGTTCTGCCATGTGCCGAGCTTCCTTCATGCCCGTCCCGTCATTCCTCTGCGCCGGCGGTGCCGGCAAGTTCGCGTTCGATCTGCTCGATGCTGGGCAGACTGGTTTGCAATTCGGCGGGCAGGGATTCCACCAGCTTGTACTCGGCGATGCCCATCGGCTGGGATTTGTCGCCCAGTGCGTATTCGGCCACGACCTTGTTCTTGCTCTTGCACAGCAGCAAGCCGATGCTCGGGTTGTCGTGCTCGTCTTTGACCTGGCGATCCACTGCCGTTAGGTAGAAGCCAAGCTGGCCCAGATGCTCGGGCTTGAACTTGCCGGCCTTCAACTCAATCACCACGTAGCAGCGCAGCTTGAGGTGATAGAAAAGCAGATCGAGGAAGAAGTCTTCATCGCCCACTTCCAGCAGCACCTGACGCCCCACGTAAGCGAAACCAGCGCCAAGCTCCAACAGGAACTCGGTGACGTGGCGCACCAGTGCCTGCTCGATATCGCGTTCCTGCGCCTGTTCGGTCAGGCCGAGGAAGTCGAAGCGGTAAGGGTCTTTCAGCGACTCGCGGGCCAGATCGGAATGCGGCGTGGGCAAGCGCTGGTCGAAGTTGGTGACGGCGTTGCCGGAGCGCTCCAGCAAGCGGCTTTCGATGTGCATCACCAGCACATTGCGTGACCAGCCATGCTCGATGGCTTGGGCCGCATACCAGCGGCGCGTTTCCGGGCCGGGCAGCTTGTCGAGCAGGGCGAGCTGGTGATACCAGGGCAATTGTGCAAGCACCTCTTGCACCATTGCCTGCTCCGGCCAGGCCTCGGCAAAAGCGCGCATGTACTTCAGGTTGCGCGGAGAAAACCCCTTCATCTCCGGGAAGGCCGTGCGGAGGTCGCGGGCCAGCCGGTCGATCACCCTGGCACCCCAACCTTGGGCAGCCTGCCGCGCCAGGATGTCGCGGCCAATCTGCCAGTAGAGCAACACCAGTTCGCGGTTGACGCTCAGCGTGGCGCGCTGCTGTGCGGCGCCGATGCGGCCCTTCAGGTCTGCCAGCCAGTCGGCGTAGCCGTCGGGTTCAGACGTCAGCGATATCGGGGCGTCGCTCATATCAGCGGTGTCCTGCCGGCTAGGACGCGGCCCTCGGCATTGGCGAATCCGCACACCCAGCGGAGATGATCGTCGCGCCGGGACGCCTTCCATTCGGTGTGCTGGGATGCGAGATCGGAGCGGGGCTTCTCAGGCATGAGCGGCCTCCCCGAGCACTTCCTTCTGGACGTAGCCTTTGAAAGCTCTCGTCTCCGTAAAACACCGGAATCCTGCCTCGCTGGCCATCTTGATCGTAGCGGCGTCCTCGTCGAGCAGGACCGCGGCCGGCTGGCTCAACTCCTCCTGCAATCCGCTCGGCCAGGCAAGATCAAACACCGCGCGCTGCTCTCCCGAATCCGGATCGGCGAAGTCGTAGGAGACGACGCCTCGCGGTAGCCCCTGCGACTCTACCCAGTCATTCAGTTCCTGGATCTCCGTCTCTTCCTCTTCGCTGGCGATTCCGCCTACGGCAGCATTTATAGTCGGAGTAGTCGAGGCCGGGCCGGCCAGCCAGCGATTGTCGCCGTGCAGGAGCTCTTCCATGCGGCGGTTGAGCTCGGCAGATAGCAAGACCTTGCGCGCTTCGAGAAAGTCGCGGAAGCGATCGATCTTCCACAGCGCTGCATCCTCGGGAATCCATTGCGATGCGAGCGCGCCGGGGTGCGCCGCCTCGATCTTCGGGAAGTACTCCTCCGGCAGCCGGTCGGTGATGTCGAGGTTCGTGTCCTTGGTAAGGAAGCAGAAGTTCGCGAGCGCGTTCACCTCGGGGCGCGGGTGCTTGCACTTGTAAAGCTGTGCCTTGGGAAAGATGTGGTGCACTTCCAACCGACTCATCTTGCCGAGCAGGCTAGCCTTGAGCGGCAAGCCTGTGCCCCAGTCGCGGGCCTCGCCCATGCGGGTCAGCAAATAGAGGACGGGATAGAAGCGCGCGCCCAAGCTCCAGCCGGTGAAGTGTCCCGGCTCGGCGCGCAAGCCCCCGTGCCAGAGGCGCAGTTGTTCGAGCAGCTTCTCCAGGCCGTCGCCCTCGCCTTCGAGCGCGGCGAGGTCCTGGTCGATGAACGACTCCGTGGATCCGGAAAAGCGCCCCCACATCGCCGCCTGCACGAACCAGAAGAGCAGCTTGTCGCGCTCCTTTTCGCCTATCGGCCCAAGCTTGGCCTGCTGTCGCTGGTCGAGGTAGCGCGCCATTACCGGGACCCCGAAGCGGCCGAAGAACACCCGGTCGTGGTCCAGCCCCAGCCGACCACTGATCAGGTTCAAGCTGGTGTCGATGTGTTTCGTGGCCCGCGCGAGCGCGTCCTGCACCTCCGCCGCGCTCTTTTCATGGAGATGCTGAAACTTGGCCTCGCCCGTCAGCACCGTGTTCACCGAGCGCAGCAGCCAGTCGAGGTTGAACTGAAAGTCCGATCGCGCCCACTCCTTGAGCTTGGCCTTCATGGCCTCGCGGCCTTCGGGCCACTCGGCGCAGATCTTCGCTAGCGCTAGGTCGCCCTTGGAGAGCTTGGTACCGCCGCTGTTGACTCGGTTGAAGATGTCCACCACAACGTCGAGCGACTTGTCGGCGCCGGGCACCTCCTCGACGTGGAGATCCACGTCGGTGATCGACAGGAGCTTGCTCAAGCGTGCCACATACTCGCCCATCTTTGGCGCGAGTTCATGTTGCGCGCCGAGGAGTGTGACGAAGCTACCGAGTCCTGCGTTACCTTTGGCCATCAGCTCTGTCACGTCGATCCAGAGCGGATCATCCTTCATCTTCACCGGCTGGTAGAACTCGAAGTTCTCGCCGTCGAGGTGGAAGCGCAGTCCGGTGAACACTTTCGCGTTGCCGTCGAAGAACTTGGGCGGCTTGCCGCGCACCACGCCGTAAAGCGACGTCATGCGCTGCTGGCCGTCGAGCAGCAGCTTGACCACGCCGGCCGCCAGCGCGCCGTCACCGCGATGGGTCGCGGTCTTCGACTCCGTCGCCCAGACCAGCAGGCCGCCCACCGGATGGCGGCGGTATAGAGAGTCGAAGAGGCCGCGCACCTGATCGCGGTTCCAGACGTAGCCGCGCTGGAACTCGGGCAGCGCCATGTGCCCGCTGTCGATGTGGTCGAGGACAGTGGAGATCTTCATACGAGGCGAGTCCTTCCAGTGAGCAGCTCCTGCATCATCGCCTGCTTGAGGTCGCGGGTCTTGTCGCGGCGGGCTTCGAGTGCCACGAGCTCGGCGTCCATGTCGGAGAGGACGGAGGCGATGGCGGCTTGTTCGGGAGCAGGCGGAAGCCGGACGACCAGCTTCTTAAGCACGGTCCAGTCGGAGCGCGGCATATGAGTGCCGTAGGAAACGCCAGCCGCATTCACGAAGTCATCTGTCTGCACCAACAGATGCAGGAACGCACCACAGAGGCGCGAGTCGCGGGCAATCAGTGGCCAGATTTCGGTTGAGCAAATCCCGTCGAATGTCGCGAGCCAGTACTTTCTGAGGTAGGCGCGCAAACGACCGAATAAGACATCCCCCTTTTTGAAACTGTACTTCGACGACATTCCGGTAGCGTCCGTCGACATGAGCAGTCGTCCGCTTCCCTCACCGCCGATAGACTCCAGCTCTACACACTGTGTTCCGGATGGAACAGATGAAGCGACGACCTTGGCATTACGAATTGATGCGATCTCGCCGAACTCCAACTCGCTCCACGCCCCGCTGAAGCCGGGGAGGCGGGTCTGGCCGGTCAGGAGCTGCTGCATGGCGGCCTGTTTGAGGTCGCGCTTCTTGGCGATGAGCCGATCCAGCCCGCCCAGCAGCGCATCCGCATCGCTCAACGCCGCCGCGATGGCGCGTTGTTCAAGTAATGGCGGCAATGGAAGTGGCATACTTCGCAGCTTCTCGCCGCTAAGCTTAGGCATCGTTCCAGTGGACCCAGCAGCGACACTGCCGAAGTAACGTCGGCCTCCTGCACTGTTAGCGTAGCGCCAAAACCAATGAGCGGTCTCCGGCGCTCTGAAGCGCATGCGCATCATGAGATCTGGATAGGCATAAGCGCCACAAGGGCCTTCATAGATTGCGGTCGTGCCTACAAGATCGAGGGTGTTCGACCGCTGAACCAGCACGTCGCCTGTCTTGAGCCAGATGTCCGACTGTTCTTCGAGCGTCTCTTCGAGATGTTTGACTGTTTCTTCGTTGAGAACCATTTGCCCCGATGTCGTGGCACTCAGCGACAGAGTTGGAGTGCCTCGCGCATATTTGCCACTCCGTCCCGAGTAGCCATTCTTGGGCCCGGATGAGAGGAGGCTCGATACCCGCCCAGCGGCCCACTCCTCCGGAATGACACCAACCTCCGTCTGCTTGTATCCGGGCTTCACTTCCATGACGCCCCCATCTTCTTCAGGTGCTCATCCACGCGGGCGGAGAGCGTCTCCACTTCTTCGCTGAGCTTCGGCAGTGGCGTGGCGTAGCGATCGGCTAGCTCACGAATACGCGCAGTGAGGGTCTGCGAGACGCGGTCGAGCTCGCCCTGCACGGCGGCCGACAGGCGCGCCATCCACTTGTCGTTCACCACCAGCGTCTGGATCTCGGCCTCGCTGCGGTTGGGGTACCTGGCGTAGGCGAGTCCGTCGAGCCCGGCGTCGTGGTCCTTCACCGGGCGCTTGAGCGTGGTCACCTGCTCCGACAGGTCCAGCCAGCGCTTGAGCACGGCGATCTCGTTCTTCGCGTCCTTGTCGGCCTTGATTTCCTTGAGGCGGGCGTTGACCTCGCCCTTGGCGATCTTGTCGAGCGCGCCGAGGCAGCCTTCCTCGCCCCCGTGCTCCTCCTCCAGCTCGGCGAGCGCGGCGATCGCGGTTTCCAGTTCGGCCTGCTTGGCTTCAATGGCGGCCTGTTCCTTGGCGAAGTAGCGGGCCACGATGAGCGGCTTGGGGATGAGGTCGCAGGCCCAGCCCTTGTCCTTGCTCTTGCCCTTCTTGTCGGTCTCGACGATGCGCGCCGGCACGGCGACCCAGCCGTCAGCGGCGATGAGATACGCGTCGTCCTGCATCATCTCGGCCCAGTAGTCCATCAGGTGCTGGTAGATGTCGTAGGCATCGAGCAGCGGCGCCTGACGGAACGCGGTCAGCAGCTCCTCGGCGATGGTCTCGATCAGCGCCTTGGGGTGGCCGTCCTTGCCGAAGCCGGTGAGGTGCTTCGTGGCGGCCTTGCGCCAGTCGGCGAAGACCTGGGTCGCCTGCTGCTGAAAGGCGGTGAACTCGCCGTGGCCGAAGATGGCGGGCTTTACCCCGGTGAGCGCCGGCTTCAGGCGCGCGTAGCCGGGGCGGCCGCCCGTCTTGTCGAAGGCCTCGAACAGCACGCCGCGCACGCCGGGGAGCACCTGCCAGTAGGCGCCGAGCGCGTCCAGATCACGCTCCGGGATGCCGCCGCGCAGGTGGCCGTCGATGTCCTGCAGGTCCTCGGGCTCGGTGCTGTCGATGTAGCGCGGCAAGTTGAGGTTGAAGTCATTCTTCGGGTCGGCGATCTCGGTGAGCGGCCCCATGCGCGCGTAGCGCGGCACGTCGGCCTGCCGCGTGAAGGTGTCGACGATCTTGTGCAGGCAGTGCTCGAGCAGCCGGTTCTTGGGGCCGTCTTTGCGGGAGCCCTTGGAGGCGTCGATCA
>CALLZN010000097.1 GCA_937858895.1 uncultured bacterium | reverse complement strand
TGCCCGAAAGCAAGACGTCCAAGGTGCTTTGGATACACGGGGTGAGCGTCGGCGAGGTCAAGGCGGCGGCGCCACTCGTCGCCCTCCTGAGGCAGCTTGCGCCCGAAGTGGAGATCGTCATCAGCGTCACGACGCCGACGGGCGCGAACGTCGCGCGCGGGCTCTTTCCGGACCTGCGCATCATCTTCTATCCACTCGACTTCGGACGTTTCCCGGCGAGGAGTCTCGATCGCGTGCGCCCGCAGGCGGTCTTGCTCATGGAACTCGAGCTCTGGCCGAACTTCCTCAATGCAGCTGAGCGGCGTGGCATCCCGATCATCGTCGTCAACGGCCGCATCAGCGAGCGCAGCTACCGGGGCTACAAGCGGGTTCGCCGCCTGCTGCCGCAGCTCGATCGCATCGACCTCTTCGCGGTGCAGAACGAGACCTATGCCGAGCGGCTCGAGGCGCTCGGCGTCGCCCCGCACCGCATCAGCATCACGGGCAACGTCAAGTACGACCGCCTCGCGGTCGCCGATGCAGGGGTGCCGCGCGATCCCGAGTTCGATGCGTGGCTAGCCTTGCGTCCCGGCGAGCGTGTCATCGTTGCTGGGTCGACCCACGCCGACGAAGAAGCGCGCCTCGCGCGCGTCTTGCTCGACGTCGAGAGTCGCCTCGGCGTGACCCTGCGCTTCGTCGTGACGCCGCGCCACCCCGAACGCAGCGCTGCGGTCGTTGACGATGTTCAGCGCGTCGTCGAGGCGGGCACGAGTCCACGGCGCGTTCTGCGCCTGACCGAGCTTCGTGGTGGCCGACGGCGCTCGTCGAGTGCACGGTCATGGATCGTCGTCGACACGATCGGCGAACTCGAGAAGGCCTACAGCGTCGCCGACGTCGTCTTCGTCGGTGGCAGCTTGGTTGCGCACGGCGGGCAGAACATGCTCGAGCCGGTGGCTCTCGGAAAGCCAACCATCGTCGGCCCGCACGTGCAGAACTTCGCGGATGACGTGCGCAACCTCTTGGAAGTCGGCGGCCTCGTCAAGGTCGAGAGTGAGGCCGAACTCGGTGATCGCGTCCTCGGCCTGCTCCAGCATCCCGAGGAGGGTGAGCGCCTCGTCACCCAGGGGCTACGCGTTCTTGCGGCCGGTCGCGGCGCGACACGCCGCAGTTATGCAGAGGTGCAGCGCATCCTCCGGGAGGCTGGCATCGACATGCTGCCAACCGGATAGCTGGTTGCTGCACCTCAGAGCAAGATGAGTACAACGAGCAGGGCGAGGGCGACGAGGGTCAAGACGACCGTCGTAGAATCAGACGTTTGCCTCAGGCTGGCTTCTTTCATGGCGCTCACTGCTTCTTGGAATGGGTAGGAAACAAACGGGGGCTGGATCGGGGCTGAGGACGGGCAACGGTGGGTAGCAACGCCCTGGCTTAGTCCGTATCGAAGCGACGGGTTACGCCGCCCTTGCGGCGAAGTTTCACCTTCCTTTCTTCAAGTGCACGTACTTTTTCGCTTCGCTGCGCTTGAAGTCTCGATGACACCGATGCCGATGGGGTGCGCAGCCGCGCTCTCCATCGGTCGAAAGGGCCAGGCTTCCGCGCTCAGAACTTGCTTGCTGAAGAGCGAACTCATAGCCTCTTTGCGCCTGTTTCAACCCTGGCCCGCCTAGCTTGCAGGTCAACCAAGGCAACGGTGGACGCTTCGCTCCGCTGCTGACCGATCTCTATTGCGAAGCCCGAATCAAGCCCCGAACACTAGAGGAAGGTGCCGGCCCGCAGTCGTTTTTCTGCGGGACGACCGTTCGATTCCATGGCGAAAGAGCTGCGTTTGTTCACGAGCGAGTCGGTGAGTGCCGGCCATCCCGACAAGGTTTCCGACGCGATCTCGGATTCGATCCTCGACGCGTGCCTCGCGCAGGATCCCAAGAGCCGCGTGGCGTGCGAGACGCTGTGCACGACCAACCTCGTCGTCATCGCGGGCGAGATCACGACGAAGGCAACAGTCGACTTCGACGCCATCGCCCGCAAGGCCATCGAATACATCGGCTACACGGATCCGGCTCGCGGCTTCGATGCGGCTTCGTGCGAGATCCAGGTGCGCATCGACGCTCAGAGCCCAGACATCAGTCAAGGCGTCGACGAATCCGAAGGCCACGAGCAAGGAGCAGGGGACCAAGGTCTCATGTTCGGCTACGCGTGCCGCGAGACCGACGCCCTCATGCCCTTCCCGATCTACTGGTCGCACCGCATCCTCGAAGCGCTGGATCAAGAGCGTCGCAGCGGCTCCTTGCCGTGGCTGCGGCCGGACGCCAAGTCGCAGCTGACTGTCGAGTATGACGAGAGCGGCGAGCCCAAGCGCGTGCACACCGTCGTCGTGTCGACCATGCACACCGAGGACGTCGACAACGACACGCTGCGCAGCGCGATCAAGAAGCTCGTCCTCGAGACCCTGCCCGCCGACATGGTCGACGAGTCGACCATCTTCCACATCAACCCGACCGGTCGCTTCGTCGTCGGCGGCCCCCAGGGCGACTGCGGCCTGACCGGCCGCAAGATCATCGTCGACACCTACGGCGGCATGGGCCGGCACGGTGGCGGCGCGTTCTCGGGCAAGGACCCGAGCAAGGTCG
>CALLZN010000096.1 GCA_937858895.1 uncultured bacterium | reverse complement strand
GAGGCGTAGCAAGCGACTCCATGTTGGATCGAAGGGCTCGATGACCTTGCCCGAGCTCCCCCCTTGGAGGGCGCCCGTGGGCGTGCTCAGGTCCAGGCCCGCCTCGCCGCCGCCGCTGTCGTGGCAGGTCGTGCAGTGAGCCTCGAAGATGGGCCGCACATCGCGGTCGAAGTGGACGAGCGGGCCGAGCTCGGCTGTGGCAGTTTCTTGGGCTTTGGGCTTCTTCTCGGGTTCTGTCTTCGCGGGCGTCTTCTTCTCTGGCGCGCTCTTGTCGGCGGGCTTCGTGTCGGCGGGCTTCGTGTCGGCGGGCTTCGTGTCGGCGGGCTTCTTCACCTTTATGTCCGACGGCTTCTCGCTCGCTTCCTTGGTCGGCACGGCCTTCGTTGTCGACGCGGGCTGCAAGGCTGCGCTGAGCGCGTCGAAGCGGGCGAGCTCTTGCTCGAGGGCCGCGAGCCCGCGCTTCTGCGCTTCGATGGCCGCGACGAGGCTCGCGCGCTTCTCCGCCCAAGCCGCGGGCGGCAGCTTGCGGAGCTCAGCGAGCAGGCGGTCGAGTTCGGCACCGTCGGTCTTGGCTGTGTTCCCCTGTGCTCCCTGCGAGCGCATAGCGGCCGGCAGGCAGGGCTGGACGCAAAACGTCAAAAGGCAAAGCAGGGCGAGCCGCGCGGTCATCATCGGTCTCATTGGCAGAACAAGAACTCTTTGGAGTTGAGCATGGCCCAGAGCAGGTCTTCGAAGCGCGCTTGCCGGGCCGGGCCGGCGGCGCCGTCGAGGTCTTGTAAGAGGCGACTCGACTCGCCTTCGAAAGGCCGCCGCGCATAGGCAGCGAGGAAGAGCTCTTCGAGGACGGCCGCGTCGCTCGCCTCACTCGCGAGCAGCCTTGCGATGCGCCCGCGCGGATGGCGCAGCATCTCTTCGATCTCGGGACCGTTCTGCAGGTGCAGGATCTGGGCCAGGTTGGGCTCTTCGCTGCGCTCGCAGGTACAGGCCGACTCGCGCTGCGAACGACCGAAGAGGCCGAGGAAGCGCGGTAGGGTCGCCCCCGGCTTGAGCTCGTAGGCGCGCTCCATGGGGCCAGCCCCCCGCGCCCGCGTGCGCACGGCGGTCAACTCGGCGACGGCCTCGTAGAGCACCTCGGCGTCGAGGCGCTGCGGAATGCGGCCTGCAAAGCTCGTCGGAGCGGCAGTACTCGGTAAGGCGCCACGCTCGTAAGCCCTCGTCTTGCAGAGCTCGGCGACGAAGCGACCGAGATCGTAGTCGAGGTCCGCCAGGCGCTGCGCCAAGGCATCGAGCAGGGCCGGGTGTGAGGCCGGATTGCTGATGCGTACGTCGTCGACGGCGTCGACGATGCCGCGCTTGAAGACGCGAGCGAAGAGCCGGTTGGCGACGTTGCGCGCGAACCACGGATTGTCGCGCGCCGTGAGCCAGGCGGCGAAGGCGGTCCGTCGATCGGCACCAGCCGCGTCCTTGTACACTTCGGCACCGAGGAACTTGGGCGCGGCCGGCTTCTTGGTCCGAGCGTGCAGCACCTCACCCGACGGGCGGGCATAGACGATGCGCTCGCGCACGTCCTCGCCGCGCTTCTGCGTCACGCGCGCGAAGAAGGCCGCAAAGCCGTAGTAGTCGTCCATCGTCCAGCGCTCGAAGGGATGGTCGTGGCACTGCGCGCACGACAGGCGCACGCCGAGGAAGGCCTGGGCCACGTGCTCGGCGATGAGCTTGGGATCCCGCTCGACGACGTAGAGATTGACCTGCGGTACCGCGAAGCTCGGCCCGCTCGCCGTCACCATGTCCCGCACGACTTCGTCGAAGCGCCGCCGCGCCACGAACTGTGCACGCACCCACTCGTCGAAGAGGCGCGCGCCCTTCTCGTCGAGGCGACGCGCCTCGATGCGCAAGGCCTCGACCCACTCGAGGGCCAAGTACTCACTGAAGGCCGTCGTTGCCACGAGGTGGTCGATGAGCGCAGGGCGCTTGCCTGGGTCGGTCGAGGCGAGGAAGGCCTTGGTCTCAGCCACGCTCGGCAGGGTGCCGACGAGGTCGATGTAGGCACGGCGTACGAAGACCTCGTCCGAGCAGCGCGCCTGCGGCGCGATGCGCAGCTCCCGCAGCCGTTCGTTCAAGTGGCGATCGACAAGGGTCGTCGCCGCGGCCTCGCCCTCGGGCCAGGCAAAGTCTTTCGAAGCTTCGTCGTGCACGAGGACGCGCAGCGTGGCCGCCGAGCTCGCGAAGCGCGCGAGCACGGTCACTTCACCCCGAGCCTTGGCGACGAGGGTCGGCGCGGTGTCGACCGCTTCGAGGTCGATGACCGAAGCGTCGGTCGTGCTCAGCAGCGCGAGTCGTGACACGTCGCGATCCTGGCCGTCGTCGTAGATCGCGCGCACGATGAGCGGCACCCGCTGCCGACCGGCCTCGGTCGTCAGCACGAGCGAGGCCGGTTCGATGCGCAGGTCGACGACGCGCGCAGCATTCCCGATGTCGCTCGGCGCTCCGGCGCGAATCCAGTCCGCGAGCACGCGGTAGTGCTCGCTCTCCTTGTCGAAGCGCTGGCCGCCCTTGTGGGCGACTTGACGGCAGGCCTTCAACAACACGAGGCTCTCGTCGGTCTCGAGGCGGTCGACGCGACGTCCCTTCCACTCCTGTGCCAGTGCGTAGTGGTCGCGCTCGGGGTCGTAGCCGAAGAGGCTGAGCGCAAAGCCGTTCTTGCCCGAAGCCGACCCGTGGCACGCGCCTTGGTTGCATCCAGCGCGTGTCAAGGTCGGCAACACGTCGCGCACGAAGCTGACCTTGCGCTCGAGGCCGACGCTCGAACAGGTCAAGTCGATCTGCCCAGTGTGGCCGCCGAACTGAGCGCGCAACGTGCCCTTGCCGGTCCGCGTCGCGCGGACGAGCCCGCCTTCGACGACGGCGAGGCCCGCCGTCGCGAAGCTCGCTTCCTTCGTGACATCGAAGTGGGTGCCGCTTTGTGTCGTCGCGAGGACGAGCACGCGCGGCTGGTCGCTCGCGTCATCGAGCACGAGGGCACTCGGCAAGACGCGAATCGCGACGACGCTGTCGCGCTGCTCACCGGTCGACGCGCGATCCGTATCCGCCGCGGCTTGGCCCGCGAGCGAGACGGCGCCGACCGCGCTCAGGAAGAGCGCACGAAGTGCAACAGGCTTCATCGTGTCCCCTCCGGCTTTGCGTCCGTCTTTGCGGCCTCGACGACGGTCACGACGACCGGGGCCGAAGTCAACTCGTAGTGCCCGTTGCGCCCGTAGCGGCGCGCGACGATGTGCAGGCGGGGCTCACCGAGCGCTGCTCCTTCGCTCGCGCGCACTTCGAGGGTCGCTGCGTCGCCGCTGAGCGTGGCCGTCCCGACGACGATGCCGGGCGGCGCCGAGAGCGCGCGCAGCCGCAGGTTCCCACCGGCGCGCTTGTCCCGGACGGCGCGGACTGAGAGCGCGAGGCTCGTGCCGCGCGTGAGCGCTTGCAGCGGCTTCACGGCCTCGATTTGGAAGGGCAGTTGCGCCGTGACGGCGAAGGGAATGCGCGACTCCATGGTCGTCAGATACGGCTGGTTGTTCTGGACGCGCACGAGCTCGACGGGTTGTTGCAGCGGCAAGGGCTTCCAAGCGTCGCTACCCTTCGCCGCCATCTCGAGTTCCAGGCTCGCAGAGGCCAGTGCGGCATCGGCGTCGGCTGCCACGACGAAGTCGAGGACGCTCTGACCACGTTCCAGCGTCACGACCTCGCTCGAGCACTTGGGCGGCAGGCCGACAAGGCGGCAGCGTGTGCCCGCGGGCACGCCGCTCGTCGTGATGCGCAAGCCCATGCGCGCCGCCCGTGCGACGTTCACCGCGTGGTCCTCGTCGCGGCCGGCCGCGAGGATGCGGGCCGACGCCTCGGCGCGACGGGGCTCGACTTCGACGCGGTAGCGATGCAAGGGACCAAAGGACCCGAGCCGGTCGAAGATTTCGATCTCGTGCTCGCCGTCTTCCGCGATGCTGCACTCGAAGTCGGGGTCGAGGGAGGTCCCCACGTCGTCCGCGACGACGAGCGGCGGCCGACCACGCTTGCGCACGATCGCCACTGCGTCGACCGGCGAGCGCAGCCTCCGCGCGAAGACCTGGACGCGGAGGCGCTCCCCCTTCTTGGCGGTGAAGTGCATGTGATCACGCTCGTCAGGCGTGGCGAGGCAGCCTTCGAAAGCGATGCCGGCCTGCGCGCTCCTGGGCGCGACACTTGTCACAGCGTCCGTCCCGGCCGCGCCCTTCGCCGCCTCGTAGATGGTCTCGAGCGAGGAGACGCGGACGTAGAGCGGTGAGGGCGCGACGCGCGCCTCTGTTCTCGAGGCCGCAGCAAAGAAGGGCGGGGCGAAGCCCATCTGAACACCCATTGGAACAAAGGGATAGAAGGCAGCGTAGCCAGTCCCGCCCTGCGTCGCATCGCAGGCCGTCGGCGCCGTGAAGACGTAGCCGCGGCCTTCGACTTCGGGATCCCCGAGGAGCTGCAAGCGACACGCCTTCCCGGCCTCGACCGCGAGCGGCCATGTCAAGCTGGGACGCGGAAAACCGCCGACGTGCAGTTCGTAGTCCGCACCTTGGGCTGCGCCGCGCCAAGCGCTGTCGCGAACCGCGATCGTGTAACGACCCGGCTGCGCGTCGAAGCGCACGATTGGGTCCATGCGCCCCAAGAGGCAGTCGTCGGCTTCGGCGACCCCGCCCCCCGCCTCATCATGCACGGCGAGCCGCGGATCGATCGCGCCATCACCGAGCCGCACGCCGAAGACCTCCAAGCGCACGCTCGTGGCCTCGACGACGCGCAACGCGAAGTAGTCGACGTCGCCCGAGCTCAAGCTCGCGTCGACGCAAGTGTCGAGGTCGATGTCCTGGGCCTCGGCCGCGCTGTCGTTCTTCTCTCGCTCGGGCACGCGCGCCCGCGTACCGACACGGAAGAGCTCGACGCCCGAAAGCCCATGGTCTGTGCGCACACGGAGCAAGCGCAGTCCCGGTGCGGCATCCGCAGCCAGCGCGAGCGTGGCGACGACGAGGCTGTCGTTCCGCGCTTGCAGGCTCGTCACTTCGATGCCGTGATCTTGCTGTCCGTGCCCCGGCGCCATCGCGAAGCAGAGTTCGCGCGCCGTGCCGAGGCCCGTGCCATGAATGTGGACTTCGACGACTGAGCCGCGAAGAGCGCCGTGGGGACGGACGAAGCTCGTCTTCGGCCAGACTTGGGCCGCAAGCGGCGGGTGCAGCGAGAACAGAGCCACGAGGGCTAGGCCTCGTATCCAGGACCGAGGCAGGCTCCTCATGCAAGCAGCTCTCGCAGCACGCGGCCATCGCGCGCGATCGCAACCGGACGGCCACCGGGAGCCATGAGGCGCTTGTCGTAGTCGACGCCGCAGAGCTGCAGCGTCGTCATCGCGAGGTCACTCGGCGTGACGGGATCTGTGGCCACGCTCGCCCCGACCTCGTCGCTCGAGCCGAGCACGCGGCCCCCGGCGATACCGCCACCCGCAAGCGCGATCGAGAAGACACGCGGCCAGTGGTCTCGGCCCGCGTCGCGGTTGAGGCGCGGCGTGCGCCCGAACTCGGTCACGACGAGGACTAGGGTCGAAGCGAGGCGACCTGAGGCCTCGAGGTCGCGCAGGAGAGCGCTAAAGCCCTGGTCGAAGGCCGCGAGCCGCGGCGGCATGGCCGTCGCGATGCGCTGGTGGTGGTCCCATCCCCCGTCGCGCACCGTGACCCAGCGCACGCCCGCCCCCGTGAGGCGACGCGCAAGCAAGAGCCGTTGACCGAGGCTCGTGCGACCGTAGGCGTCACGCGTCTTGTCGTTCTCTTTGTCGATGCGAAAGGCCTCCTTGGCCTTGTCCGAGCCCACGAGGTCGAAGGCCTGGTCATAGAAGGACTGTGTCGCCGCGACCGCGTCGCAGTCCATGAACTCAGGTGCACGCGCATCGAGCCCTTCATCGAGTTCGCGGAGCAGGTCCCGCCGTCGCGTTGCCCGAAGCTCCGACACGCCGCGCGGCATGTCGAGGTCACGCACGCGGAACTCACCCCGACTCGGATCACCACCGGGCGCGAAGGCAGCATGCGCGCTTCCGAGGTAACCGGTGCCGAGGTAGGGCTCGCCGGCGTCGGGCAGAGCGACATAGGCTGGCAAGGAGGCGCGACTGCCGAGCTCGTGAGCAACGACCGCGCCGAGGCTCGGGTAGGTCAAGGCCGGGCTCGGCGCGTAACCCGTCAGCATGCCGTGGGTGCCGCGTTCGTGCGCCGCCTCGGTGTGGGTCATCGAGCGAATGACGGCGAAGCGATCCGCGACCTTGGCCGAGCGCGCGAGCAGGCGCGAGAACTGCACGCCATCGACGACGGTCGGGATGGCCCCCACTTCGCCGCGGTACTCGAGCGGCGCCTCAGGCTTCGGGTCGAAGGACTCGTGCTGGCTGAGCCCACCCTGCAAGAAGATCTGAATGACCGAGTCGGCGCGAGGTCCCGGACTCGGTACGACCCTGCGCTTCCCGAGCGGAACGCGCGCGACCGAGGCCGAGAGCGTGAGGGCCGAGGCCCGCGCGAGGAAGGCGCGGCGAGACGAAGTGGAGGGAGACTTCATGGGGGCATAGCATAGCGACGCGGAAGGGATTGGCGTCCGGCCACCTCACTGCATCGGAGCGGGCGCTGAGTCGAACGGAGAGAAGAGCAGGTGGACTTGACGGAACTCTGGTGCCACGAGTTGCTGACCGCCTGGAAAACGATCAACTCCACGTATCTCCGCGACGCTCTAAGGAGCCCCCAGATCGAGGTCACCTGGGACAGCGAGGCGACGCTCGGCGACTGGAACGCCCATCTGCGCCGCATCCGCATCGCCGGCCGGCATATCCTGCGAGATCCCTGGTCCGCGGTCCTCGAGACCCTGCGCCACGAAGTGGCCCACCAGTTCACGGACGAGGTCTTGGGCGCGCACGACGAAGCCCCGCACGGCCCTGCCTTTCGTGAAGCTTGCCGCCGCGTGCGTGCCGACCCGCGCGCGCGGGCGCAGCCTTGCTCGAGCCGCGACAGCAAGCACAGCGACGGCGCCGAGGCGGCAGAACCCAAGATCGTCGCGACGATCCGCAAGCTGCTCGCCCTCGGATCGAGCAGCAACGAGAACGAAGCGGCCGCCGCGATGCGCAAGGCGCGCTCGCTCTTGCACGCGCACAAACTCGAAGTCGCCGACCTCGACCAAGAGAGCGGCTTCGATCGCCGCATCCTCGGCGAGGTCAAGGGCCGACATGCCGGCTGGGAGTACGCACGCGGGCGCATCCTCACCGACTTCTTTTTCGTGACCGCGATCTGGGTCCCGAGCTTCGACGCGCTGACCTTGAAGAGCGGGTCTGCCCTCGAGATCCACGGGCGCAAGGGTGACGTCGACCTTGCCGCTTGGGTGCACGACTGGCTCGCCGACACGGTTCAGCGGATCTGGCGCGAGTATCGCGCGCAACGCCGTCTGCGCGGCGATGCTGAGCGACGGCGCTACTTCGATGGGCTCTTGCACGGCTTCCACAAAAAGCTCGAAGCGCAGCAACAGGTCGACGAGGTCGAGTACGGCCTCGTGCCGCTGCGCGACGCCGAACTCGAGGCCCACGTCCGTTGGCTCTATCCCTACACGAGGACCACGACACGGACGACGCGCTGCAACCAGGTCTACCACGACGGCCTGCGAGACGGCGCTAGCATCGACTTGCACCGGCCGCTTCGTGAAAAGGGCGGCGGGCCGCGGGCCTTGCCAGGGAGCAGTTCCGAAGCGAAGTGACGCTCGTTCCGAGCCACAGCGCAGCCTGCTCGTCGCCGCTGTCCCTAGGCGCTATGCTCTCGCGCCATGCCAGCGCCCCCCTCGCAAGGTCTCGTCTCTCTTCAAGCCAGCCTGACCGCTTCGCGCAGAGTCGCTTTCACTGCGGCGCTCGTCTTGTTGCTCGGCTCCCTGGCCCGTGGCCAGGACCAACAGAGAGCAAAGCGCTGGTGCTACGAGCGCCTCCAACGACCGGCCCTCCCTGCGGGCAGCGCGAGCGATCCGATCGATCGCTTCATCGAAGCCGGCCACGTGCAGCGAGGCCTGCTGGCGGTGCAGGAGGCTCCGCGCGGCGTCTTGCTGCGGCGCGTCTTCTATGACCTCACGGGCTTGCCGCCGACGCCGGAACAAGTCGCGAGCTTCGTCGCCGACGAGCACCCGCAGGCCTACGAGCGCCAGGTCGACGCGCTCTTGGCCTCACCGCAGTACGGCGTGCATCAGGCACGCCGCTGGCTCGACCTCGTGCGCTGGGCCGAGACCGATAGCTACGAGCGGGATCGCAACAAGGACGGGGCTTGGCTCTACCGCGACTTCGTCGTCGACGCGATGAACGAAGACATGCCCTATGACCGCTTCGTGACGCTGCAGATCGCGGGTGACGAAGTCCCGGGTGCGACGCGCCGCGATCGCATCGCGACTGGCTACCTGCACCTCGGGATTCGCGACGACGAGCCGACCGATCCCTTGCAAGCGGTCTACGACGACCTCGACGGTATGGCCGACACGACAGCGCGGGTCTTCCTCGGCGTTTCGATGGGCTGCGCGCGCTGCCACGACCACAAGAAGGACCCGCTGCCGACCGAGGACTACTATCGCTTCCTGGCCTTCTTCGAGAACTTGAAGCCTTACAAGGTCGGCGGTGGCAACGCGATCACGCCGCGCAACTTCGTCACGACCGAGGGCATCGACGAGGGGCCGGACGGCAACCACGCGCGCATGGCGCGCTTCGAGCGTGAGCGGACCGTCCTACGCGAACGCATCGCCCAACGTGCGGCCCGTGTCGCGACGAGCGCGCAGGCGCGGTTCGTGTCCGACGACGGCCTGGTTGCGGACCTGCGCAAGCTGGATACGACGTCCTCGGCCGACCTCAACGTGCGCGGCGCCGCGGTCCTCGAGGACGCGCGCGGTCGCTATCTGCGCTTCGATGGCCGCGACGACTGGGCGAGCATCCCGCGCAAGGTCCAGGACGACTTCACGATCCTCTTTCGCTTCCGGACGAAGCACGCTGCCTCGGGAGCTGGCTTTTATCGCTGGCACCATGGCGATGGCCTCGTCGACGGCGAGGTGCCGGGCATCGTCCAGGACTTCGGGACAGCTATCCTCGCCGGTGGCCGCATCAGCGCCGGCTGTGGCGACCCCGAGATTTCGATCGTCTCGCAGCCAGGCTACGACGATGGGCAGTGGCACGAGGTCGCCTTCACGCGCGAGCTCTCGAGCGGGCGCATCGCCTTGCACGTCGACGGCGCCTTGGTCGCGGAGGCGATCGCGAGCAAGAAGTCTTTGACGACGCCGCGCGAGCTACGCCTCGGCCGGCTTGCGGAAACCAATCACTTCTTCGAGGGCGACATCGGCGACGTCTGCATCTACGACCGCGTGCTCTCACAGCGTGAGATCGTCGTCTTCACCTTGGGTGCAGACGCGAGCGCCGAGACCGAGGCCGCGGTCGAAGCCAGCGACGGGGCCGAGGCAGCCAAGGCGCTGCGCGCCGACATCGATGCTTGGACGCGCCTCAGCAAGCCCGAGGTCAAGACGCTGACTTTTCTCTGTGCCAAGGAGGGCCGCCGCCGCGGCGGACCCGATGACGAGGCGAAGAGCTACGTCCGCCTGCGCGGCAACGTGCACGCCAAGGGACAAGAAGTGCAGCCGGGCTTCCCCAAGATGCTTGGCGACTTCGCTGCGCCCGACATCGTCGCGACCGAGCGGAGCTCGGGCCGCCGCCTCGCGCTCGCGCGTTGGATCACGTCCGACGACAACCCCATGACCGCGCGCGTGATCGCGAACCGCATCTGGCAGCAACACTTCGGTCGTGGCATCGTGCGCTCGTCGAACGAGTTCGGCCGCCTCGGCGACGACCCGACGCATCGGGAGCTGCTCGACTGGCTCGCCTGCGAGCTGCGCGACGACGCATGGAGCCTCAAGCGTCTGCGACGGAAGATCCTGCTCTCGGCGGCCTATCGGCGCAGCTCGCGCGCAGACGAAGCGTGCCTCGCCTTCGATCCGCAGAACGATGCCTTCTGGCGCTTCGATCCGCGGCGCCTCACGGCCGAAGAGCTGCGCGATTCGATCCTCGCGGTCAACGGGACCTTGCAGCTCGGCCTCGGCGGGCCTTCGATCTACCCGACCATGCCCGCCGAGGTGCTCGCGACGTCGTCGCGGCCCGAGGCCGCCTGGGGACAGTCGACGCCGCTCGAGGCGGCGCGGCGCAGCCTCTACATCTTCGTCAAGCGGTCTTTGCTGCTGCCCTTCCTTACCGCGCACGATCTTGCGGACACTGATGCGACTTGCCCCGTGCGCTTCGTGACGACCCAGCCGACGCAGGCGCTCACGATGTTGAATGGTGCCTTCCTCCACGAAGAGGCCGCCAAGTTCGCGCGCCGCCTCGAAGCCGAGGCGCCGGAGCTCGACGAGCGCATCCGCCGCGGCCTCGGCCTCGTCGTCCAGCGACCGGTGCGTGAGCGCGAAGTGCTGCGCGCCACGGAGCTCTACCGCGACCTCATGCAGGACCACGGCCTCGACGCGCAGCGCGCCTTCGAGCGCCTTTGCCTTGTTTTCTTGAACCTCAATGAATTCGTTTACCTCGACTGAGGACCTGCTGATGCAAAGAGCTCCGAATCACTTCTGTGGGCGCACGCGACGCGAGTTCCTCTGGCAGACAGCCGGCGGCTTCGGCGCCCTGCCGCTCGTTGACTTGCTGGCGCGCGAAGGCAAGACCTGCGGAGCGGGGCAGCGCGACGACGATGTTCCCTTCGTCAACCCGCTGGCGGCCAAGGCGCCGCGCTTCCCGGCGAAGGCGAAGAGCGTGATCTTCTTGTTCATGTACGGCGGGCCCTCGCACGTCGACACCTTCGATTACAAGCCAGCGCTCTACCCCCTCGATGGCAAAACCATCGACATCAAGACCAAGGGCCGCGGCGGCACGAAGGCGCAGGGGCGCGTGGTCGGCCCCAAGTGGAAGTTCCAGCAGTACGGCCAGTGCGGCAAGTGGGTCTCGGACCTCTTTCCGCAGCTCGGCAAGCAGGTCGACAAGATGGCCTTCTTGCACTCGCTCTATGCCGAGTCGCCGCTGCACGGCTCGGCCATGCTGATGATGAACTCGGGCCGCATTCTCTCGGGCGCCCCATCACTTGGCTCCTGGGTCAACTACGGCCTCGGGACGATGAACGAGAACCTGCCCGGCTACGTCGTCATGCTCGATGAGACCGGCGGTCCGATCAGCGGCGCGAAGAACTGGTCGAGCGGCTACATGCCCGCCGTCTACCAAGGCACGGTCTTGCGCGGCAAGGGCAGCCCCATCCTCGACCTCGCGCGACCGGACGGGCTCTCGGAGGCCCAGCAGCGCCGCTTGCTCGACGCAATGAAGGGCTTCAACGAAGAGCATCGCGCAGCGCGCAAGGACAACAGCGAGTTGCTAGCGCGCATCGCGAGCTACGAGCTGGCCTTCAAGATGCAGCGCCACGCGCCCGAGGCTGTCGACTGGCAGTCTGAGGACGAGGCGACGCAGTCGCTCTATGGCATCGACGACCCGAAGACGCGCGAGTTCGGGCGCAAGTGCCTGCTCGCGCGCCGCCTCGTCGAACGCGGAGTGCGCTTCGTCCAGGTCTACAGCGGCGGCAACCACAACGACGCCAACTGGGACGCCCACGGCGACCTCGAGAAGAACCACAACTACCACGCAGGTCGCACCGACAAGCCGATCGCGGCCTTGCTCACCGACCTCGAGCGCCGCGGCCTCCTCGACGAAACCATCGTGGTCTGGGGTGGCGAGTTCGGTCGCCAGCCGACGGCCGAGTACGCCGAGGGGACGGGCCGTGACCACAACTCGGCGGGCTTCACGATGTGGCTCGCTGGCGGCGGCATCAAGGGCGGGGTCTCGGTCGGCACGACCGACGAGCTCGGCAACGAAGCGGTCGACAAGCCGCTGCACGTCAAGCAGCTGCACGCGACCATCCTCCACCAGTTGGGCCTCGATCCGAACCGGCTCAGCTACTTCTATGCGGGCCTCGACCAGAAGCTCGTCGGCGTCGAAGGCGCGGACATCATTTCAGAGCTAGTGGTGTGATACAGGAAGTTCGACGAAGCGTGCCGTGACGAAGGGGTGTCGCGCGGTGACGCGGATGCGAGGTGGCGTCGTGCGCTTTTCGCTCGGTCCTTCGATCCAGACTGCGTCGCCACCGAGGATCGGTAAGGCGTCAGCAGTGAGATCACGCAGCTCGATGCTGTCAGCGAGGGCGACCACGACGAGGTCTTCGCGTGCGGCGAGTTCGAGCTCCAAGTCCAGTGGCGCCTCGGACTCCGAGCGGCTTTCGTGATAGGCGAGAGCGGCTGCGCAGACTTCGCTCTTGTAGAGCACGTTGAGGTCGACGACGGGGCCGTGCCGTAGGCGACACGAGGTCTTGGCGGCGCCCGAAAACGCGTGGACCTGGCCGAGCTTCAAGCCCCGCGGGGCTCCCCCATCGTGGTCGAGTTCGAGCACGACGGCGTCGCGATGGCGCGCTTCGACTTCGACCGGCACGAGCAGTCGCTCGTAGCCCGAGAAGTCCGAGAAAGGCCCCGACTCGACGATGGGTGCGCGCGCGAGGCGCCAAACGAAGTCGAGGTCTTCGCAGCGGGCGCGATCGCGAGCTCTTCGGTCGTCCCCTTGCCGTTGCGCCAAGGCAGGCGACGCGCGTCGCTGCGCTCGAGATAGCGGAAGCGCAAGGCGTCGCCGCTCAAGCGAGGCCGCAGGCTGCGCGGGCTCGGTCGGTGACCGCGCGCGCGATGCTGCGAGCTCGGGCGGCGCCTTGCAACAACACGTCTTCGACTTCGTCGCGGTGCGCGTCGAAGTAGGCGCGGCGCTCGCGCGCTTCGGCGAAGCGCGCTTCGATC
>CALLZN010000095.1 GCA_937858895.1 uncultured bacterium | reverse complement strand
GGGCGAGGCCCTCTCTCGCTTCGGCGGCTTGGGTGCGAGCGAACTCGCGAAGGTGGTCGACGACCGGCGCTTCAAGAAGCAAGACTGGTCGACGATGCGCGCGCAGCTCGTCCGCCTCCTCGGTCGCCCCGCAGACAAGCGCTATGTCGATCTGCTGCTCGACATAGCCCTCAAGGACAACGACGATCAGGCGCGCGCCAAGGCGGGTGAGGCGCTCGGGAACTACGCTCGCTTCGACCAAGGTCTTCGGAAAGACATCTTCGAGAAGCTCGTCAAGTCCCTCGAAGAGTCCTACGCCAAGTCCAAGGAGAACCTCGATCCCAACAACTTGGAGCGCGAGATGTGGGTGCAGCGCTACGCTGCCATTCAGGATCCGTGGATGAAGACCCTTGGACGCTTGACCGGTCAGTCGATCAAAGATGTCCAGGAGTGGACGAAGTGGTGGAACGAGAACAAGAGCTCGAACTGGGACAAGGAGGGCTTCCGGACCGAAGCGCCGAAGGACGGAGACTCGAAGAAGTCCTGAGGCCAGCGAGTTCTGGGACCCTCGGCGTCTTCTTCCTGGTCGGCGCAGGCTTTTCGCTGCTCGCTCTGCTCTGGCTCGGCGAGCGCGCCGAGCGCCGCCGCCTCGAGGTCGAGCTGAGCGAGGAGGCGAGTGAACGCGCGATCGCACATGATGCCGTCGACGACGCCACAGCCGACGCAGCGCGCAGCGCGCAGCGGCTCCTCGAGCTCATGCAGCGCAACGCCAAGCTCGAGACCGACCTCATCCAGACCGAGGACGCGCGGCGCAAGCTCGTCGACCTCGTCGGTCAGCTCGCCCGCGAGGCCAACGGAGTCCAGGCAGCGGCTTCAGCCGCCGCGGCACCGCCACCGGAGCAGCCAGATATCGAAGACGTGAGGGCCCGCATCGCCCTCATCCAGCGGCTCAACCACGCGATCCGCGTCTACGGTCGCGCCCAGCTTCGGGTCCATGATGTCAGCGCCGTCGAAGGCGGCGAAATCGCGAGCCTGCGTCTCTTGAGCCTCGACGGCGACGGTGTGCCCATCGGCCTCTACCGGGCTGCGAAGGCGCGCATCGAGGTCGATCGCTCGACGCAGGTGGCGACGATCGTGATGCAAGACGTCGTCGAGACGATCGGCGGCGTCGACCGGCCGCAGCTCGCTGAGCAGCGGCTGCGCTTCGAACTCGAGAGCCCGCGTGCCTTCATCGCCGAGCTCGAGCCGCTCGTCCACTTGACCGGCACTTGGCCCGAGACCGTCGTCGAAGCGCCGAAGCCCATCGAGAGCCTCATCGAACGAGGGCTGTGGCGCGAGCGCTTCGAGAGCTTCCTCGAAGGCATCGTGGGGGAGCAGCGCTTCAGGCTCCAGAGTGTCGGCGCCATCGACATGCCTCGTCTGCACGACGTCGAACTCGTCGTCTGCAACGAGCATGGCATCTGGCAGCGGCGCATTCAGGCCAAGCGGCTCGAGGTCTTCGTCGACGATGCCTCGGGTCGCGTCGAGTTTCTGCTACGCGACGGCTTCATCGAGTCGACCCTCGGCAAGATCGACCTGCCGCGCGACCGCGACTATCGCATGCACGTCGCTGGCGCTGCGCCGACGATGGTCAAGCGCACCCTCATGGGGATGGTGCGCAGCAAGGATGGCTGAGGGGGGCACCCTTCTGTAGAAAACGGCGATGGAATTCGGTCAGCGACTCACGGCGCGCTTGGCGGAGATTGCCGAAGAGGTCGAACGGCGGCTCGGCGGCGTCCTCGCGGCGGAGCCGACGACACCAGCGACCTTGGCGGCGGCCATGGCCCACGCGGCGCTCGGCGGTGGCAAGCGTCTGCGCCCGGCCCTCGTCCTCGCGAGCGCGGCGGTCTTCGACGACAACGCCGAGCTTGCCTGGCCGGCGGCCCTGGCCCTCGAGTGCCTGCACGTCTACTCGCTCGTGCACGACGACATGCCCTGCATGGACGACGATGACCTGCGGCGCGGGCGGCCGACCGTGCACAAGGTCTGGGACGAAGCGACAGCCGTCCTCGCAGGCGATGCCTTGCAGGCCTTGGCCTTCGAGCTCGTCGTCGACGGGCCGGCGCCTGCGGCGGCGCGGCTCGAGGCCGCACGCCTGCTCGCCAAGGCCGCTGGGCGCTGCGGCATGGTCGGCGGCCAGCAGCGGGACCTCGAAGCCGAGGGTGTCGTGCCCGACCTCGACCGGGTTCGGGCCATCCACGAGCAAAAGACCGCGGCCCTGATCGCCGCTGCGGTCGAGATCGGTGCGGTCCTCGCTTCGGCCCCCGAGGCGGAGCGACGCGAGCTCGCTGCCTTCGGCCGTGAGCTGGGCCTCGCCTTCCAGATCGTCGACGATTGCCTCGACGAGACCGGGACATCGTCCGCGCTCGGAAAGACCGCGGGCAAGGACAAGGAAGCCGGCAAGGCGACATGGCCCGCCTGCGTCGGCCTCGAGGCGAGTCGGGCCGCCGCGCGCGACCTCATCCAGTCGGCCCGCCGCCGCCTCGAAAGCCTCAAAGGGGTGGAAACCGCCCGCCACTTCCTCGACGATCTTGCAGAGTTCGTCGTTGCACGCCACTTGTGAGTAGCGGGCGCTGAAGCACCGGAGCGCGCCTAGTCCACTCGGAGTCGTGGCATCATCGACTCGAGAGATCCTCCCGAGACCAACAATGACCGACGCCCTTCCTCTTCTCGATCGCGTGGCTTGGCCCGAAGACCTCAAGGCTCTGCCGCGTGAGGACCTGCCCCAGCTCTGCGCCGAGATGCGCAGCTTCATCCTCGAGACGGTCAGCAAGACGGGTGGCCACTTGGGCTCGGGGATGGGGGTCGTCGAGCTCACGGTCGCCTTGCACTACCTCTTCGACTTCCGAGAGGACCGCCTCGTCTTCGATGTTGGTCACCAGTGCTATCCGCACAAGATCCTGACCGGTCGCAAAGAGGCCATGCCGACTCTGCGGCAGAAGGACGGCCTCTCGGGCTTCACGAATCGCTTCGAGTCGCCCTACGACGTCTACACGATGGGGCATGCAGGCACGGCGATCTCGACCGCCCTCGGCATCAAGTACGGCGACGCCCTGCGTGGTCGCGAGCGCAACGTCGTCGCCCTCGTCGGTGACGCGGCCTTCGGCTGCGGGGTCGCCTTCGAAGCGATGAACCACGGTGGCTCGCTCGGCAAGAACCTGATCGTCATCCTCAACGACAACCACTGGTCGATCGCTAAGACGGTCGGCGCGTTGTCGTCGTACTTGACCAAGGTACGCAGCGGCCCGATCTTCCGGCACGCCAAGAAGACGCTGCACCAGCTCTTGCAGAAGATGCCCGTCATCGGCGAGAAGGTCGAAGAGAGCCTCGAGCAGCTGCTCAAGATCGCGCAGTCGACGATTTCGCCGACCCAGCTCTTCGAAGCCTTCGGGACCCACTACTACGGGCCGATCGACGGGCACGACATGAACGAGGTGCTCGACACCCTCGAGCACGTGCGCCAACTGGATGGCGTCGTCCTGCTGCACGTTCGCACGCAGAAGGGCAAGGGCGTGCCCGGGTCGGAGACGCGTCCCGACCGAGCTCACGCCGCGAAGCCCGCACCCAAGACCGCTGGCACCGAACCGACGGTGCTCGTTCCGCAAAAGCCCAAGGTCGTTGCGCGAGCTTGGACCGAGTGGTTCGCCGAGGCCTTGCTGCGTGCTGCCGAGCGTGACGAGCGCATCGTCGCGCTCACGGCAGCGATGCCCGAGGGGACCGGCCTGCTCGACTTCTTCGAGCGCTTCCCGCAGCGCGCGCTCGACTGCGGCATCGCCGAGCAGCACACCGTTGCCTTCGCGTCGGGACTCGCAACGGCGGGCTCGAAGCCCGTGGCGGCGATCTACTCGACGTTCTTGCAGCGCGGCTTCGACCAGGTCTTCCAGGAAGTCGTGCTCCAAAAGCTACCGGTGGTCTTTGCGCTCGATCGCAGCGGTCTCGTCGGTGAAGACGGGGCGACGCACAACGGCGTCTACGACATCGCCTATCTCGGTGGCTTCCCGGGCATGGTCCTCATGGCGCCGCGCGACGGCGTCGAACTCGGCATGATGTTGGACTTCGCGATCGAACTCGAGACACCGAGCGCGCTTCGCTATCCGCGCGGCACTGCGCCAGCCGGCGAAGCCGCGTCGCTGCGCCCCGCGATCGAGCTCGGCAAGGCCGAGACACTGCGCCGTGGCGACGCGATCGCCATCGTCGCTTACGGACCCATGGTCGAGGCGTCGATGGAGGCTGCTGCGCGCTTGGCGGCGGACGGCATCGAGTGCGAAGTCGTCAACGCGCGCTTCGCCAAGCCCTTCGATGCCGAGCTCGTGCGCGACCTGCGCAGCCGCTTCGATGTCGTCGTCACGGTTGAAGACCACGTGCGTCACGGCGGCCTCGGGTCGATCTTCATCGACACCTTGCACGACTTGCCGAGCGGGCGCATGCCGCGCGTGCGTGTCCTCGCGGTCTCCGACGAAGTGCACGAACACGCGAGTCGCCAGCAGATCCTCGCTCAGTTGGGGCTGGACGCCGCCGGCATCGAACGCGTCGTGCGCGAAGAAGTCGAAACACTCGAGCGCGGCGGCGCTCGCTTCGTCGCGCGAGGCGTTTGAAGACGTCGCGTCGCATCCTCGTCCTCGGCGACGAGAGCAAGGGCGACCTCGCCGAAGTGCTGGGACGAGTGCGGGCGGTCCTCGAGCCGGCTGGAGCGAGGGTCGACGTGCTGTTGCAGCGCGACGCGCCGATCACCGCGGCCGCGGGCATCGACTTCGTCGTCGTGCTCGGTGGTGACGGGACGATTCTGTCTGCCGCCCGACGCATGGGGCGCGAGCAGCGACCGACCCTCGGCATCAACCTCGGCAAGCTCGGCTTCTTGGCCGAGGTCGGACGCGACCAGCTCGAAGCCGCCCTCGCGAAAGCCATGCGCGGTGAACTCGCCCGCGAAGAGCGCATGCTCCTCGAGAGCGGTCCACCCGTCCTCGGCGGCGCCGTGGGCTCGAGCATTCACGTGCTCAACGACGTCGTCGTCCAGCGTGGTGATTCCAGGCGCATGATCGAAGTCGAAGTTCGGGTCGGTGGGCGCCTGGTCACGACCTACGTCGGCGACGGCGTCATCGTCGCGACCCCGGTCGGCTCGACGGCCTACTCCTTGTCGGCGGGTGGTCCCGTCCTCGCTCCCGATGTCGAGGCCTTGGTGCTGACCCCACTCGCTTCGCACGCTTTGCCCCTGCGTCCCTTGGTCGTGAGGGCCGACCAAGAGGTCGAGCTGCACGTGAGCGCGGGGTCTGGCCGCTTGACCTTCGACGGTCAAGTCGACTTCGAAGTCGGCCAAGGGCAGCGGGTGGCGATACGCCGTTCGCAGCAGCGCTTCTGCCTCATGACGCCGGTGCCCGGTGACTTCTTCGACATCTTGTGTTTGAAGTTCGGGTGGGCTGGGTCGCCGCGCTACGTGCCGCGCGCAGCGGGAGCGTGAGGAGCGCCCCGTATTGAGGTAGACTCGGGAGGTGATGCTCTGCCTGCTTTCTTGGGTCATTTGCTGCGTGGTCGCGGCCGAGGTCGGTGGACTTTCGTCTCCGCCGACCCCGGCCCCAACAAGCACGCACACGTGGGAGCAGCGGGGCGAAACTCGTCGATGGATCGTCGAACTCGAGGTCGCGGCGGCTGACATCGCCGCGCTGGTCGCGCCTGCGCTCGACCCGGCGGTCGCACAGGCCAAGACTGGCGATGTCACCGACCGGATTGCACGCGAGCGCGCGCCGATCTTCGCGCGCTTCGAGAAGGCCGGCGTCGTCGTTCGCGACTCCTATTGGATCGTTGAGGCATGCGCTGTCGACGCAAGCGCCGAGCAGGTCGAGCAGCTCCGAAAGGACCCTGCCGTGCGCCGTGTGTGGCCAGACGAAGTCGTGTACCCAGCGAGCGTTGTGCCGATCCGCTCGTCGACCAACAGCAAGAACCACGCGACTGACCTCGTGCAAGCACGGGGAGTCACCGGTAAGGGCGCGGTCATTGCCGTCCTCGATACCGGGGTCGATGCGTCGCACGGGAACGATCGACGCCCGCATCGTTGCTTCTTCAAGGGGGGCGACGTACGCGACACGAGTGGGCCTGGTCTAGGTGGTTCGCGTCTTCTCGTCAACCGTCAGGCGGGCAAGATCGCGGCCGAGAATGCGTTGACGCACGGCACCTTGGTCGCCGGCGTCGCCACGGCCGCGGATTGGGGCACGGCAGCCGCCGACAACGGTCACGCGCCCGATGCCCTCGTCGCGAGCTACTCGGTCGTCGATGACGTGACCGGTGCTGCGAGCTACGCGTCGATCTTGCAAGGTTGGCAACTCGTCCTCGTCGACGTGCCGGTGCTCAAGACCCAGGTCGTGCTCTTTCCCTTCGCCGGGTCGCCCGATCCGCTGCACCCGACGCAGGTCGCCCTCGATCGGGCAGTGACGAGCGCTGACCTCGTCGTCGTCGTCGCGGCTGGCAACGGTGGCGCGTCGAGTCGCTCGAGCCAAGCGGCGGTCAATGGCATCCCGGTTGGTGCGGTGCTCGGGCAAGGGCAGCGCGTCATGTGGGATTCGTCGACGCGTGGGCCGCTCGCGGCGCTGCCGCAGGGGATCTATCCGCTCATGGTCGCGAACGGCGTCGCTGTCGTCGGTCCGCTTTCGGATGTGGAGACCGCCGACTTCAAGGACAGCGGCACTTCGCTCGCTGCGGCGCAAGTCGCTGGGGCAGCGACTTGGCTGCGTGGTCACCGTCCTGGCCTCACGGCGCTCGAGGTCAAAGCCCTCCTCGTCGCGACCCTCGAGGACGTTGCGCCCTTCAATCGAACGCCGCCCTTCGACACGCGCGATGCCTTCGGGCTCGGCTACTTGCGCGAGGACGCCCTCTTGGACGCCGCCAACACGCAAGGCTCCGGTGTCTACTCGAGCACGCTCGATGCGGTGCAGCTCTCGCGGTCCTTCTCGTTGACGACAGCCGCCGGCGGGACCTGGTCCTTGGCTTGCGTTTGGAATCGCATGGATACCGCGAGCGTCAAGTTCAGCGACCTCGTGCTCGAGGTCTGGTCGGGTTCGCAGCTCCTCGCGCGCAGCGACGAGCCTCAGACGAACGTCGAGGCGCTGCGCTTCCGCGCGCCGCGCGCAGAAAAGCTCGAGCTGCGCGTGAGCGGCAAGACGCTCGACGCCGCGACCGTCCCGTTCGCGCTCGCGATCTCGAAGGCGGACTTGCCCTATACGCCGGGTCAGCTGCTGACCTACGGGAAGGCTTGTGTCGGCACGCGACGCGACCAGGATCCCTTCCTCTTCTTGCCGGCGTCGGCGCGGACTGCGATGCAGGCTTCGCGCTGCAACTACTTCACGAGCAACCTGGCGCAGCGGACACAGGTGCTCTTCGATGCTTCGTTGTTGCCGAACTCGTTCACGGCGGACGGGCTCGCGCTTCGCGTCGACGAAGTCGCTCCGAGTACTCCGATCCTCGACTACTCGATCGAGGCCGAGGGCTCGGTCGGCATCGCGACGAGCCCCGCGCGCGCAGCATCGCCGATCTTTGCGAGCAATGTGCGCTCGGCGTCGGTCGTCTTCGCCAAGCGCCGACTCAAGCTTCCCGACAACGTGAGCGGTAACAGGGACGCTTCGGCCTTCTCTGTGCGCATCCCCTTCGACCGTCCCTTCTCGTTTGTTGCCACCGCGACCTCGCACCTCTTGGTCGATGCGAAGGTCGAGAGCAGTGGGGCCAGGGTCTTCCACTACGTCGATGCGATCGACGCTAGCAACCCCGAGAGTTCTGGCGTGGCCCTCGTCCATGCGATAGGTAGTGCTGCGACGACCGGGTCACTCTTCCTCAACTACGGACCGGTCCTCGCCTTCACGCGTCTCTCGACGACTGGTCGCTTGGCGCCGCAGCATTGGGGCGTCGGTCAGCCCGACCTCGGCGCTCACTACTCGCTCGAGTATGCCGACGTTCCGGCATCGGCCATCGTCGTGAACTTCTTCGGCTTCTCGCGCACGACGTGGCTACAGCTTCCGCTGCCCTTCGACATGGCGGTCTTCGGAGCGGCTTCGTGCTTCCTCTGGACGGGCTTCGATTTCAGCATCCCGAGCGTCGCGAGCAGCACAGGCCACGGCAGCCTCGCGCTGACCCTGCCGACGGAGCGCTCACTGATCGGCGCCGAGCTCTTCTCGCAGATCGCGGTCTTCGACGCAGCTGCCAACAGGCTCGGAATGAGCTTCTCGGGCGGCGTCGCGCTGCGCATCGGCGGGTAGCCATCCGTCGCGGTCTCCAGTTAGAGAGTGACGTGTCCGGGGTTGTGGTCCTCTTTGTTGCGGGAGTGAACGAATCGTGTTATCCGGCGGTGACGTGGGTTGCCCAAGAGGATGCGCAATACGCCGAGCATGCACCCGCGGACTTTGACCAGGACGGAGATCAGGATTTGATCCTCGACAGTGACAGTGCAGCCTTCCGTTCTGACCAGCAAGCACTGCATTGTGTAAGTCAATTCAAGAAGCCACCGAGGCGCGGCCGACCGAATTGATAATGCGTGCCGTACACATCGAGTTCGATCGACTGGAACCACAGCTCCCGGCCGCGCAAGACCGGCACTGGTGCGAGCTGCAAGTCGCGATCGATCTTACCGAAGCCGAAGCCGATGAGGATGGCGCTCGAGGGATCAACCTCCAAGAGACCTGTGTAGCCAGGGACTTGGATTGGGGAGACGCGACGATCGGCGACGAACATCAGAGTCATGTAGAAGGGCCTCAACGCCTCGACGCGCAATGGCAGCCGAGTCGCCGCCACATCGACGGTGCCCCACGGATCGCGCGTGATCGGAGTCTGGGAATCCCGCACGTCGAGGTCGTCTACGTAGACTGTTACGGGGATCGAGTTCTCATTCGTGACGAAGAGGCGATAGAGCCACGCTGCACCAGTCCAGTATTTGAAGGCGCTGACGGGATGACCGAGAAATGCGCCAAACTTTGTCTGCTGAGTGCCTTCCGCATGCCAGCTCAAGGCTTCGACCGTCGGCTGGTTCTCGGCTAAGAACATGGAGACAGCCAGGCGCACCGGACGCATGCTGCCGCCCGGCCACGCCACGCGGACGGAAAGAGAAGCCTCCGCCGAACCCATCCGACCAAACGGCCGATTGGCTTCCCGTACGAGGACAGCGCCGTATGCCGGTACCTTTACCTCGAGAGCTCGGCTCATCGAGCCGGTTCCATGAACATCTGCGAGGACGACCGACGCGCTCGTGGCGGGTTCGATAATCCAGCCGTTGGTGTTACCGGTCTCGAAGTCGCCGTTGATGAGATGTGTGGACTGCGCGATCGCCGAGGAGGCAGCGACCAGGGCCGTGAATGCGAAAAGCAGCAACATGTGTTGCCGGAGCGCGAGAGCGCGCATTGACGCGATCGAAGCTGGATTCGTTGAGGCTTGCATCTCGACGATCCTATCGAGGTCGCGCCAATTGTGCGGACGTGGTTCGTACTCTCAGCCGAGCTCGAGCTGGCGCTTCGCGTCGACCACGTCCCGGTTCATCTGGATGCGCGCGGTCTCGAGCGTGCGATAGAGCGGGTAGTCCTTGGTGAGTGCGTGCTGGAGCTGGCGCAGCATCTGGATGGCCATGCGGTAGGCGCGCACGATATCGCCTGCGCTCACGCTCGTGTACTCTTCGAGCTCTTCGAAGTCGCAGCCTGAGCACCAGGCCAGCGTCGCTCGCCAGAGGCCGAAGTCCGGGACCTTGATCGGGTCTTCGAAGCCGTGTTGGAGCTCGAGGCTCGTGAAGCGGCGGACCGCCATCTCGACGCGGAAGGCGATGTGCTTCGTGCGCCCGTCGAACTTGACGAAGTTCGAGTCGCCACGCCGGGCTTCGTAGACGAGGGAAACGAAGACCGCGGCGATCTCGGCCGGCTCGAGCTCATCGAGGACGCCGTCGAAGAGGAGCTCGGCGATCTGGATCTCGTAGCCATTGATCTGCCGCGCGATGCGCGCGCGCGGCAGGAGACCCGCTTCGGGGTCGAGGTAGGCGGCGGCCTCCAAGAGGTCGATCTTGCGATGGATGCTCGCCTTCGCGGCGCGCCGCAACTTGGCGCGGTGCGCTTCGCTGCCCTTGCGCTGCAGTTGGAACCACGCAAACGAGCGCTCATAGGCCTCGACGAGACCACGCCCGGTGTGGTCATAGAGGTTGATGAGGGTCGAGTACGACAGGTTGAAGCGCGAGACGATGGGCTCCGACTCGCCAAAGAGAATGCGCTTGAGCGGCGCTGCCTCGAGCGCCTCATCGTCGAGCACGCTGTAGACGAGGCCGCTCGAATCGATGCCTTGGCGTCCGGCGCGACCGGCCATCTGCAGGTAGTCCCGGCGCTTCATGTAGTCGAAACTCACACCGTCGAACTTCTTCAAGCTGTCGAAGCAAACCGTGCGCGCCGGCATGTTGATGCCGAGCGCGAACGTCTCGGTCGTGAAGAGCATCTTGAGCAGGCCCGACGTGAAGAGGCGTTCGACCACCTCTTTGTGGATCGGCAACATGCCGGCGTGGTGGAAGCCGATGCCGTGCATCGCGCGTTCGCGAATCGCCAGCAAGTCCGGGTCGCGTTCCGGGTCGAGCAGGAAGACTTCGCAGATCTCGTCGAAGAGGCGCAGCAGGCGCTTGCGCTCCTGCTTCTCCAAGAGCTGCCGTTCCATGTTGCGCGATGCCTTGATCTCACATTCGCGGCGTGAGAAGCAGAAGTAGAGCACCGGAAGCGCGTTGGTCGCGACGACCTCGTCGAGCAGGAGCCGGCTCGCCCCGTGCGGTGAGATCGACGAGGCGCTGCGTCCCTCACGTTGCCGGAAACCGCCGCCGCGTCGCGGGCCTCCGCGGTCGCGACCGCGGCCCGCACTGTAGCCCGAAGCTTCGCGGCGCTTCCCCACCTTGCGCTGGACGGCCTTGAGGTCGGAATAGCGAAAGGCGCCGCCGATTCCGTGGAAGAGCCAGTGATCGAGCGGCACCGGCCGTCGATCGTCATGGATGACGTCGATCTCCTGCTTGCGCACGCTTCGAATCCAAGCGCCGAAGTGATCGAGGTTCTGAATGGTCGCCGACAAGCAGACGAGGCGGATGTCTTCGGGCGCGAAGATCAGCGACTCTTCCCAGACCGTGCCGCGTTCGAGGTCGTCGAGGTAGTGGATCTCGTCGAAGATCAAGAAGCCGACGTCGTGGAAGCGCTCGGGCGCCTCGAAGATCGTGTTCCGGAAGATCTCCGTCGTCATGATCAAGAGCGGCGCGTCGGGCTTGAGCGTCACGTCGCCGGTCATCAAGCCGACCTCGATGTCGGGGTCGTCGCGGAAGTCGCGGTACTTCTGGTTGCTCAAGGCCTTGATCGGCGCCGTGTAGATCGCTCGCTGTCCGAGGGCCAGAGTGTGCGCGATGGCGTATTCGGCGACGAGGGTCTTGCCGGCTCCGGTCGGGGCGGAGACCAAGACCGAATGACCGGCATCGATGCTCTCGGCAGCCGCCGACTGGAAGGCGTTGAGCCTCAGTCCCTTGAAGGAGCGAGCTTCGTGCTTGGCGGCGTCGTGCATCGCTGACGCAAGTTAGCTGCATTCGGAACGGAATGCGCGGACGTTTCGTTGGCAAGGACGGCGCGATTGCTATGCTCCCGCGCGTCGGGAGGGGAGGAACGACGCGCCTCTCACCGTCACGTCCTTGCAACGAGGGCGTTTATCGAGCGCGTCGAACAATCAATCGATCGCCCGAGACCAGCTCTCTCTCGCGCGATGGAGGGGAAAGGAATGGAAAAGAACATCGAAGGCGGCACGAGTTACACGCGTCGTCACCTCTCGCAGCTCAAGATTCTCTCGCGCTTGCTCGAGCACGAACTGGAGCTTGCCAAGGGCGATGAAGTCGTGATCGAAAAGAGCCTCCTCGAGAGCTCGCTCGATCTCATCGACATCTTCGTCGAAGACCTCGGTGGCGCCGAGCCGCGCGCGGCAGCAAAGGAGCGCAAGCTCGACGGCAAGGCCCAGGTCACGCGCCTCAACTGAGGTCCGTCTCGTCCTCACTCCGGCGCGGCGCGACCCTGCGGGATCGCGTCGCGCCGGCGTGATGAGGTGCGTCGATCGTGCGCTGGTCTCGCTTCCTGATCGCAGCCGCCCTCCTCGGTGCGCTCGCCCTCGCTGGCTCCAAGGCCATTCATTGGGCCAAGGAGAGGCCGGACTTCGCTTTCGACCCCATGCGTCTGTCGTTGCGTGGCGCGAGTCCGGAGTGGTTCGAAGCTCCGATGGCTCGTGCTTTCTACGCGACCTACGCCGCCATGGCAGGGGCGCCCTTCTCGCTGCTGAACGGGGAGAGCCTCGAGGCTTTCGCGCTCCGCTTGCAGGAGCACCCCTGGGTTCGCAGCTCTTCGGTCGAGCCGGTCTTGCCCGATCGCCTTCGGGTCTCCGTCGAGCTTCGGCGTCCGCTGGCCGCCGTCGCCGATGGCAGTCGTTTGCGCCTGGTCGATGCCGATGGCGCCATCCTCGATCTCTTGTCGGCGGACGCCAAGTTGCCGACCGATGTTGAGGCGCGCGGTTCTGCGAGTGCTTCTCCAGAAGGATCCGGGCCCTTCGGCCTGCCATGGATCCAGGGGCTTGGCCCGCTTGGCATCGACCGCGACGCGGCGCGGGCGGCTGCCTCCCTCGTCCAGGAATGGCGCAGCGAGGTCGAGATGCTCCTGAAGCGCGCGCTCGGCAGCCAGGTGCCTGGCCTCGTGGCCATCGATGTCTCGAACCACGGCCTTCGTCTGGCCGAACACGAGAGCGAGTATGTGCTTGTCGTCCGTGGCGTCGACGGTCCGGTGCGCATCGCTTGGGGGCACGCGCCGGGCGGCGTGTATCGCACGCGCATTCAGGCGGAACAAAAAGTGGCGATCCTGGTCGCGTGCTTGCGATCGCATCCGGGTTTCGCCGGGCTCGGCTGGGTCGATGTGCGCTTCCCGAAGTCGTGGCGCGAGCGGTTGCGGGCTGCGACTTCTGAAGCTCGTTGATAGAGGTCGGTTGCAGCGCCGAGCTACGTGACTACCGCGCCTCACTTCGATCGAGGCCGTTCGCCGCATGGCTGCATACCGCGTCGCTGCTCGTCAACGCAGCTTTTTCGTTGTGCTGTTCCTCTTCTCGAGTCACCTCGTCGGCTGCGGAGGCAAGGGCCCGCCTGAAGGAAAAGGGTCGCCGACCGGAGGTTTTGCTCGGCGATCCGGCGCGGCCGACGGGCCGCTGCATGGGCTCGTCGAGGCAACCCGGGCAGCCTGCGGACTTGCTCGGCCGCTCTTCGTCGGTAGTCGAGTCCGGGGAGCGCAAGCTTGCGTGACTCCGGTGCTGCGAGGGCAAGTCGCGGATCGGCAGGCGGTTCCAGCGCGCATCAAGGTCGCGAGCGGTGGCTGCGCGACTGCGTTGCGTCTCAACTCGCGGCGCGGGGCTTCACCGAAGGCCGATTACCGGCTCTGCCAGGAAGAGGTGCGGACCTTCTTGACGACGCGTCGCGCGCGTGTTGCTGCGGCCCGTGCGGCTGTTGACGAGCTCGCGCGGCGAGCCCTCGGCTTCATGAACGACCGCGACGAGGTCGCCATCGACGGTCCGGTTCTCGGGGAGCTCGAAGTCGGCGCAGGGAGCCTCGTGCGCTCGCTCGAGCGGCTGCTCGTCGCCTATGGTGGCGATGAGGTCACGGGGCGCCGCCGCGCCGCGCGCGGCTTTTACCTGCGCTGCGAACAGCTCGTCGACCTCTGTCGTTGGCTCGATTTCCTCGACGCCAACTTGCTCGAGGCTCTCGATTTTCAGGCTCTGTGTCGAGAGCAGTTCGACGTCGCCGAGGCCTTCTATCTTAAGCAACCCTACGACGGCTCGGCCTTCCTCGGTCGCTTCCCGGCTGGCTCCCTGATTCTGCACGGTGAGGCCAACTACTACGAATTGGAGCGGCAAGCCGAGCTGCTCTTTGGCGTGGTTGAAGGCGTGGTCGAAGGCGCAGTCGAAGTCGACGATACGGCTGGAAACAATCCCGTGTCGGACGAGGCCTTCCAGCATGAGGTGAGCCCCGAAAACGCGCGCATCTTCGAGGAGCTGCGCCGCGATCTGCCGAGTGGTTTGCAACGCGGACTCGAGGCAGCGAGCCGCGAGAGTTTCCACCGCACGAGGTTGTCGAGTCTCTTGTTTCGGATCGGCGCGGCGGGGGTCGTGAAGGAGGCGCGCGAGGTCCTCACTCGACTTGGCAAGCGGCCGGGGGAGCACGGCGCGGCGGCGATCCTCGATGTCTTGGCGCTGCGCGCCGGTGGCCATGCGTGCGGCATCGAGTGGGGGGATCGCTTCGACGCCCGCATCCTCGAGCGGGCCCGGCAGGTCCAGGGCGATGACGCCACGATGTTCTCTCGTGCCTATGAACTCGCTCACGCGAGCTTCGAAGCCAAGCTCTACGTCGGCGGCACGCACACCCTGCGACGGGCTCTCGACACGCGAGCTTTTGACTGCATCCGCGCGACGGACCTCGTCGAGGCCTTGTTTCGCGCGGCCGGCGGCACCGACAGCGTCGAGTTGCGTGAGTGCCGCGGTGGCCCGAGCCACACCGTCGTCGGGCGCTTGGTTCGCAAGGGCAACTCGTGGGAGGTGCGTAGCCTCGATGCCCTGAGGCCGCGCTTCGAGGGGGCTCGCACGTGGCCCGATGACTTCCGCAAGAACGGAGCTTCGTTCGCGGTCGAGGTCTACCGGCCAGGCCTGGACACAGCCATTTGGGCGTCTGGCTACGTTGTCTGCGGCGCCCATGCGGGTACGCGCGTCGATGCGGCGATCCCCTTCGTCGCTGGCCACGAGGAGCGGCGCCAGACCCGTGCTGCCGTCGAGGCGCCGATCTACCGCTTGACCGCCCAGTGACACGCCCGACTGCCTTCGCGTCTGAGTCACACCGCTAGATCTATTGCACAGCGGGGTTGATCCTGGCGCCTAACCCGCTAGCCTCTTCCGACCATTTCTTAGATTGAGTCCGACTGAAGACCCCGACTGGGAATCGACGACGCGATGAGAAGCACGACGATGGAGCGAGCGGACCGGGATTTCGACTGGTTCGTGGTCGATGCCTCGGAGCACACGCTCGGGCACATGGCAGTTGCGATTGCCGAGACACTGATGGGGAAGCGCAAGCCGACCTACACCCCGAACGTCTTCAGCGGTGACGGCGTCGTCGTCATCAACGCTGGCGAAGTCAAGACGACCGGCATGAAGCACGAGCGCCGCGTCTACACCTTCTACACGGGCTGGCTCAGCGGCCTCAAAGAGATCCCGCTCGGTGAACTGCGCGACCGCGACCCGGTCAAGCTCATCACGATCGCGGTGCGACGTATGTTGCCCAAGAACAAGATGGGGCGGCGCATGCTCGAGCGGCTCAAGGTCTATCCCGGCGATCAGCACCCGCACGTCGCCCAGAATCCCAAGCCGCTCGTCGTCAAGCGCGAGCGGTGGCAACCGAGCAAGTGATCATGGTTCTCAGTAGCGATCCCTACGTTTGGGGTACCGGTCGTCGCAAGACCTCGGTCGCCCGTGTGCGCATCAAGGCCGGCACCGGCAACATCACGGTCAACAAGAAGCCCTTCGACGATTACTTTGACACCGTCGACATGCGTAAGCACGCGCGCGAGCCTTTGATCGCGACCGAGACCGAGCAGCGCTACGACGTTTTCATCAACGTCAAGGGTGGCGGCAAGTCCTCGCAAGCTGGTGCCGTCCGCATGGGGCTCGCGCGAGCCTTGACGACGGATAACAACGCCTTCGAAGGCTTGTTGCGCGACGGCGGCTACTTGACGCGTGACAGCCGCATGGTCGAACGCAAGAAGCCCGGCCTCCACAAGGCACGCAAGGCTTCGCAGTACTCGAAGCGCTGATCCAGAAGCGCTCGAGCGACGAGGTCTGGACAGCCGGTTCGGAGCCATCAGTTCGGGCGAGCAAGAGGCGACATGGCCGGACACAGTCACTCAGCGAACATCAAGTTCCGCAAGGATCGTGTCGATTCCTTGCGCGGCAAGCTCTTCTCGAAGATGGCCAAGGAGATCATCTCTGCGGCTCGCGAGGGTGGCGGCGATCCGTCGATGAACTTGCGTTTGCGCTACGCGATCGATCGCGCCAAGAAGGCTTCGATGCCGCGCGACAACATCGAGCGCGCGGTCAAGAAGGGCTCGGGCGAACTCGCCGGCGATCAGCTCGAAGAGATCCTCTACGAGGGTTACGCAACGGCCGGAGTCGCGGTCCTCGTCGAAGCCTTGACCGACAATCGCAATCGCACGGCGCCCGACCTACGCCACATGTTCGAGAAGCGCGGCGGTAAACTCGGCACCAGCGGCTCGGTCGGCTTCCTCTTCGAGCGGCGCGGCATTTTCCTCGTGCCTGTTGCCGAAGCGCCGTCGGAGGACGCGCTCATGGATGTCGTGCTCGAGATCGAGGCCGATGACCTCGAAAAGATCGGCGATGTTTTTGAGATTCGGTCGGCGGCGGCGGACTTCCATCGCGTCGCAAGCGCCCTCGAAGAGCGCAAGCTACCGATCTCCGAGATGCGATTGGCCTGGATTCCCTCCAACACCGTCGAGGTCGCCGAGCGCGGCAAGGCCGAGCAGGTGTTGCAGCTCTTGTCGGACCTCGAAGACCACGATGACGTGCAGGCCGTGTCGGCCAACTACGAGATTCCGGACGCGATCCTCGCCGAGATCGAAGCCGCTTCCTGAGTTCCGCAACGCGCAAGATGAGGGTGGTCGCATGACTTCGGATCGAGGCGATGATGGCGGGAGCGATGCGCTGAGCAACAGCGCCGTCTTCGCTCGAGCCTGGCTCGGGCCTGCTCTGCCCAAGCAAGTCGAAGACTTGGCTCAGAGCGTTGCGGCCGAAGTGTTGCACCTACCGCACGACGCGCCGCACGAGGCGCCTTTGCGCGGTGACCTGGTCGTCCTCGATGCTGCGACATCGTTCCTGCTCTGCAGTCGACTCAAAGAAGCGTCGGCCAAGCGGGTGCACGTGGCGATGCTGGTGGCCGGTGATGACAGCGAGCGCGCGACGGCGCTGTCGCGTTTCTGCATGGCAGACGCGGTCGTCGACCTCGACGCTCTTCGCCAAGATCCCGCGCTGGCGCTCGGCGAACTCCTGCGCATCAAGGGGCTCCGTGGGCCGACGACGTCGATCGACGTCCTGCTTGCTCGTATCGAGCAGCGCCTCAAGGGCGGTGCTCGCGAACTTGCGGAGCGGGTGGTGCGCGGGCTCTCCGAGGAGCGCGAGCGCAGCTTCGTCGAGTCCGTGACCGACACAGACACCGGGCTCTTCGCCGGTCCCTTCATGGCCTACAAGCTCGAAGAAGAGTTCAAGCGCTCCTGGCGCTTCCGCACGCAGCTCGCGGTCGTGCTCTTCGACTTGCCGGCGACGGCCGAGCTCGAAGGCAAGGAACGGACGCGCGTCCTCGGCGAGGTGGCTGGTGTCTTCCTCAACGAGTCGCGCGACATCGATGTGCTCGGTCGCTACGACGACACTTCCTTCCTGAGGTTGCTGCCGCATACGGCTCCCGCCGGGGCCAAGGTCCTCGCCGCGCGCATGCTGCGGGGTTTGCGTGAGATCGAGGCGAGCCATGAACTCGAGGCCGCCGTGGCGATCGTCGGCGTTCCCTGGACTGGCGTCGAGCGCAAGGACGAACTGCTCGACCTCGCGCGCTTGACCCTCGTCGAGGCGTGGGCCAGCAGCGGTGAGGAACGTGTGCGCGTCGCGCACTGAGCCGCACGCCAGCGCTAACTCACACCACTAGCCCTAGCTTTCAGTGGAGCGGCAGGACGCGGAAGTGGATGAGCCCGCAGCGCACGTGAGCGCCGGCGTGCAATGCGCGTGTTCCTCGGAAGGGCTCACCGTCGATGAGGCCGTCGCCTTCGAAGTGCACGCTGAGTCGTCCGCGACTCGGTGACACGAGGTAGAGTTCGGTTTCGGCGTGCGGCACGCGCACGTGCACTTCTTTGCCGCGGCCGATGGCGGCGCGGCCATCGCGACCGCCTTGCTTGAGCCAGAGAATGCGTGAGACCCCACGGCACTCGAAGCCCTTCTCGAGGCGTAGCAGCGAAGACACCGACTGGGGCGACGGGCGCAGGTAGACCATAGGCAGGACGGAGCCGAGCAAGATGCGGTCACCGTTCTGGAGCTTCTCGGTCGGGCGGGCGCCATTGACGGTCAGGGCTTCGTCCCCGACGGCCTCGATCTTGTCTACGCTGCCGCCATGGAAGGACAGCGACCTCACCAAGGTCGCGTGGTGGCCACGGATGCGAGCGAGCACGGGGATCTGCGGTAGGTGCGTGCCACTCGCGTTGCCGATGCGAAGGCGGTCGTCCGTGAAGACCAGGTACTCACCGGCCTCTTCGACCTGCAAGAGGCAGCCATGTTCGAGGTCGCCGTGACGTTCGATGCGGTCCTTGAGCTGGAGCACGAGGCTCCCGAGGGGGCGTGGCGTGGCACCGCGTCCCGCCAGGAGCTCGCGCGCGCCACTCGGGTCGTGCTCCGCGAGGTCGTAGGCCTCTTCGAGCATGCGACGGTCACCCTGGACGCGCCCGAGTCGGTGGGCGAGGCGCAGCACCTCCGGTTCTTCCGGGGCGTGTTCACGCGCCGAACGGAGCTCGTTCGTCGCCTCGTCGATCGATCGGCGCTCGATGGCCTCGAGGCCGCGGCGTGCGTGACTGCGCGCTGCCTTCACTTTGGTGCCAGCCTCTTCGAGGATGTCGTCCAGCTCGATGCCGAGTTGCTTCTTCCAGGTCTTGAGTCCTTGGCCGACCTCGTCGACGAAGGCTGGATGCCCGCGCTTCAACTCACTGCGCAGGCGCTCTTCGAACTCGCGTCCCAAGGCTTCGAGCGCGGCGCGTTCGTCCTGTGCGACCCCACCCTCACCGCCTTCGGCGATCCAGGATCGCAACGGCTCGAGGCAGGCGTGAACGTCACGGCGTTGCAAGCCGTCGCGGATCGCTTGCTCGTACTGGCGGACGCGCCGGCGGCGCAGCGCGCGCGCTTCGAGCTCATCGAGTTCGACCGAGTCCACTTGGTGGCGGCGGGCGTTGTCGATGCCGGCGAGCAGTTCGTCCGCGTCGGCCCCGGCCTCGAGGCGGGCTACGAGCATCGTGCACTCGCGTGACACCTTGAGCCGCAGTCGCTCGACGTCGCGCAGTAGGCTGCGGGCCTCGTCGGCGCCGAAGCCACCGCTGATGAGGCGCAGAAGGCGGCGTTGGGCCTCATCGAGGCGGCCTTCGCGGACCGCGATCCGCGCAGCTTCGAGTTGGTCGCGGCGTTCGCGTTCGTCAGCGAGAAGGCCGTCGTGCAGCGCCTTGGCTTCTTCGCAACCTGGCCAACGTGCGAGGAGGGCCGAGAGGCGTTCCTTGCCCGCATGGCTATCGCCGGCGCTGAGCTCACTGCGCGCCTCGCCGAGAGCTTGTTCGATCTCGACGGCTTCTTGGCGCAGGATGGCGAGCTGCGGCTCGAGGCTCGTCCACTGCGTCTCGGCGAGTATGCGCGCAAGGGCGTCAACGCGACGGCGCGGGTCATCTTCGCTCGCGTCGAGCAAGTAGCGGACGCGATCGAGGCGGTCCTTGATACGGCGTACGACGGCGACGCTCGCGAGCACGCGCGGCGCCTGGCTGACGAGTCGGATGGCCGCGGCGAAGTCGCCGCTCTTGGCAAGCTGTCTGGCCTCGCTCGCCACGGCATCGGCCACGGCGACGAGGAGGTCACGCGCCTCGGAGAGCTCGTCCGAGTCCGGATCGCTGTCCCACCAGTCTGCGAGGGCGCGCGCTGCCTCGAGGTTGCGCCCATCGGCGAGGGCGTTTTGGACTTCGACCCAGCGCTCCTTGGCCCAGGCCGCGCTGAGGCCGACGAGGCGTTCGCGGAAGGTCAGGCTATCCGCGCACAGGCGTCGTGCCTTTTCGACACCTTCGCGTGCCTCCCGCTCGAGACCGCGGTCGAGGGCTTCGCGGACTTCGCGGAGGGCCTTCGAGGCCGCATGGCGACGGGTGTGTAAGCGCTGCTCGAGTTCGTGCAGCTCCTTCGCGTCGATGATCTCTTTGAGGCTCGCTAAGCGCTCGCGCGCTTCGCTCAGCCTCCCTTCATCGAGGGCGCGCTCGAAACCCTCGCGCAGGGCCGTGCCGCGTTCGCGGACTTCCTTGGCGGCTGCTGTGGCCTCTTCGATCTGGGAAGCCAGGTCGCCGAGCTCGGGTCGGTCAGGATCGAGCTCGCGGAGGCGCTGAAGGTCGTGGCGTGCCAGGATCGCTTGACCTCCTGAGAGGCGGCGGCGGGCGCGGTCGAGCAATCTGTCGGCGACTTCGGTTCGCAGCGCATAGGCCCGGCGGTCGTCGCGCACCAACGGATCAGCGAGAAGTGCGCGCGCCGCGTCGTAGCGTTCGGCGCGAATGGCCCGGCGGGCGCGTAGGAGTTGGATCAGATGATTCCACATGACTCTGCGACACGCGTGGCTCAAGTCGAGTTCGCGATCGCGGCAATGCCTTGCGGCGGCGGCATTATTCCGGATTCGAAGGGTTCGCCCAGTCCGAGCCTCGGCATCCGAAGGACTGCTTGTCGGCAGGTCGTGCAGGGCGCACCTGTTTTCAGAATAGAGCCCGCGGGCACCCGCAGCGCGTCCCCATGGCCAGCATCTTCGTCTCCGCCGTCGTGACCATGGCCTTGGTGGGCCCGGCGCTTCGGGATGATTCGCCCTCGCGCGGCGGGGCATTGGTGACGACGACGATCGAGGGTGAGGTCGAGCTGACGCCAGTCGCCGCGATGCGCAGCGCCGAAGCGGCGGTGCGAAGCGCGCTCTGGGAGCGCTACGCGGAGGACTGGCTGACCGAGCGCGCCTTCTACGTCCCTGCCGAGCGCGTCGCCGATGCCCTGAGGTCCTTCCTCAGCAGCGAAGTCGCCAGACGGCGCGGACCGATCGCCCAGCCGGTCGAAGAACTCGTCTCGAGCTCGGGCACAGGCTTTCGGCAGCGCTACGTGGTCGCCTTCGAGGGTCGCGATCTACAGCGGTTGCGAGACCGCGGCGCGCACGTTGCGCGTCGCCTCAATGATCACTTCGCGATCCGTTATGCCGCGCTTGCAGCCCTGTGGGCGTTGCTTGGCCTCATCGGCTTCGGCCTCGACCGGGCGACACGCGGCTGGCTGACCGGCCGTATCGCCTTCTCGGCGCTCGTAGCTGGGAGCGTCTCCACCTACCTGCTTTGGCCATGACGACGCCCAAGAAAGACCGAGGCGCTACGATGGCGCACATGAGCGAAGCGCAGCCCAGCTACGAGCCCGCGCAGGTGCCCGACTGGGAGGCCTTCTACGCCAACTACCGCAAGCCGGGCTATATCCAGGGCTTCGAGATCGGCCCCAAGCTCGGCGGTGGCATGTTCGGCATCGTCTACAAGGCGCGCCGCGAGTCCATTGGCAAGTCTTACGCGATCAAGTTCCTGCGTCTCGAGGACCCCGGTGTCCGCGACCAGGTCCTCCGCGAAATCGATAGCGTCGCGCTCTTCGCCCAAGTCGACCATCCCAACCTCGTGAGCATCGAAGACCGAGGCGTCGTCGACGGCATCCCCTATATCGTGATGGGCTATGCCGGCGAAGAGACCTTGCGCGATCGCCTCGAGGCGGGGACTCTCGCCGACGACGAGAAGCTACGCATCTTCGCGCAGATCGCTCGAGGAGTGTCGGCCCTGCACGAGCACGCGCTCGTGCACTTCGATCTGAAGCCGGCCAATGTCTTCCTCAAGGGCGACATCGCTCGCGTTGGTGACTATGGCTTGTCCAAGCTCATGACCGAGTCGGCCATGTCGCTGACGACAGGTCGCGGCACGCCCTACTACATGGCGCCCGAGCTCCTGCGCCGCAAGGGTGACCATCGCTCCGACATTTACAGCCTTGGCGTCTTGCTCTTCGAGCTCCTGTCGGGGGAAGTGCCGTTCAGCGGTGAGAACGAGTGGGAGGTCCTCAAGGGGCACGAAGAGAAGCCGGTGGCCTTTCCCTCTTCGATTCCGACGCGCTACCACGCGCTTCTGTCCAAGGCCTTGGCGAAGCGTCCAGAAGATCGCTTTGCGACGGTCGTTGACTTCATCGAAGCGCTGCGCCAGATCGTAGGCCCCACGGTTGGCCCCGCGGTTGGCCCCGAGTCGACTCGGGTTGCCATCGCAACTCAGGCGTGCGAGTGGCGTGCATCGGTCGGCACGCCTACTCCGACTTCGAGGCTTCCGCGCCATGCTCGGTCACCGTCGACGCGGCACCCGAAGCGCGCTGCGGCGTCGCCAGCGTTGATGTTGGTCTTGTTCGCGGGGGTTCTGCTCGGCTACGTCGTGCTGGCCGCGGACGCGACGCCAGAGCCAGTCCCTTACGAGTATGCGATTGCAGCCCATGACAGGCCGTCGTTGCTCGAGGGTGTCGAGGCCACCGCAACTGCCTCCGTCGACAAGCTGGTCGCGAACAGCATCGCCGCAATCGACGCGGGTGAAGCCAAGCTCGAAGCCGTGCTGCGAACGATGCAAGCCAATGTTCTCGAAGGTGTGCGGCTGCGACTGAAGCGGCTCGAAGCTAGCCTACCCAAAGGCCAGGCGTCGAAATACTCGCGAGGGCTCCGCGTCATCGACCGCCTCCAAGCCGAGCGCAAAGTCCATGGCCTTCAAGATCCCCCTTCCTCAAAGTGACATGACGATTCCGGCCGACACGTTCCAAGACGCGCCCGACGCGGAGCCGATGCACTGGGAGTCGTTCTACAAGAACTACCGCAAGCCCGGTTACATCGCTGGTTACGAGATCGTCCACAAGCTCGGCGGGGGAGTCTTCGGGGTCGTCTTCAAGGCGCGAAAAGAATCGATCGGCAAGGCCTACGCGATCAAGTTCCTCAAGGTCGATGATCCGAGCGTCAAGGCGCAGGTCCTGAACGAGCTCGACCAGGTCTCGCTCTTCGCGCAGGTCGACCATCCCAACCTCGTGTCCATCGAGGACCGCGGGGTCATCGATGGGATTCCCTACATCATCATGGGCTACGCGGGCGAAGAGACGCTGCGCTCGCGGCTCGAAGAGTCTCGGTTGAGCGACGACGACGCCCTGCGCATCTTCGTGCAGATCGCCCAGGGTGTTCAGGCCTTGCACGACCATTCGTTGATTCACTTCGACCTGAAGCCTGCCAACGTCTTCTTGCGCGGCGATATTGCTCGTGTCGGCGACTACGGTCTATCGAAGCTCGTCTGCGAGTCGCGCATGTCCCTGAGCTTCGGCCGCGGCACGCCGTACTACATGGCGCCCGAGATGCTGCAGCGCCGGGGTGACCACCGATCGGACATCTACAGTCTGGGCGTCATCCTCTACGAGTGCTTGACGGGGGACGTCCCCTTCAAGGGCGAGAGCGAGTGGGAGGTGCTCAAGGGCCACGAGACTCATCCGGTCCCGTGGCCGGGCGCGCTCGCGGCTTCGCATCGGCGCGTGCTCGAGCGCATGCTGGCGAAGGACCCCAGCGAACGCTATTCGAGCGTCGATCAGGTCTTGCAGGCCTTGTCCGCTCAGGGTTGCCTTGGCACGTCGAAGGGGAACGATCCCTTGTCGTTCTCATCGCGGTCGTTCGCGTCGCGGCCGTTCGCATCTCGGCCGAGCGCTCACGACGCAGCAGCACAGCCTGATGCCGCCCACAGGCGCGACGACACACTCGTCTCGGCGGCCGCTGCGCTTGCACCAGATGGGCCTGCGGTTCGAGGCAGGCGCCGTCTCGGCGTCTTCGGCACCATGCTGCGTCTGATGGTGATGGGTGTGCTTCTGCCGGCGCGTGTGCTCGGAATCGGACTTGGCCGCGGCCTGCATGTGGCCGTGAAGGTCCCTGCAATCCTCCTGCGCTGGATTGGTAAGGCGTCCCTTCTCCTGATCGCTGGCATCCTGGTCCTGCTACTCGGACTCTTCCTCGTCGTGCTCGTCTCCTGACGAGCCGTGCATCGCTCGCCTTTGACGTGCGCACGGCGCAGCGCCATCGTTATGCTCCGCCTTGCTGCGCCACATGAGGCCTTCCCCCCAGCGACCGGGCCGATCCGATGTCCGACTATTCGATTACCAAACTCCAAGAACTGGACGAGCGCGAGTGGACGCGGCTCGAAGAGGACTACTCGCCGCGCATCTTCTACTACGTCAAGAAGCAGGTGCAGGACCACCAGGCAGCGGAGGACCTGACCCAGGAGGCCTTCCTCGGGGCTGTCAGGGGCATCGCGAACTTCGACACGCAGTACACGCTCGAGCAGTACCTCTTTGGCATTGCACGCAACCGCGTCGTCGATCACTTCCGCAAGAAGCGACCGATTCCGATCAGTCAGAGTGACGATCCTTCGTCATCGCGCAGCTACATCGGACTCGAGCGCATGGCTTCCGATCGCAGGACGCCGGACGAGAG
>CALLZN010000094.1 GCA_937858895.1 uncultured bacterium | reverse complement strand
CCCTGGCCCGCCGAGGACGGGCTGCTGGTCCGGCTGCGGCTGATCGGCGGGCGGGGGGCCGGCGCCTCCCCGCGGCCGCTGGCCGGGGCCGCCGAGGGGGTCGGGGGGGGCCGGGGGGACGTGGCCGGGCGGGCCGCCGGCCCCCCGCCCTCGGGGCTAAAGGATAATTCGCCGCGCCGCGTCGCCTGGTCCGAAAAGGCCGCGTTCCCCGGCCAGAGGCCGGAGACGCTGATCGTCGTCCCGCCGATGCTGCGCGTCTCACGGTAGTAGCAAGAACTCAGGCCGTTGACGGCGACCAGTATGGCTGCCAGGCGAAGCGTCAGGGCTCGCAGTCCTTGGGGCTGTTTCATGGGACGATGATAGCGTGCATGTCCTGAGCGTGCCGCAAGGATAGGGCGCGCAAACCGCTATGACACACGTGACCTCTTGGCTCGCCTTCGATCGTGCTCCGGACCTCGCTGCCGAGCACGGTTTTGAGTGGCGCTTTCGACCTGTGGTCTTCGGAGCCATCCTTGATGCGCAGCAGCTCGTCGGTCCAGGGCAGTTGTCGCGAAGCGCGCCGGCGCCATGCGTGATGTTCAGATCCACGCTGCGGACCGCGGACTGCGTTTCGTTGGTCCGCCCGCGCATCCCTTCCGAAGTCTCGCGGCGCTACGAGCTGCGTGCTGCTGGCAGGATCGTCCCGAGATGTTCGCCGTCTGCCGTGCGCTCTTCGCGGCGATTTGGGAAGACGGTCGGGATGCAACTGACGCGACAACGCTACAAGAAGTCTTGGAACCAGTCGTCGGCGCGCGCGAGTCGTCTTCGATTGCAGAGCGCATCACGGATCCGGCCATCAAGGAAGTCCTGCGAGCCAATACCAGCGAGGCGCTCGCGCGTGGCGTCTACGGTGTCCCCACCTTCGAGGCCGCGGGGGAGTTGTTCTGGGGTCAGGACCGGATGTCGTTCGTAGGTCGCAAGCTCGCGGGATCGCTGCCGCCCGTGAGTCCTGCGTTGTTGGCGATGCTCGCCCGCCCGATCGCCGCGGGTCGCCGTGGCGCGCCGACGACGCCATCGCGACAAGAGCAGGAGTGACCCTGGTACGGGATTGCTGTGTCCGCCACGGCCCGGTGACAGCGGGCGGAGCGATGTGCCGGTCGCGCGAAAGAGGCCGAAGTCGACGAGCACCGATTTAGGTACCTCGCTGAGCCCGAGGTAGAGCTCACGCGTGGCGGGGTGATCGCACGAGACCCGGGTTCGAGGACCGAGCCCGTCACGTCGCGTGAGAATGCCGGATTTTCCAAGCGAAAACGGCGGGTGCGGCAATCAGGAGGATCGAGCGGTCGTCGAGACCGACTCCAGACAACCTCCATTCCCGATCGATCCTGCGCATGAGACACTCCGCATCCATGATAGTCTTGGCAGCCCTCCTGCCACTCGCCTCGACCCCGGCACAAGTAGAGACGCCTGCCTCTGCTACGGTGCTAAAGGCAGTCGGTGTCCCGACAGGGACGGTGCAGTCGCTGCCGTACTTGCACAACACTAGAAAGAGCTTTCAGACGAGCGTCGTGCTCGATGGCATCCGCAGGACGCTCGATCTCCAGCCGTACAGCCTGCGGATGCCGGGCTACAAGCTCTATCTCGACGACGGAAAGAAGCTCCAAGAAGTTACGCCGCCGATCGAGACGACGTACACGGGCATGGTGGTCGGCTTGCCGGACAGCATCGTCGCGTTCTCGATCTACGATGGGCAGCTGACAGGCCAGATCCACTATGGCAACCTTGCGTGGACGATCGAGCCGGTGAACAAGTTCATCAAAGTGGCCTCAGCGCGGGAGCACATCGTGCACGGCGCAATCGGCCGAGGCAGAGATCTCTTCAAGCCCAACGTGACACTGCATGAATGCGAACTCTCGGCAGACTTTGACAACGAGTTCTACAAGGCGAACGGCAGCAACACGAACCAAACGCTGGCAGCCGGTGGAGCGATCATGGCGATCGTCGATCTCATCTACCGACGCGACGCGGAGATCTGCTACCGGGGCCCGAACTCCGTCATCCGAACGACGCCGACCTATACCAGTGGTCCCGATGCATGTGCGTTGCTGACCGAGATGGAAGGAAGGTGGAACGCCAACCACGGCAACCTCAATCGAGATGGAGCGCTCCTCTTCTCCGGAAGCAGGCCGGCTCAGACATCAGCGCTACACTGTGGCAACCCCAAGTCTATCTGCAATCTGGCGAAGGCCTACGCCGTGACGAATGCGTATGCCACGGTGAGTATCACGAACCAGGCGATCAACTTGAGCCGCGCGCTCGCCGCGACCTGGGGTGCGACGACGTGCATCGATACGAAGCCCATCTGCACGCTGCTCTGTCAGAGCTTCTCGCCGTGTATGGTCTTCGGACCGATGACGTCGGCTGCGATGAAGCAGTACAAGAGCTCGTTGAGCTGTCTCAGCATTTGCCAAGGGTGCCAGTACCAAGCCGAGTATGCATACTTCGGGACAGGGTGTGCCGGAACGGGCACTCGGTCGTCCAATTGCTTCGAGATGAACTGGACGCAGACGGGTATCGGCATATCGCAGGGCTTTTCACAGGTGGCCTTGCCTGCACGATCTGGCCCGCAGGGAATATCGATCCAAGCCATCGAGTTTCGCTGTGGAGCGATTGCAAACCAGACCGTTCCGATGACAGTCCACGTCTGGGCCGCGAATAACAACAGTCCTGCCACAGAACTCGGAAGCAGTCCGAGTATCACGGTTTCGTCGGGGATCTCTGTCCAGCGCGGCACGCTGGCCAAGGTTGTCCAGATTCCGGCGAACACGGACTTCTATGTGGGGTACACGATTCCGGTCTCGCACCAGAACCGGTTTCTCGCTCCGATGTCGACATCATCCGGAACCCATGTCCAACACTGCTACAAGCTCGATCCTACTGCACCGAGTTGGAACTGCGGGGCCAGTGGTCAGCGTTACAACTACCGCGTCGTCTGCGACGGAAGCAAGGCGACTCCATTCCTCACGAGCGAGCTGCCGCGAATCGGCCGTAGCTACCAGATCAAGGTCGAACACGCGCGGCCGAGTGCGATCGCCGCTCTGTTCCAAGCAATCAACAGCGTATCGGTCGACCTGAGCGCCGCTGGCGCGCCGGGCTGCATGCTCTATGTCGATCTCGTCACGACCTTCGACATCCAGGGTGTGGCGACGGACGGCGCTGGGAATGCGGTGTTCAACCAGGTTCTTCCAAATGATGCGCAGTTCTGTGGCATCTCGTTCAACCATCAGGTCGTCATCAACGATCCGAGTGCGAACAGTTTGATGTGGGTGTTCACCCGCCGCGGTGAACCGAAGACCGGGCAATAGTCCAGGCGAGCCTGAGCGTCTGCCTGCCGGGCATTGCGTCTCAGGGGGCTCGCGGATTGCTTTCCACGGTGTATCGTATTCGCCGTGCTAGATCGACCGATTCATGAATACCTGCGACGCCATCACAAGATGCGGCTTCGTTGCGGCTCGCGGGCTGAAGGCCTCGGCGACGTGTTGCCGCGCCTGCTGTCTATGGCGGCGCCTCGCGTCGGTGTTCATGACTAGTCCGGTCTCGCAACGCGATCACCATGTTGGAACGACAAGCCGAAACCTGTTGGACGTTGATTCGAGGCGCTGCGTCGGGAAGAGACGTAGATCGTCAAGAGTTCGCGCGCCGCTATATGCCAGCGGTGCATGCGTACTTCTCTGCGCGCTGGGCCAATTCCGCGCTTCTGAGCGAAGTCGATGATGCGATCCAAGAGGTATTCGTCGCGTGCTTTCGTGAGCACGGTGTTCTCACCAAGGTCGACTCTCGGCACCCGAGTGGATTCCGCGCACTGCTGTTCAGTGTGACGCGCAACATTGCTCTTCATTTGGAGCGCACGCGGCAACGACGCGTTGCTCGAATTCGAGATGGCGTCGTCGATCCGGATCGAACGCCAGCCGCCATGACCTTGTCCCGTCACTTCGATCGGAGCTATGCGCAGTCGATCATGAGCATGGCGAGAGAGCGTATGCAGCTTGCGGCGCAAGATGATGCGAGCCGGCGGCGAGTCGAGATCTTGCGACTGCGCTTCGAAGATGGCTTGGCCATTCGTCAAATCGCCGAGCTTTGGATGACGGCTGCTGATGCGATCCACCGAGACTACGCGCGTGCGCGTCAGGAGTTTCGTGCCGCCCTGTCCGAGACCGTCCTAGAGTCAGAGGGATGCTCACCCGAGCATTTGCAAGAGGAGTGCCAGCGACTCCTCAGAATGCTACGCAATTGACTTCGAGCTGTAAGAAAGTGACATCCCAGATCGATACTGCCGACGAAGACGACAGCGATCTGCTCGTCGGCTTGAACGCTGCGTTCCAAGCAAGTGCAGAGATCGGTCATGTTCGGTGGCGAACGAACACTGCGGAGCCACAGCAGATCGCCGGCTATCGGATCCTTCGTCAGCTTGGATCTGGGGGCATGGGCATCGTGTTCGAGGCCGAGCAGGTGAACCCACGCCGGCGCGTCGCGCTCAAGGTTGCACGATCAGCCATGAACCCGGCTGCACACGCACGCTTCGCCTACGAAAGCCGCATCCTTGGCCGACTCGGGCACCCTGCGATCGCAGAGATCTACGAGGCTGGTTCCTACGAAGTCCCTGGACTTGGTCAGCTACCCTTCTTCGCGATGGTCCTCGTCGAGTCAGCGCGGTCCATCACGCAGTACGCGGTCGACGAGGCTTTGGGATTCGAAGGCAAGCTCCGTCTATTCATGCAGGTGCTCGACGCGATCGCACACGGTCACGAGCGTGGCGTCGTTCATCGCGACATCAAGCCGAACAACGTTCTCGTCGATTCATCGGGCCGAGTGAAAATCATCGACTTCGGGTTGGCGCGCATGATCGCTGCTGACGAAGACTTCAGCTCGATGCACACGCGCTCACGGGATCTTCTCGGGACGCCCCAATACATGAGTCCTGAGCAGTGGGGTGGCAAGCCCGATGAAATCGGTCCTCGTTCGGACGTCTATTCACTCGGTGTCTTGCTCTTCGAACTCCTGATGCAGCGCATGCCCTACGACATGACTGGAAAGAGCATGCTCGAGATGGCGGAAGTCGTCCAGCAGGGCAGTCCGAGTCGCTTGGATTCTCGAGCGATCGCCAACCGGGCAGATCTCGATGTCATCGTGCAGAAAGCGCTCGAAAAACCGCTTTCGCGCCGTTACGCAAATGCACGAGAGTTCCTGCATGACATCGCGTGCTTTCTCGACAACAAGCCGATTGCTGCGCGCGCTCCGAGCGCGATGTACCGTGCGAGTAAGTTCGTTCGCCGGCATCGCGCCTTCGTTGTTGGCGTGGTTTCCGTTCTGAGTGTCGCCATCGCGGGCACGGTCGTCAGCTTGCAGTACGCGATCTCTGCGCACGAGCGCGGCACATTGCTGGCCGCCAAGCTCGACGCTGCGATCACCGGACGAACGTACGAGTCGTACGAACGCGGAGCGTATGCGCAAGTCCGGGAGTTCCTCGCGACGCGGTCCGCGAACGAGCGGAGCTGGGAAGTCGAGAGGCTCCGTGCTCTGCTTGCCGACCGCAGTGACCTCGTCATCCACGACGAACAGTTACCGGTCTTGAAACGCGGACTCGACGTTCATTGCATCCGGCACCTCGGAATCGACCCTTCCGGAAAGCTGGCGGTCGTCGCCGGCGTCGACGGAAGAATTCGCATCTGGAGCCTCGAGACCGGCGAACTCAAGAATGTCGTGGACGGTCACGAAGCACCGGTGCAGGCCGTGGATTGGAGTCACGACGGCAAACTCATCGCATCCGGGGACCGCAGCGGCATCGTGCTCTTGCGCGACGCGATGACATTCGAGCTGCGCGCGAAGCTTGCCGATCAAATCGTGCCCGTCAAGCTTCGAAGCGGCGTGCTCCGCGTCGACTTCGGCCCTGACGATCAGCGCATCCTGGTTTCGCGAGTCGAGAATCGGATGGCGACGCTGTACGCGATCGATCTGGAGACTGGGAGCTTCGAGCCAATCTATGCTAGTCGGCACGACGCCGTGATGGGGGGGCTTGCGCTCATCTGTCCCTGGGACGCGTCTTCGATCGTTCTTACCGACTTCCTGCTGCGTGAGGTCGACCAGGATGCTCCTCGTTGGCATCGATTTCGAATCGCTGACCACGCGTCCTCATCGGCTTGCTCGCCGATTGGAAGGACGCTTGCGTTCGGACGAGCGAAGAAGCACCTCGACGTCTGGGACGTGGACAGTCAAAAGCTGCTCTGGTCCGAGCAAGCGCATGAGGGTGCGATCTGCGCCCTCGCGTTCTCACCCGACGCGTCCATGCTCGCTTCCGGCGGGTCGGATCATGCGATTCAGCTTCGGGATGCGCGAAGCGGCGGATTATTGCAATGCCTGCTCGGCAACGAGGAGGCGCTCCACTCCTTGCAGTTTGCCGACGACAAGACTCTCGTTTCCACGTCGGCTGATGCGAAGATCCGCGTTTGGAAGCTGGATGTACGTCCAGTAGATCGAATCGTCGATCTTCCGGTGAGTACGGCCACATGTGTTTCGTTCGATGGCGATGGTCGCCACATTTGTGTCGGCTTGTTTTCTGCGGATGCTGTGGTGATCGATGTGGACAGCGGGATCGTCGTTCGAAGGATTCCGCAGCAGTACACGCGGGATATCACGTTTCGTCCTGGAACTGAACAGGTCGCCGTCGCGGGGGCGTTGCGGAGTGTCGATATCCGCGATGAGTCGGGCATAGTACGCACGTTCGAAACGACGAAGCATGCGATGAGTGTTGCGTTCGATCCAAGCGGGCACCGACTCTTTGCGGGCTCAATTCTTGGCGAGGTCTTCGCTTGCGATGTCGCACGAGCGCGCCGGCTCTGGAGTCACGTGGTCACACCGACGACGGTCATCCGGTCCATCGCTACATCGCCCACGGAGGACGTCGTCGTGTACGGGACACAGGCTGGTCGCGTTTCGATGGTGAATGCCGCGGATGGTACGCTTCGATGGTCCGTGGAACTCGGCCAAACGATCGAACAGCTCATCTTTCATCCGACGGGTGCACGGATCGCGTTGGCCTGCGTCGACGGCACCGTCCGCTTCGTGAGCTCGAAGGGTGAGCTGCTGGACGAAGCGTTGTTGGCGTTCGACGGCGCGGCGACGACGCTCGCCTACTTGCCTGACGGCTCTCGCTTGTTCGTCGGTTATTCGACAGGTGTCGTGCGCCTCTGGTCCGACGGTGATGACGAACTCTTCGCTGTGCGCCTGTTGTCGCAGGCCGTGCGCCGGATCGCCGTGAGTCCTAGTGGGCGCGACGTGGCGATCGTGGGGGACCACAACGCCATGCACGTGTGGTCTACTCGTCTTGCCGGCGGCGCGACGCCGAAGAAGACAGCAGCCGAACACCGATAGCATCGCGGATGAGGCTATCGAGGACATTCTGGGGTCGGTACCGCATGTCGTTCGTCGGTCGCAAGCTCGCGGGGTCGCTTCCGCCCGTTAGCTCCGAATTGCTGGCGATGCTCTCCCGCCCGATCGCCGCGGGTCGACGTGGTGCGCCGTCGACGCCATGGCGACAAGAGCAGGAGTGACTGGCTTCAGGCTTGAATGCGAAAGCGGCCCGTCGCGCGGTCGAACTCAGGCGGCAGTTCTGTTTCGTCGAAGCCAAAGGACTCGTAGAGCGGAAGCAAGAGGCGGCGTGCGCAGGCGTCCGGTCCATCCGCGAGCTCGCGCATCGAGAACTCGTAGGGGCGTGACAGGCGGAAGGACTCGTCGTCGAAGTTGCGCGCCCGACCGGGCTTGATGTGTCCCGCACGGCCCGGTGACTGCGGGCGGAGCCATGTGCCGGTCGCGCGAAAGAGGCAGAAGTCGACGAGCACCGTTTCTGGTACCTCGGCGAGCCCGAGGTAGAGTTCACGCGTCAAGCGCATGAAGGAAACTGTCCATTCCGCGAGCGCCCAGGGATTCAGTTCCTTGGGATCGACCGGGTGCCGACCCTGATCGAGCAGGAACAAGGGTGCATCGACTCGAAGCTCGATCGAGCCATTCTCGAAGAACGAGACTTGTCGATGTCGTGATGTCAAGGAGCGGCGGCCCTGACTGGTTTCGATGGTCTCATTCATCTCTCGACGAATGATCCAACCGTGGAGGCGGTTGCCGAGTCGCTCGGGTTCGTCCAAGAGGCGGCTCAAGTCCGCACGCCCCGCTCCCTCGAAGTAGCGCCGCCCGAACGCGGTCGCGTCTCGCGTGTGCGTGGCCGAGCGCATCCACAGCCACGGATCTTGTGTAGGCGAGCGTTCGCGATCGATGTGATTCCTGCGTTCGATCATCCTCGCGCGATGATCATCGTGGATCGACGTCGCTGCCTTCACCATCGCGAAGAGCTCCTCCCGTTGCATCGGCACGACCCGCGCCTCGAAGCGCCTGACGAAGAGCATCGCCGCGCCTTGTCGCAGGCAATATGGCGTGTTCTTTCCGTTGCCGACGGCACAGCACAGCAAGTGCGTCCCGTCCGCCGCGGGGACTGCTTGCATGCTGACCTCGTCGAGTGCTCGAGGTTCGATCGAGTCCACAATGTAATTGGCGAGGCGACTGCGGAGGTCGTTGATCTTTGTCAACGTTGTGCCGCTGATCCTCACGGCGACTTCGTTCTCTTCCTCGACTCCAATCCAAATCCGTCCTCCCGTCGTGTTGAGCATGGCAACCACTTCTCGACCGATGGTCGAAAGGGCACGACCAGCGTCATCGACGATGCGAATCGACTTGAACTCGAGCTGCGCGCTCTCGCGATCTCCGATGGATGGCAGCGTTGGTGTCATGAGCGCAGAACGAGGTCAGGATCCAATAGGAAGCTCTGCATGGGGAGCACTTGCACGCCCGACGCACGGAGCGACCGATCAAGGCCGCCGCCATGCAAGACGAAGCGGCGTGTTGCGCCGAACAGATCCGTAGCCGTCATGAACTTCTTGATGTCCTTGTCGCTCGGAGTTCCACTCTTGACTTCGATGGCGATGCGATGACCTTGGGTGATGTAGACAAAGTCGATCTCCTTCGCGGCGCTCTTGCCGTTCGCGGCGCTCTTGCCGGCCCGGAAGAAGCCGAGTTCGCCCCCGTGTTCGCGCTGCAACTCGCGCAGTTGTCGATACGCGACCGCTTCGAAGGCCGCCCCCTTCGTCTCAGGGTCATGCAGTGGTTCGCTGAGTGGCGAAAATGCAACGATGATTCCTGGATCGCAAACATAAGTCTTGGCGTCGGAAAACGCCGCTCGCAGCGAATTGCTGCCCACGTTGCGAAGTTGCCAAAGCAGCGCGGAGTCCGTCAAGGCTTCGAGCCAGCGACGCACCGTGGCTTGATCTGTCGACGGTTCGACGCTTCTAGCAAGATTCGCGATGCTCGTGGATCGACCAGACTTCTGCGCGAAGTAGCTGAAGAGCTGCAAGACCCGATCGAGATCGAGTCCGCGATGCGCGAGGTCGCGGTGGATCGCACGGTCCGCGATGTCCGCGCGAAGTCGCTGACGTACGTTCACCGCTGAGGTCAGTCGAAACTCGGGCCAACCGCTGTTCGCGAGGTAGCGGTAAAACGCGCCGGGCAATCGTGCGAGGATCGATTCGACATCCTCGTGAGCGCCCCCTTGTAGGTGTAGCCATTCCACATATGTGAGCGGCTCGAGCAGCGTTTCGTCCCAGCGCCCCAGGCCTGACTCTCGACCGCCGGCTCGCAGCAGTGCGGCTGAAGAATCGGTGACGACGAAGCGATGCTGGCCTTTGTCAACTGCCTGTTTGAGCCACTGATTCCAAGTTGCGGCTCTGCTGATTTCAACAAAGAAGCAAAACATCGAGTCGGGGCCGCCGGCCGTCGCGGCGAGCAAGTCCCACCGCGACGGCGTTCCCCGCAAGCGGGCAACCGAGAAGTCGAAGAACAGGACTCGACGAGCATCCACGCCCTCGCGCAAGAGCTCCGCGATCAGCTGCAGAAGGAGCGTCGTCTTGCCGACCTGTCGTGGCCCTCGCAAGACCTGGGCGCGCCTGTCGCTCGGGTCGATCAAGCGCGTCCGAAGCGTCTGAAACGCCGCCCGGCGTGGAAGTTGGCTCGCTGACGGGATGCTGTCGGGCCAGTGATGCCAGGGGTTGGCATCTGCGATGATCTCGGACAATATCGACATGACGAAGTCATATTATCGACTAGAAAACAGCAGGTCGACATATCGATTTTGGCAATTCGCCCCCTAGAGCTCCTCGCCCGTCCCCCGGCCGACGACCTCAGCCGAGCCCGCTGAGGTCCCAGTGGCTCGACCCCCAGGTCTGCACGGCCCTCTTCGCGACCGCGTGCCCGAGGCGGAGGGCCGGCACCAAGGTCGCGGCGCTGCGATCGAAGCTGCGAGCCTCGCGCTGACGATGGCGCGCAACGAGGAAGCCGGCCCACCATGCCTCGCCGGCCGCGCTGAGGTCGATGGCTTCAGCGGCCTCGGCGCGCACGCGAACTTGACGCAGGTCCGCGTCGACGACGACGCTGTCGTCCTTTCCGTCCCGGAGGATGAGGACGAAGTCCTTGGCGAGCCCAGCATAGTTCTCGCGCAAGAAGCCATAGAAGTCGGCGGCCCACTGCTCTTCGAGCGTCGAGTCGCGTGGCAGTCCATGAATCTGGCAGGCCTCGTCGTAACTCGGTGAAAACACATGGACGAGGCCGCTCGCAAGTAGTGGATACAAAATGCGTCGCCACTCGTCCCTCGACAGTCGCTCGTGAAGGCTGACGTCCAGGCTCAGTTCGAGGCAGGGTGAGTTGGCCAAGATGTCCGTCAGCTTCTTCGCAAACGAAGGACTGCGCTGTGCTGGCATGAGGCCAACACCTGCAAGGTGTATGGCCGCGCAGTCCTGGAAGAAGCCACGTTCATGAAGCTCCTCGAGCAAGGCCGCGTCGACATGCTTGCTCGCTCCAGCAAAGTGCAAGGCACTCGGCACCCCTTGCGCGTCACGCACCGCGATGTCGAGCGGCGTGCGGAGCGTCGGGTGTGTGCATGCAGCTTCTAGCTGGACGCCTTCCCGCTCGAGGACTTGCCGCACGTAGCGCCCATGGCCGCCGGCTCCAACGCCGGCGACGAGCTTGGAAGGCGCGCCCAGTTTCGCGATACCGACCGCGGTATCGAGACCGCAGCCGCCGGCCTTGAAGAGGAGGTCCTCCTCGATGACCTGCCATGCGCCAGCGCGCGTCGGCCAAGTCGTGCCGAGCGGCGCGATCAAGTCGATGCCGGCGTTCCCGATGTTGCAGATGCTCGTCATAACGAGCATCCTAATCAGATGCCGTGCCAACCCGCATGCTCGGATCGTGGCGCACTTCCGTGAGCACCCAACGATGGATGGCATGGATGAGCCAGTCCATCCCAAGCAACCAAGAGGCACGCGGCCGGCCTAACCCCGCATCGAGCGTCGTTGCAGCCTACTGCGTGACGATCAAGGCGCCGCCGCCGCCCGTCAAGATGCAGGCTGGGTTGCTCGGCTTGATGCGAATGCGCGCCAAGCTAGCACTCGTCTCTGACGTGACGATGAGGCGTCCCGGGCCAAACGTATTGTCGAACGCTTGCTGCACCTGCGGTGTGTGTTCGATGGCGACGTTCTTGTTCGTCATGTTGTTGCAGGCAGCCTTGACGGTCACGGTCTCGACGACGTGATCGAAGTGTCCGCCGGGCACGCTTCCGCCGCAGCTCAGGTCGCCGTGTGCGTCGGTCGTGATGCCGGCGCCGGTCGGATAGAGGCCGCCGTTGCCGAAGGGGTAGGCAGGAACGTCGACGTAGAGCGAGTTGGACGACGCCTCGTAGACGAACTGAAAGGCGATCTGATTCGCGCTAGATGTCGGCGTGAAGGCGCTCGGCACCATGAGATCAGCGCCCGGCAACGCGGTGCCTTGCCATGCCCAGGCCGAGAAGGGCGTCGTCAAGCAGGGGCTGGGATTGAGGGGAGGGCTTGCACCCACGCCGCGCATCATGCCCATGAGGCCACGCACCGGCGACTTCGCGCCGACCGTCGCCAAGCGAGCGGTCACGACGTCTTCGCCGGTGCTCGTGTCCGGCACGATGCTCGTGACACGCAGCAGCGAAAGAGCGCCTGTCGACGGATCCATGATGCGGAAGCACAAGTCATCAGGATTGGTGACCCCGAGGTTCTTGATGCGGAAGCTCACGAGTGTGCCGGCGGGCCCGCTGAAGGGACCGAGGAAGTTCAAGCTGTTCATCGCCGGCGGCACCGGCCCGAGCACCATGGTTCCGCCGTTCGAAGTCGTGACCTGAACCGTCGGCACCGTCAAGTTGACCCACTGGTTGTGCAGGGTTGCGCCTGTCAAGGCAGCATCGTTGGGCACCGTAAACTGTGCCGCGACCGCATGAACACCAACGCCGATGCTGACGTTGATGTCGGGCAGCATCCACAACGAGCAGCCACCCGCGCCGACAAAGGCGAGGTCGAGCGGGGTCGTAAACTTGGCTGCTGCGAAGAAGAGGACGGCAACGCTGTTGGGCGCCGCCTGCGTCAGCTCGATTTGCATGGCCTGTCCGAGAGCAGGAAGCCCATTCGCGTGGAGGGCCGGGGAGCTAGCGCCGTAGGTGCAGCCGCTGCCAAAGCGGGTGTAGGTCTGAGCAGGTGCGGTGGCCGCTAGGGCGACCGAAGCGAGGAGGGCCGTGACAGGGAATCGAAGCATCGTGAAACCTCGCGCGAGGCGAGCATTGGGGATGGGAGGAAGCGAGCCGCGACAACGCGGCGCCCCCTTAGTGACCGAAACGGGATCCGAGCGGACAACAAAATCGGATCGCCGTTCGTGGCTGCTCCCCTCGAGGCTGCCGTCGGAAGTTCCGTGTGACGCTATCCGACCGATGCCATCAGGCCGCTTCTGGCACCTACGCGTCAAGATCGTGAGAGTCTGCAGCAACTCGCGCCCGCGGCGGAAAGGCATGAAAAACGCCCGGCGTCAGCAGCAAATCAAGCAGCGTGGTCGTGATCAGGCCGCCGATGATGACCGTCGCGACCGGATAGAGCAGCTCGCGCCCAGGCTCATGGCCCTTCAAGAAGAGCGGCAGCAGCGCGACGCCCGTCGTCAACGCCGTCATGAGCACGGGCACGATGCGTTCCTTGCCCGCCCGCAAAATCAATTCGGGGCCGAAGGCCAGCCCTTCGTCACGGTGCAAGTCGATGTAGTGGTCGATCAACAGGATCTTGTTGCGCACGGCGATGCCACCGAGCGAGATCAGGCCGACAAGCGTGGCGATCGAGATGTTCTGCCCGGTCAAGACGATCGCGACGACCGCGCCAACGAAGGCTGTTGGCAGGTTCAAGAAGACTTGCGCCGTCAAGTTCCACGACCGGTAGTGCTGCCAGATGAGCATGGCCATGATCACGAAAGCCACGAGCGACAGCACGAAGAGCAGGCGACTCGCGCGGCGTTCGGCTTCGAACTGACCTTCGAGGTCGATGGCGTAACCAGGCGGCAGCGTCTTGCGCACTTGGTCGAGGATGGCCTCGACGTCCTCGACGGTTTCACTGAGCGAGCGACCTTCGACGTTGTGGCGGACGACGAGGCGGCGGCGCGCGTTCTCGCGTTCGATGCGGTTGGCGCCGGCAAGCTGGACGACTTCGCTGACGTCGCGCACGCGCACGGGTGGACTGGCGCGTAGGAGCACATCGCCGAGGCGTTGCAGGTCCGCGCGGTCCGCGCGCTCGAGGCGCATGACGACCGGGATGGCCATTTCTTCGATGAACCAAGTTCCGATCGCTTCGCCGCCGAGACCGGCTTCGATCGTCGCCGCGAAGTCCGCGACGTTCATTCCGTGTCGGGCGAGGCGACGCCGATCGGGTCGCACCCAGACCTCGTCGACGAGGGTGAGCGCTTCGACGTTCGCGTTGACGACGCCGGGCACTGCCTCGACGCGTGCGTGGATGTCCTCGCCGATGCGGCGCAGCGCTGTGAGGTCGGGCCCGCGAATCTTGATCGCGACCTGGGCTGCGACGCCGGATAGGAGGTTGGACAAGAGGTGGGCGAGCGGCTGCTCGACTTCGGAAGCAACGCCCGGAAACTCGTCTTCGACCACGTGGCGAATTTCGGAGAGCATGTCGAGGCGGCTGCGTGGGCTCTCCGGGTCGAAGCGCACGAGCATCTCGGTCGTCTCGATGCCCATCGTGTGTTCGTCACCCTCGGCGCGCCCCGTGCGCCGCCCAACGGACGCGACACCGTCGACCTTCAGGACGACGGCCTCGAGGCGTCGCCCGTACGCGTTGGCCGTCGCGAGGTTCGTGCCTGGCGGGAGGAAGAGATTGACCTGCGCGCTCCCTTCATTGAAAGGCGGCAAGAACTCCGAACCGCGCGTCACGAGCGTGAAGACGGCCGCGACCGTGAGCGAGAGCAAGAGCGCGAGAATGAGCTTCGTGTGGCGCAAGCTCGCGTGGATGCAAGTCGCAGCCAGGACCTCCGCCGCGCGCACGGCGCGCGACTTCTTGCCGGCGACCTTCTTCACGCTTGGCAAGAGCAGCGCGCAAAGTGCCGGCGTGAGCGTCAAGGCAACGATCAGCGACGCCAGGATGGACACGACGTAGGCGATGCCGATCGGCGTGAAGAGCCGTCCCTCCATGCCTTCGAGGGCAAAGAGCGGCAGGTAGACCGCCATGACGACGATCGTGCCGAGGATGATGGGGCGGCGCACCTCGCGCGAAGCCCGCAGCACGACACGGTCGGCTGCTTCGGGCTCGGCGCGCAGGCGATTCTGGTCGAGGCGACGGAAGACGTTCTCGACGTCGACGATGGCATCATCGACGAGGGCGCCGATCGCGACCGCGAGGCCGCCGAGGGTCATCGTGTTGATCGACAAGCCGAAGATCGCAAAGACGATTGCCGTCAACGCCACCGACATCGGGATCGCCGTCAACGTGATCAGCGTCGTGCGCAAGTTCATCAAGAAGAGCACGAGCACGAGCACGACGAGGATGGCGCCATCGCGAACGGCCTCGATGACGTTGTCGATCGCGCGTTCGACGAAGTCGGCTTGACGGAAGATCGCGGGTTCGATGCGGTACTGCGCAGGCATCGCGCCTTCGACTTCTTTGAGCTTCTCCTCGATGCGGCGTGAGACTGTCAGCGTGTCGGCGTCGGGTTGCTTTTGGATCACGACGAGGCAGCCGGGTCCACCGTTGACGCCGGAGTCGCCGACTCTATTCGCCGCTGGCGCGATGCGAATCGTCGCGACGTCGCGGAGGAGGGGACGCGGTTCGGCAGCGTGGCCGAGGGCGACTTGGCCGAGCTCTTCGATGGCTGCGTCGAGGCGCCCGGTGACACGCACGAACTTGGCCTCGGCGCCGACCTCGATGAGGCCACCCGAAGCTGTGCGATCTGCGGCGCGGATCGCCGCGGCGACATCGTCGAGGCCGACGCCCGTGGCAGCGAGACGCGCTTGATCGACTTCGACCAAGAGCTCGCGCGAAGCACTGCCCATGACGAGGACTTGGGCGACGCCTTCGACGGCGAGGAGGCGCAGGCGCAGCTCGCGATCGGACCAGGTGCGTAGCTCGAGCGGGTCGGTCGTCGCATCCGTCGAGCGCACGCCGATGACTTGGATCTGACCGAGCAGGCTCGCGATCGGGCCAAGCGTCGGTGTCACGCCGCTCGGCAGCGACGCCCGCGCGAGTTGCAGGCGCTCTTGGACGATCTGCCGGTTGCGGTAGACGTCGGTCCCCCAGTCGAACTCGACGAAGACCGCCGACATGCCCATGCCCGAGGTCGAACGCACGCGCGTGACGCCGGGCGCCGCGAGCAAGGCGAGCTCGATGGGCCGCGTGACCTGGATCTCGAGCTCTTCGGGCGTCAAGCCGTGGGTCTCGGTCAGGATCGTGACCGTCGGCTTCGTGAGGTCCGGCAGCACGTCGACCGCGAGGCGGCGCGTCGCGAAGTAACCCGCGACGAGCAGGGCGATCGACAGGACGACGACGAGGCCGCGCTTCTGGATCGAGAAGCGCAAGATGATGTCGAGGAGACTCTTCATCAGTGTTCGTGTCCGTGGTCGGCTCCGCCGCCCGATCGTTCGAGGGCCAAGGAGAGCGCAAGCGCGCCCTTGATGACGACTTTGTCACCTTCTTCGAGCACGCCGCGGGCGACGTAGACGAAGCGATCATCGCTGTCGACGACGTGGACTTTGTGGGGGTGCACGTGGTCTTGGTCCATGACGAGGACTGTGCGCGCTGGCCCTTGGCGGACGACGGCCTCGTGCGGCAGCACGAAGACGGGGTCGCCCTCACGCTCGATCGTGACCTCGGCGACGTAGCGCACACCTGGCAGCAAGGCCCAGGTGCGGGCGCCGTCTTCGGAGAGCGTGACGACGCTGTTGTCGACGTGCGCGAGCGCGCGGAGCTGCGTGCTGTTCGTTGCGCCGCTCGCTGCGTTGCCCGTCGCGCTGGCGTCATCGCCCATCACTCCGAGTGATCGGAGCACGAGTTGGTCGAGCCGCGGACCGCTGCCTTCGACCGCCGGCTCGGCGCTGAAGGTGCCGCGCGCTTCGACGAGGGCGCGGAGCGCTGTGACCTCGGCGCCGACCGGTAGGACTTCGAGGTGCATCTTGGACGCATCGCGCAGCGTAGCGAGGACGGTGCCGGCTTCGACGTGCTGGCCGATGGCGACGTGGTAGGCCACGACATCGAAGCGTCGGTCCTTGGCCGAAACGCCGTCGCTGCGCGCTGCGTCGTCGCTCGGCGCGACGAGGCGCATCGTCGCCGCGAGGCCGCCGCTCGCGGCGATCAGCTTCGCGCGATCGACGTCGACGCCGTCGAGGACGAGGCGCGTCAGCGCCAAGAAGTTGCTGCGCAACGCTTCGACCGACTGCACCGCGGCGACGAAGTCCTCGTCGAGCAAGCCCACGGCCGAGAGCTCGCCGATCGCCGCGATGCTCAGCGCATCGTCGCGCAGGGGCTGCGGGAGGACTGCGTGGACCGCGGCAGCGTGGTTGGTCCAGAGGCCGTGGTGCTCGAGGGCGCGCTTCCAGAGCGTCGACCCGTGCGGTGGATGCCCGCCGGCGAGAACGCGGTCGACCTCGTCGCGACTGAGCCCGTGGGCGATCAGCTTGTGCTCGATTCCTTCGTAGGCTGCGATCGCGAGGCGAAGCTCGTTGCGCAAGTCGATGAGGCGCTGCCGTGCGACGAGGGGGAGGTCTTGCTCCTTGCCGCTCTCGAGCTCGCGCCGCACGCCCTGTGCGTCGATGCGGTCGAAGCGCTCGATCTGCTCCGTGAGGACCTCGCGCTTCTTGTGCGCCGAGAGAAGGTCGGCGTAGGCATCATGGAGCTCCTCGTAGACGGGACGCAGAATCGTCGCTGCACGTTTGGGTTCGAAGGGCGGGAGGCGGTCACGCACGACGGTGATGACCGGCGTCGCGGCGTCGACCGCGGCACCGAGCGTCGCGTCGATCGAGCGCACGCGGCCGGCAAAGGGTGCCGTCACAACTCGTGTCGTCGTCGCTGTGTCGACGATGCGCGCTTGCAGACGTGTCGTGTGCCGAGGCTTGGTCGACTGCACCGTGCCGATCACGACCCCGAGGTCAGCGAGGGTCTGTGCGTCGAGCGTCATTTCGGCGTGCTCGCTTGGCTCGCTCGGGTCGGTCGCCGTTGCCTGCGTCGTCGAAGCCTCGCGACCCGTGTAGTAGCCGACCGCGAGGCCGATCGCCGTCGTGAGCACAGCGAAGAGGGCAAAGGTAAAGATGGACTTCGTCATCGCTGCTTGCCTGCTGTGTCGAGGTTGGGCTCGTTGGGCTCTTCGGTTTCGTTGGGGTTGTCGCGCGTCTTGAAGGCGAGGTGGAAGCGCGCGGAGCTGCGCTCGATCGCGAGTTCGGCTTCGTACATGGAGCGCAGCGCGGCCAGCTCGTTGCGGGTCACGGCTTGGTAGCGACGTTCGATCTCGAGATAGCGCCAAGTGTCGATCGTGCCTGCGTCGAGGCTGCGGCGCGCGAGGTCGCGGAGCTCGCCCGACGCCGCGACCTGGCGTTTTGCTGCCGCGTAGTCGAGGCGCGCGAGTCGTCGCCGCTCGCGGTCGGCGTCGAGTTGCGTGCGCAGGCTGCGCAGCTGCGTCTCGTATCGCGTTCGCATGGCCTCGCGCACGGCCTTGGCTTCGTCGATACCCCGTCGATTGCCATCGAGGAAGGGCAGGTCGATGCCGAGCAAGAAGGCGCTGCGATTGGTCTTGCCTTCGCGCGCGAAGGTCGGCCCGAGCGCTAGATCGGGATATTGTTTGCGCACTTCGAGGCGCAGCTTCTTCTCGGCGACTTCGTAGCGAGCGGCGAGCTCGCGCAAGTTCGGATGCTCGGACGAAACATCGCTGACGTCGATCGGCGACGCTTCAGCGCTGTCATCGACCACGATGGGCGGGAGCTCGGCGCTCGCGTCGATGAGCGTCGTAGCGAAGGAGCGCCCAAGGTGACGCGCGAGTTGACCCCGCAGCCGCGTTGCCGCCTGCTGCGCGCGGACACGCCCTGCACGGGCGTCCGCGACGTCGACATCCGCCATGCGCAGGTCGAGGCCTGAGGCTTGACCGCCGCCTAAGAGCAGCGCGCTGCGCTCGCGGATGCTCTCGGCGAGGCGCAGGGCTGCGTCTTGGACGGCGACTTCGCGAAGCGCAAGGACGCCCTCGATCCAGAGTCGTCGCAGCTCGTGCACGGCGTCGAGCACGCTCGCTTCGAGCGCGACGATGGCGGCTGTGACTTCGGCCTCGTCGACATCGCCCGCTGCGCCCAGGCGGCCGAAGATCGGAAGCGAGATGCCGAGCATCGCCTCGATGCCGCGCCGCAGCGATCCCGTCACGCCCGGACCACTGAAGTCGAGGGGCCCCGCCATCAAAGTAGGGCCAGCGAGTGACACACCTGCGTTGCGCAACGCTACGAGGCGCGCCACCGCGCTGCGGGCTTCGACGAGGCTCGGGCTGCGAACGAGCAGGTCGCGGAAGGCCGTTTCGAAGCTGAGCGTCGCGCTGCCGTTGCGCGCTTGGCTCGGATCGAGCGTGTCTTCCTTGTGGATGCTTGCGAGCAACGCCTCGAAGTCGAGCGGTCGTGGCTCGTAGCTCTCACAGGCCGCGAGGGCAACGAGTACGACGAGGTGGCTCGCTGTGCACAGCGCTCGCTTCGGCGGACGGGGGATCGGGTACATGACGACTCCAGTGACGGGCGGGAACGTTCGACGAGGAACGGTTCCAGCTCACTGGAGCAGGCAGCGGGCTCGACCTTCGAGTTTGTGCAGGGCGCGCAAGCGCGGCTCACCGGGCGGCGGCCGAATGCGAAGCGCCGAGAGAGGCGGTGGGCGCTTTGCGCGTGGCGGTGTCGGCCAAGCGACCCATCCGGCCTCGTGGTCGAGGCCAGGCACGACGACCTCGTCCTGGATGTCGGCTCGCACTGCAGCGCCTTCGATGTCGCAGAGCCCCGAGCAAGGGTCGTGGTCAGCACCCTGCACAGATTGGGCGTTACGATCGAAGTCGTGAGTCGCGCTCGCCTCGGACGCCGCGAACGACGACGCTGCAGCTTCTGCGCGCCAGCACTCCGCACAAACGTGATGCGAGTGCAGCACGGTTGCGAGCAGGATCGAGGCCAAGAAGGCCAAGTAGCGCTGGAAGACCACGCAACGAGGATGGCGATGCGCGACTCCGTGTGCAAGGCTCGATCGAGTCGAAGCGCTGATTCGAAGCTCCGATGACGCACCGCGTCGGTCTCGCTCGGCGGGGCGCCTGGACTGGGCGAAGTACGTCCGGTTGGCAGTTTTTTGCTGCTTTCTGCTGCGCGTTCGACGCGGATCACGCTGAGGGGGCTCCTCGAAAGCCGAACGGCCTCACGGAGCCTCAACAATGCTGCAGAACGCACAGATCCAGATCTCTTCTCCAATCACTACTCTGGCGGCGACGATCCGAGCCGGGTTCGTCCTCGCCATCGCGGCTACGACGTGCATCGGGCAGTCCCAGACCGGAGACGGCCAGCGGCCGGCGCGCCTCGCCTTCCGACCGACCCAGGTTGCCCATGGTCGCTGCGATGCCCTCCCAGGGCGCGTCGTCGTCAAGTTCATCGATGACGCGCGGGTGCGCTTGCGGGACGGTCGCCTGCGAGCAACACAGCCCACGGCGCAGACGCTCGATCATGTCGACTCCGTGATCGACGACGCGCGCATCGAGCGTCTCTTTACGGCGAGCGAAGCCGAACTCGATCAGGAGCGCGCTGAGCTCATGGCAGCCGCCGCTCCCACGGAAGCGCCCTTCGCTGACCTCGCCGGCTATTACCGGCTCGTCGTGGACGAAAGCCGCGTCGACGCGGTCGTGCGCGACCTCTTGCGCGATCCGCTCGTCGAGACGGCTTATCCCGAACCGGCGCCGGTCCCCTTCGGCGATCTTCCGCCTACGACGCCGCAGCTCTCGGACAAGCAGGGCTACCTTGCGGATGCACCGACGGGCTACAGCTATGCGCGCTTCGATTCGATCGTCGGCATGCGTGCGCACGACGCGTCGGTCGCGCACATCGAGGGCTCGTGGATCACGAATCACGAGGACCTCGCTGTGAGCGTGCTCGGTAATCCACCTTCTGGCTCCTACCTCAGCGCGTCGTGGCTGCATCACGGAACCGCGTGCGTGGGCATCCTGGCAGCGCCAGACAACGGCTATGGCATTCGTGGCTTCGCGAGTGCGGCCAAGGACGTCTATGTCGTCAGCATCTCCAACGGCACTGCGAACGCGATCCAGATCGCGGCCTCGCGCCTGAAGCCGGGCTCAGTCATGACGTCGTCGTACGGCTTTGCAAACGCCACCGCCAACTTCCCGCTGGACTTCAACCCAGCTGAGTTCGACGCAGTGCGTGCGGCGACAGCGAAGGGCATCTTCTACGTCTTCAGTGCCGGCAACTCTGGCCAGAGCCTCGACAACACCGCGATCTACGGCACGCGCTACTTGCCATCATCGCCGAGTTCGGGTGGCTTCATCATCGGTGCGACCGACGGTAGCGCGTTGACGCGGGCGTCGTTCAGCAACTACGGCACGCGCATCGACGCTTGTGGTTGGGGACGCAATGTCACGACTCTCGGCTATGGCGACCTGTTCTTTCCCTCGAGCGATGTGCGGCAGTCCTACACGGCAGTGTTCAATGGCACATCGTCGGCGGCGCCGACCGTTGCCGGTGCGATCGCAAGTTATGTCGGCGCGGTGCGCGAGCAACGCGGGATCACGCTGACGCCAGCGGCCGTGCGTAGCGATCTCGCTGCGACAGGCACCGACGTGCCCGGCGGCCAGATCGGTCGTCGCCCGGATCTCGCGCGCCTGCTCGCAGGGCGTGGCTTACCCGACGGTCTGCTCGTGACCGAGCAGGGCAAGGTCGGCGGCGCCTTCACGATGCAGGTCTCCGGACAAGCCTCGCTTCCGTTCTTCGTAGTCTTCTCAACTGGTCGTGCGCGACTCGACGTCGGCTTCAACCGTCCGCTGCTCATCGACCCGAGCGGGACGTTTCATGCCGTCGGCAACATCATGCCGAAGGCGGGCACGATGGTCATGCGTGTCCCGCTGCCGAACGACAAGTCCGTCGACGGCGCGCGCTGGTACATGCAGGGTGCCGTTCATCGATCCAGCAACCCCGCACTCACGAGCAGCGCCGAACTGCGCATCGATGGCACCGCCGCGTCGGCCACGCCACCCAACGCCCCGCAGAACCTCCGCGTCGCCGCTAAGAGCGCGAGCGCGATTCGCCTGGGCTGGGACGACGCTTCGAACAATGAAGATCGCTTCGTCATTCGCTTCAGCACCGACGGCAAGACCTTTAGTGACAAGCTCAGCGTGCCGAGCAACACGACAATCGGTCAGATCGACGGGCTCGCGGCGGACACTGCCTACTGGTTCCGCGTCGCAGCCGAAAACAGTGCGGGACGCAACTTGACGGCCATCCTCTCGGTGCGCACCGACGGTGCCGCGCCGCGGGACCCGAGCGGCGTCACGCTGACCGCGCTGCGCTTCAACAGCGCGTCCGTGCGCTGGACGGATCACGCGAACAACGAGAGCAACTACGAAGTCGCCCTCTCGACCGATGGCGTGAACTACACGCGCGTCGCGGCCCTCGGCGCCAACACGACTACGGCGACCGTCAGTAGCCTCGCGCCGCGCAGCAAATACTGGATCGGCATCACGGCCACCAATCGTTGGGGCCGGTCCGCCCGCGTCCCGGTCAGCTTCACGACTCCCGACGGTCCTCCGACCGCGCCAACGGGTCTGCGCATCGTCGCTGCCCGTCAACGGCAGTTTGACCTCGTGTGGACGGATACTTCGTCCAACGAAGCCGGCTTTCACATCGGCGTGAGTCTCGACGGGAGCAACTGGACACGAGTCCTGACTGTCGGCGCCAACGTGACCGCGGCGACGATTACGAATCTCGAGGTCGATACGCGCTACCACGTGCGCGTGCGTGCCTACAACGCGGCGGACGCATCCGCGCCGAGCGTGACGACTGGGCGCACGCTGCCCCGTCCACCGGCGCCACCCATCAATATTCGGATCTCCGAGATCAACACGGGCGGCTTCCGCGTCACGTTCACCGACAACTCGTCGAATGAGGACGGTTTCCGTATCGAGACTCGGCGTCGCGACATCACGGGCGCGCAGTGGATCGTTCGGGCCACTCTGCCGGTCAACGACTACGACACGCGTATCACGGGCCTCAATAGCAACAAACCCTATGACGTGCGGGTCATCGCCTTCAACAAGGGGGGTGAGACAAACTCAGACATCGTCATCACCCGTACGAAGTGAAACGGTTCCGAAATGAGTAACACTGCTATGCAATTCATGAGTCCTCACACACGGCCACAGCACACTTTCACCAGGAGTCTCTCGATGTTCCTTCGCAACATGACCATGCCCGCTGTCGCGGCTCTGACTCTCTCGGCTGCGCTCGCGAGTCAAGCGCGTGTCTACCCGACGCACTGGGCGCAGGCAGAAGGCAATCACACGATCCAGAAGCCCTTCACCAGCGGCCGCCTCGTCGGTAGCGTCGGGTATCGCTACTTGCAGATCATCGACGGTGTTCCCGCTATGTCGGTGCGCGGACTACGCTTGCGCCGCAACGGAACCGACCAGTCCGCGTTCAAAGCCGTCAGCTTGACGCTCGAGATCACGGCGTCTGTCGGGAAGGCGTCCGCTGTAAGTCCATGGACGACCATCGACGCCAATCATGGTTCTGGCAAGACGCTCGTGCGGAGTCTCGCGGTCCTCAACTTCCCGGCGACGAACGCGCGCACGCCGCTGATGCTTCCGTCTCCATTCGAGTACGACGTTCCCTTCGACAAGCCCTTCGGCTTCCCGGGCGGCAACCTCGCGCTCGAGTTTCGCGTCACGAGCCGCGGCAACGGCTCGATCTGGCTCGACGCGTGTCGCGGGTCCAACAGCGACCCCAATCCCCTCGCGGATAGCCTCGGCGTCGGGTGCAAGGCCGCCGGCGAAACGTCTCGCGTCTCACTCTCGCACGGGATCTCGCACTCGTGGCAGAAGGGAACGACGAGCTGGAGCTTCTCCGGTGATCGCCTGCCACCATTGGGTGTCGTCGTGCTCGCGCTAGGCTTCGACAATGCCAACTGGGGTGCCCTGCCGCTGCCCCTGACTCTGCCGGGCACCAGCAACGCGCCGAGCGGACCGTGCACGCTCTTCATCAGCCCGGACGTTACGGCCGCCTTCCCCGTCCAAGCCAACGGCCGCTTTTCGCAGACCTTCAGCCTCGGCCTCGATGCGCGCTTCCACGGCCTCGACGTGTATGCGCAACTCTTGGCGCCCGATGCCCGGGCGAACGGCTTCGGCTGGGTCGTGTCCAACGCCGTCGCGCGCCACTGGATCGCACCGTGGACCGCCGTCCCTACGAGCTACGTCGACGAGGTCGGCGGTTTGGCGACGATATACAAGCACGAGGGGCTGATTCTCGAGTTTCGCTGAGGCTCGTCGCCACACTGCGAGTGGCAGCCTCAGGACCCGACGACCGGGAACTCGATCGCGTTGCTGAACCCGAGTCCGAACTGATTCTGCTGTTGGCAGATCACGAGCCACTGGGCGCAGAAGAGCTGACCGCAGAGTCGAATGTCTGCCGGAATCGGTAAGTTCTGCACCGCGCTGCCGCCGCAAACCGCTGTGGAGTTCAAGGCGTGGGGACCGAAGGAAGCGATCACAGGGATCGGATAGAAGCTACCGCAGAAGGGCGCCGGCAAGGAGATGCCGCTGCCGCAAGGCCCGAACTTCAGGTAGAGGAAGGCGAAG
>CALLZN010000093.1 GCA_937858895.1 uncultured bacterium | reverse complement strand
AACAAGGCCGGCACTGAGAAGCGAGAGCGTGAAATTACGCATGCGATTCTTCCTGGATTGCTTGGGACGATAGAGAGAGCCGATCATTCGAAGATCGGATCAGGGCGGCGATTCGCACGGTGGAACCGCAGACCTGCTCCCAGTATCCACCCCCAGGGCAGGACTTGGCAAGCGGCGACGGGTCGATTCGTCGCAGGTTCGATCGCTGTCCGCCGTCGGCAACAGCTACCCCGGGTCACTCGAAAGCCTGCAAGCCGGTTACGTGACCGCCGAGGATGAGCGTGTGGATGTCGTGCGTGCCCTCGTATGTCGAGACGGACTCGAGGTTCGTCATATGACGTCCGACCTGATACTCATCCGTAATGCCGCTGGCACCGAGGATGTCGCGAGCTCTACGTGAGCATTCGAGCGCCATCCAGATGTTGTTGCGCTTCGCGAGGCTCACCTGGGCGAAGTGCATCTTGCCCTCGTCTTTCAGCCGGCCGAGGCGCAGGACGAGCAGCTGCCCCTTCGTGATCTCGTTCAGCATCCAAACGAGCTTGTCCTGAACGAGCTGATAGCCGGCGATCGGGCGGCTGAACTGCACGCGAGTCTTGGCATACTCGAGCGCCTCCTCGTAGATCGCCTGCGCGGCACCGACGCCGCCCCAGGCGATCCCGTAGCGGGCCTGCGTGAGACACGAGAGAGGGCCCTTGAGACCGCTCACATCGCCGAGGAGGGCCGACTTGGGGATGCGGCAGTCCTCGAAGATGAGCTCGCTCGTCGTCGACACGCGCAGCGAGAACTTGTTCTCGATGTCGCGGGTCGTGAAGCCGGGCGTGCCCTTCTCGACCAAGAAGCCGCGGACTTCGTCGTCGAGCTTTCCCCACACGACGGCGATGTCGGCGACCGAGCCGTTCGTGATCCAACGCTTCGTGCCGTTCAGAACGAAGCTGTCGCCATCGGGGACCGCGCGCGTCGTCATGCCGCCGGGATTCGAGCCGAAGTCCGGCTCGGTAAGACCGAAGCAGCCGATGAGCTCACCGCGCGCCATGCCAGGCAACCAGCGCTCTTTTTGCTCCTTCGACCCGTAGGTCGCGATCGGCCACATGCAGAGCGCCCCCTGCACCGAGACGAAGGAGCGAAGACCGCTGTCACCGCGCTCCAGCTCTTGGAGGACGAGGCCGTAGCCAACGCTGCTGAGCCCTGATCCATACTCGGGGATCGTCGGGCCGAGCAAGCCGAGTTCCCCGAGCTCGGGGACGAGTTCCATCGGAAAAGTCCCTCGCCGATAGTGCTCCGTCACAAGCGGCAGGAAGCGGTCCGACACGAAGTCACGCACGGAATCACGGACCATGATCTCCTCGTCGGAGAGCAAGGAGTCCATGGCATAGAAGTCGACACCTTTGTAGCGAGCCATCGGCCGCGCCTCCTGCAACGAACGGTTCTTGAGGGGTCGCGTGAGGCGACCCGAGCTTCCTGGCGAAAAGGCCGTAATCTGCTGCCCGTCATGCAGCTTTCCAACCCGCACGCATCGAATCCCGACGACTCTTCCAGAAAGCCGAGCGAAATGGGCGGAGAAACATCGCCAAGGACGCTCGAGCGGGTTCGCTGCGTCGCGTGCACGCACGTGCGACTCGTCGACGCATGCCGCTACTGCAACGGACGCATCCCTCGCGTCGGACCGACCCTGCCTCCGCTCGACCTCCTGCGCGGCTTCCGCTACTACTGGCGTGGCGTCTTTGCTGTGATCAACGACAAGGACTTTCTGGGCCGTATCCTGCCGTCGATCCTGCTCTCAGCGCTCGTCTTCGCAGGCTTGCTCTATGCGGCGATCACTTGGGTGCATCCTGGCGTCGTCGCCGGCTACGCCGCCCTGCAAAGCCGCTATCCCATCGCGCTGTGGGAAGACGCGACCCCGGCCATCACGACGATCGTGGCCATGTTTCTTCTCGCGCCGGTCATCGTCACGGTCTTCCTCTTTCCCGTGCTCGATCCGCTCGCGCGCATCGCGGAGCGCGTCCGCCTCGGTCACCGCGCCGAAGAGCATCCGCGTGGACCCGTCGCCGACTTCTGGGACTCCATGGACACGGCCGCGCGCATTCTCGGCATGCAGGTCGTTGCCAGCCTTGTCCTCCTGCCCTTCTCTTCAACCACCTTCGGTGCGCCGATCGCACTCTTGATCGCGGCCTTCTTCGCGGGCTTCGCGTGGCTCGACTACCCGGCGAGTCGTTACGAACTCGACTTCGGCGAGAAGCTCCGCCTCGCGCTGCGCCACTGGGCCTTGCTCATCGGCTTCGGGCTTGGCTTCCTCAGCGGCATGCTCATCCCGTTCTTCAACCCCTGCCTCGTCGCTCCAGCCGGAGCAGCAGGGTCAGCCGAGCTCTGGTTGCGCCTCGACAAACGTGGGACGCGGCGAGCAGCTGCCGGCGCATCGAGCGACGGCTGATTGGGCGCGTGTCGCTGAAATGAAGAAGGACACGGTGGTTCCGTGTCCTTTGTCGTGCGCATTCGTCAGTGCTGGCGAGACTGGGCTCGCGAGACTGGGCCATAGACGCAGCGAGCCCTGCTCGCGCGGTAGAAGCACGAACGGGGCTCGGCGTGACCCAGTTGGGCGAAGATCAGTTGGCGCTGGTCTTCTTCTTGGTCGCCTTCTTCTTGGTGGCCTTCTTCTTGGTCGCCTTCTTCTTCGTGGCCTTCTTCTTCGTGGCCTTCTTCTTGGTCGCCTTCTTCGTTGCGGCCTTCTTGGTCGCGGCCTTCTTCTTCGTGGCCTTCTTCTTCGTGGCCTTCTTGGTCGCGGCCTTCTTGGTCGTGGCCTTCTTGGTCGTGGCCTTCTTCTTTGCAGCCATGAGAGGTGCTCCTGGGGGAAAGTTCGAACAATCCAGTGCGGGTATCCGCTCGGGCTTGCAAGCTACTCGCCTTGGACGCGAACGCCCCTGCTTGCCCGTTGCTGTGAGACATCGTCAGGAACGCCGAACAAATTCAGTCCAAAGTCCGGCGCCTGCGGTAGTTAGCGTCACCGCACGCACGCCACAAAAAAGGGTCTTCCTAATTTCATCGAGTTTCGAAGGCTCGAACGGCGCGATAGCCAACCCGTAGGCCGACCACGTTTTTTTTTGGCGAGCGAAGAATTTCGCGACGCATCAGCACGCAAAATCGAGAGCGCGGCGATGAACGCGATGCACGATCTCAGCGGCGAGGCAATGCCGAGCTGTGGTCGACAACGTTCGAGCACGCGATGCTTGCCTGCGAGGATGCAGAACAGCAGAGCAATTGCAAAGGCGGACGTTGCTACGCGAGCAACGTCCGCCATCGACGATCTGCGACCGCGAGTCTTCGCGGCTCAGCTGAAGAACTTGTCGAGCGCGTCCTTCGATTGATCGCCGTAGCCCTCGTCGAGGGCAGCGTCGTCCTTTCCTGGCACCCGGGTCGCGGCGGCGTCGAAGAGCTGTGCGAGCTTCTTGCAGGTTTCGTTCGCGTAGAGCCGCACCATGCCGACCGTCGTCCGATCGTCGAAGAGGATCGTGAGGAGCGTGCGGTCACCGACGAGCGAGAGCTGGATGTTGTCGCGCTCGCCCTGGTGGAAGAGACACGAGAACTGATCTTCGCCGAGCAGCTTCGCCATCTCTTTCGTCGCGGCGAAGGAGCCGGCGACGAGCGCGGAGATCGTGTCCATGTTGATGGTCTTCACCTCGCCCTGTCGCGTCACGAGGTGCCCTTCCTTGTCGATCAGGAGCGCGCACTTCGAACCGCTGAGGCGGAGGAACTCGGCCAACACCTTGTCGATGAGATCGATGTCGTCCTTGTAGAAGACGAGGCGTGTGTGGCGGAGCTTCGAGTCGGAGATACTCTTCTGCGGAGCTTTCATGTGGATGTCCTCCGAACTCAGGAGTTCTGTTGCATCATGAGGAAGGCGACTCCCGCGACGGCTGCGATCAGCAGGACGACGAAAGCCACGAGGAAACCTTTTCCCTCACCCTTCGGTGAGGACTGCTGCGCGGCCTGCGTCGGCCGCGCATTGCGCGGGGTCGACGCCGCGCGCCGTGTTGCCGTCGGCGCTGCGGGCCGCGCCGTCTGTGCTTGAGCCGGGGCCGGTGGTGCCTTCACGGCTGCAGCCGGTGAGCGTGCTGGCGTCGCGGGCCTTGCGGCAGCCGCCGGACGTGGCGGTGCGGCGGCAGGCCGGGTCGGCGCGGCCGCGGGACGCGGCGCTTCCGCCGGCGCGGTAGCCGCTGGTTCGGGCCGAGCTCGACCGCGCGAAGAGCCGCTCTTCTCGGTGTTGTTGATGCGCTCGAGGGCGATGCCCGGGAGCGTCTTCAGGGTCGGGAAGACCCCTTCGCCCGTGCAAGCGACGGCCTCGAAGGTCGGCACGCCGAAGCTGTTGATCGCGCGGTCGAGATCCTCGACCGTCATCGCGTTGGGCAAGTCTCGCTTGTTGTACTGGATGACATGCGGCAGGTCCCGAATGTCCTTCCCATACTCGGCGAGGTTGTCGATGAGGTTCTGATAACTCTCGATGTTCTCTTCGAGTTTGTCGGCGGCAGAGTCCGCGACGAAGATCACACCGTCGACACCTTGCAAGACGAGCTTGCGGGTCGAGTTGTAGTAACACTGCCCAGGAACGGTGTAGAGGCTGAACTTCGTCTGCATCCCTGCGATCTTCCCGAGATCGAGCGGCATGAAGTCGAAGAAGAGCGTGCGATCACCGTCCGTGGAAATCGACGTGAGGTCACCTTTGTGCTCCTCGGGCGCCTTTTGATGGACGATCTCGAGGTTCGTCGTCTTGCCGGACATACCGGGCCCGTAAAAGACGACTTTGCAGTTGACCTCTTTCAAGGCGAAATTGATCTGGACCATGGATTCCCGGCTCCTCGGGTCAGCGGCGCCCGTCGCCGCGCTCTATGCCTCATAGATCGGCGCAGAAAGCGCCGACGCTTGACTACGTGTCAATAATCTCGCTCGCAGCGCAACGTCGCAGACGCCGCGACGAGCACTTCAAATGCGGATGTTCGTCAGTTCGCGCAGCTTCGCGCCGGCCTTCGTCACCGCCTCGAGTGCGACTTCCATGTCGGTGAACTGGTCGACGACCACGACGAGGAAGAACTCATGGAGCGACTGGATGATGACCTTGCCGTGGGTGGCAGTCATGATCATGCGTCCGAAGTGTCCGATCTCGCCCTGACGAAGACAACGATCCGTCGCCGAGATCAAGAAGGAACTCAGGGCGCCGACGATGTCCTTGCGGATCTCCTTGCGCATGTCGGCAGCGACGACCATGCCGTCGTTCGTGACGACGACGCTGCCTTTGGACGCCGACTTCTCGTTGAGGTCGCGGAGGACCTTCTCCATCTCGTTCATGAGCGTTTGTTCACCGCGTAGAGGGACCCAGCGACGAGCTCTTGCAGGTCGTTGACGATGCGCTCGACGCGCGTGCCCTTCGAGCACTGCACAGCGGCGCAGACGTCGCCGAGGCAGCAGATGCAGATGTAGCCGAAGTTGCCGGCGACGATGCCCTTGCTGAAGTTGCCGAGGTCCATGCGTCGGGACGCCCGTTGACTGGCCTTCGCGACGACCCGCACCGTCTTGAGGAAGGGATCTCGACCGTCACGGATGTCACCCTTGACGAGCGCCTTGCTGCCGCGGATGTAGGCGGCCTTGAGCACACCGTTGAGGCCGACGAGTCGGGCGAGGCCATCACGGATGCCCTCGATGGCCTCCTCGGCACCAGCCTGAGCTTGCGCCAACTCCTCGGGCGCCTGATTCTGGAGCGCGCCCTGCTTTTGCACGGCCTCGAGCCCCTTGGCGACGTCCTGGTTGCCGCCCTTACCCTCGCGGATCTCCCGGTCGAGGGCACGGACTTCCTCGTCGTCCGGATAGTGGTCGAGCAAGAAGTCGAGGTGTTCGCGCGCGTGACGCCCGGCGCCAATGCGGAAGTAGACCTCCGCGAGGCGCTTGTGCGCCTTGCGGTTCTCATGCTCGATCTCGAGGACCTTGAGCAGGCAGGCGACCGCTTCGCGACCGTCCCCGGCGGCGAGCGTGCGATAGAAGGTCTTGACCTTCTCGTCTGCGACCAAGATGTGCGTCTCCACATCATCCGGAAAGCGGCGCAAGCACTCCTGGCAGACGCCATCTGCGCTGTTCTGGTCCCCCATCTCGATGTAGGCCTCGGCCAACTCTCGATAGAGTTTGGGCTGAGGCGCCTTGTCGATCTTTTCGCGTAGCTCTTGAACACGCTCGCGTTGGAGGTTCTTGCTCGCGAACTTCTGGACCTTGCGCAGCTCTTCCGACTTGGGGAAGAGCATGAGACCTTCTTCCGCCACGCGCATCGTGTGCGCGTGCCATCCGAGGTTGATGTAGACCTGTGCGAGGTCAACGAAGGTCGACGGCGAAGGATTGGCCTTCGCCTTCTTCTCCATTCGCGACAGCTCGCGCGACAGTTTGATCAACCTGAAGAGGTTCACCTTGCCTCCATCCCCATACGTACTCGCACGTCACGAGCGCGCGTAGAACTGTATCGACCAACGAGAATCGTGAGTTGACCCCACGGTTGACCGCATTGTTGGCGCCGCGTTCGAACCCCTGTCGGTGTCGTCATCGCAGCACGCGTAGGTGGCCATCGACACCGACGACCAGCAGACGGTCGCCGAGGATCGAGCATTCGCCAGCGAGGCCGCCCACGACCACGAAGTCCCAACGAAGGGAGAGATCATTGGCGTCGAGGCTCAGGATATGGAGGTCACTCGCTTCACCGGCGGCGAACAAGTAGATCGCGGTGTCGGTGTGCAGCGGCGCAGCGACCATCGCGGTCCTCAGCTCGCGCTCGGCCAGGAGGGCCGGTCGCGCCTCAGCGCGACCATCACCAGACTTGAGTTCGAGGCGGCGCACCTGCCCCTCGCCACCGATCACGAAAATCTTGCCGCCGCGCCCCTCGAGCAGCCATCCGCGGTCGCTCTCGAAGCCGATGTCGTAGGCGTCGATCTTGCGACCCGGCGGCGCCGCTTCGAAGGCGTGGAGTTTGCCGTCACGGGCCAAGACGAGCAGCTGACGTCCGAAGCGAATCGGCGTCGCGAGTGCAGCACCAACGTTCGCGTGGCTCCAGATCGGACTCTCCGCGTCGTGGACATCGAGGCACAGGAGCAGCCCGTTCGCGTTGGCGTAGAACAGCTTGTTGCCGTCCCAAAGCGGGGCGAGACCGATCGGCGCTTCGGTGTCGAAGCGCCAAAGGGACTTCCCATCGCGCGCGTCGACGTAGACGAGTTCTCCCTTCTCGTTGCCAACTACGACACCGCCATCCACGAGGGTCGACGGCCCAGCGATGCCACCAGGCACTTCACGCGACCAACGAGCCGACCCATCGCGAGGATCGATCGAGTGCAGGCGACCCAGCGACGAGGAGAAGAGCACGAGGTCGCCGGCCACGCGCGGAGTCCCGCGGATCTCGTCGAGACCGTCGAGCTGCGCGGTCCATGCGAGCTTGCCGCTGCGTGGATCGAGGGCTGCGTAGCGCCCACCCGTCAGTCCGACATACGAGGCCGAGGAGCCGAGACCAAGGCCTGTGGTCGGCCCGCCTTCGATCTTGAAGACGCGGTCGGGCCGGACGAGCAACGTCACTTGGCGCGGCGACGCGCTCTTTCCATCGACCTGGAACTCGAAGGGATCGAAGCCCTCGCGCTCGATCTTGATCGTGGACTTGGAGGCGTAAGGCAAGCGAACCCACGCCGGCGTCTTGGCCGGTCGTCCGTCGCTGTCGATCCAGATCTCGCCGCCAACTTGTAACGTCGCGCCGTTGGGTGTCGTCTCGATGCGAACGGGCACCGCGCACTCCTTCGTCGCCGGCGTGAACGGATGATCACGATGCAAGGCCAAGGCCCGCTCACGGGCCTTCTCGGCCTCGCCCGAACTCCAGAGCTCTTCGACTTCACGCTGCAAGTCCTGGCTCTTGGCGATGTAGTCGCGTGTCGTACGGATCGTCTTTTCGACTTGGTTCTTGGCCAAGAACTCGCGATCCCTCGCTTCGCCAGCCAAGAGCGCGAGGCGCTGCACGTCCTCGAGCTGCTCCAGGGCTTGCCGCATGTCGATCTTGTCGTTGATCGCCTGCTCGTAGTCGCGCCAGACCTTCAGGTAGTCGTTGCGATGTTTGCGCGCCGTCGCCGCGCGTTCGCGCAGGATCGCGTCGCGCTTCGATTCTTCGATGGACGCGAGTCCCTTGACACGCTCGATCTCCTTCTTGACCTCGCTCTCGACGAGCGTGAACGGGTACTGGGCCAAGAAGCCTTCGTACATGCGCACGGCGCCATCGAAGTCCTGCTCGGTCAGGAAGGGGTCAGGGTCGAGCTTTGCGAACTCCTCGCGGACGGTCTTTTCGTAGTACCAGTAAATCGTACCGAGGGTCCCGAAGCAGAGGATCGACGCGACGATCAACGTGAAGCTGCGGCGGCGCGAGCGATGACGCTCGTCCATCACGTAGAGTTGCTTGATGCGGTCCGAAACCTCTTTGCGGTTCCGGTCGATCATCAAGATCTTTTGCAGGTAACGAACGGCGCCGATCGGGTCGCGGGCTGCGACCAGGTCGTCGGCGATGGACTCGTAGAGCTCCATGACGCGCTTCGTGTCGCCGGCCTTCGTGTGGACCGTGATGAGCGTCTTCTTCAGCTCGATGTCACCGGGTCGCGTCTCGAGCAGGCCCTCGAGCACATCGCGCGCGCGTTCGACCTCTTCGAGCTCGAGGTAGAGCTCGGTCAGATCCGTACCGACTTCGTGCGGATCGAGCGCCGGAGACGCTTGCTGGATCAAGGCCTCGAGCAAGCGCTCCCAGGCCTCGAGGTCGGTCGGAATCAACTTGACGACGTGCTGCAGGATCTCGACGGCGGCGTCGAAGTCGCGTGCCTCGACCTTGTAGGCAGCGAAGCTCTTGTAGTGCCACGTCGCACTCGCCGCTTCGTCGAGCATCTCGTAAGCGCGCGCGGCCATGCGATGCGCATCGGGAAGACCGGCGCCGACTTGGACAGCGCGCTCGAGCAAACGAATGCCGTCATCCAGGCGCGCGCCCGAAATGCACTCCGAGGCATTCGGCAAGAGCTTGGCTTCGGGGAGGACCGCGACGAAGCCCTTCTGGGCGAGCATCGAGATGCTCTTGCTCACTTGGAACGACGTGAGCTGAGCGATCTCGGTGATGCGCGCGACGTTGCGCTTGCCGTCGACGAGATCGAGGATGCTGAGCTCTTGCTCGTCGAGACCAACGACCTCGGAGGCGGCGTAGCTCGACACCGTCTCGAAGATCTCGGTCGGTCCGGAAACGAGCTCACGAATGAAGACCCACTCGTCGAGGCGCCGCGCGGCCTCCATGATCAGCGAGTCGGCGGCGAAGAAGAAGTTCTCGTTGACGACCCCCTCGTGGCCGTCGACGACCTTCTCGCCTTCGAGAAACTCCCAATGCACCTTCTCCCAAAGGAAGAGGTCGTAGATCTCCTCTTCCATCTGAGCTCGGAAGGACTCGAGGAAGATCGACTCCTGCACGAGGCCTGCGCTGAGGAGGGCTTCGACCGTCGCGATCGGGTCTCCTGCGCACTGCCGACGCAGAGAGTCGAGCAAGTCGCCGCCCACGTAGTTGCGACGCGCGAGCAGGTCCAGGAGCCGGTCGAGGAACGTGTGCTCGTTGTAGTAGAGCGTCACGCCTCGGCGGTCGAAGTAGAGGGCCTTCCAGCACTGACGACCGTGGATCGACAGCATGCCCACTTTCTGGTTGTGAGCCAGCATCTGGAAGACGTCGGCAAGTCCGACACTGGCGAGGTCGCCCTTGAGCGCCATGGAAATCCTCGAACGCGGTGAAACCATGAAGCCCCGGCGATGCCGAGGCGCGATCTGAGGTCGTCTATCGGCCAGTCGTGCGCTGCGCCGTGATCCCGACGGCGAAAATGCGCTGGAAGCGCTCGATCCGGGCCAGAACTCGCCACCTTGGCGCGAACGTGCCCTTGTCGCAGCCGTCGCGGAATGCTAAGACGCAGCCTCTCCGAGGTCGCCTCCCGACGCCAGCCGTGACATTCTCTTCTGTGATCCGCCGTTTCGCCCGCAACGCGCGCGCCTTCGTCATGCTGCACGCGGGCCGTGCCTTGCTGCGCTGTCAGCGCACGGAAGAGGCACGCAAGGCCTTCCGCGACGTGCTGCAGTGCCGCGCCGATGAGGTTCGTGCCTACCTTTATCTTGGGCGAATCGCCCTCCTCGAAGGAGACGTCGCGAGCGCCCGTCGCGAACTCGCTTCAGCCCGTCGCAGCGATCCCGTGCGCTTCGCGCGCTACCTGACGAGCGTCGTTGACGCTGAGTTCGAAGCCAGGCTCGCAAAGCAGCCAGGCCGCTCCCAGGGCGACGGTGCCGACGACGAAAGCGCCACGCCCAAGTGCGACCCCTTCACACCGCGCGAGCGGCCTAGGGGCGTCACGCCACCGACGGCTTGGTTTTGGTACTTCGACGCGAGTGGCCAAGGGAGCGTGAACCCGGAACTCGGCCATCCCCGTGACGGAGCGAAGCATCCGGAAGACGCGGCGTCATGGCAGCCACACTGCCAAAGTTCGGACGCAGGTTTCGATGCAGGCCACTTCGCCGGCGACCATCAGGACGAAAACAGGGATCCCTCGGTCGCTGACTGGGATGGAGCGATGTGGGGCGTGCAGGGCTGGCAGGACGCGCAGGGCTGGCAGGACGCGCAGGGCTGGTCGGGCGACGCCGATCCTGACGTGGACGACGGCGACGATTTCCTCGAAGCTCTGAACGACTTCGAAGGCTCCGACTTCGAAGGGCCGGACGTCTCGGCATGGAACTCGCCCGAGCGCAGTCCTCTGGACGGACACGAAACGCAGGACAGCGAAGCGGATCCGGAGTCGGAGTCGTGGCTGCACTCACCGCTGGCGTCCTTCTATGAAGAGCTCGCGCGTGCACAGAGGGAGCCCTTGGAGCGCTCCAGCGACTTCAGCAGCGATGCCGAGGAGCGACGCTTTCGCAACCTTCCCCCGATCGCACGGCAAGACTTCGAGAATCTCGACTGGGACTGGCTGCGCTCCGAGCTCGAGAGCGACACCGATTAGCGACTTCGCCGCGGCACACGCAGTCACGACCGTGGGTCTTGTTCCAGGAGCTGCTGCTCCGGACTTGAAAGTCCTCTGCCGCCCGCGATATTCCCGAGCCGCATTATGCTGAAGACGCCTCTCCACGATGAGCACTGCTCCCTCGGAGCCCGCATGGTCCCCTTCGGAGGGTGGTCGATGCCGGTTCAATACCGCGGCATCCTCGACGAGGCGCGCCACGTTCGCGCTGCTTGCGGCCTCTTCGACCTCTGCCACATGGGTCGCTTCGCGGTCCGGGGGCCGGGCGCCGAAGCTTGCCTTCAGCGCCTCGTGACCAACGATGTCACGAAGATCAAACCTGGTGTCATCCGCTACGCCCTGCTGACCCAAGAAGACGGTGGCGTCCTCGACGACGTCCTCGTCTACCGCGACCCTGAGGTCACGAGTGACTTCTTCGTCGTCGTCAACGCCGGCAACCGCGACCGCGACCTCGCGTGGATGGCGCGTCATGCAGAGGGCTTCGACTGCGAACTCACGGATCGTAGCGACGAGCTCGCGATGATCGCCCTGCAAGGTCCCTTGTCGGCAGCGATCCTCGACGACCTCGTCTCGATCGACCTCGCGAAGCTCGGCTACTACAAGTGGGCTCACGGCAAGGCCTGCGGCGTCGAGGCGAGCATCTCGCGCACGGGCTACACGGGCGAAGACGGCTTCGAGCTCTACTTCGACGCGAAAGAAGCGGTCCGCGTGTGGCGAGCCCTCCTCGATCACGGCGCGCCGAAGCTCCAACCCATCGGCCTCGGCGCCCGCGATACGCTGCGCCTCGAGGCTGGCATGGCGCTTTACGGTCACGAGCTGGACGAGGCCACGAATCCCTACGAGGCGGGCCTCGCCTGGGCCGTCAAGCTGGGCACGGGCTTCATCGGCGAAGATGCGCTGCGCCGCGTCCACGACGAAGGTCCGGCGCGCACCCTGATCGGCCTCGAGACCGAGAGCAAGCGCGTACCACGGCAGGGTTACGAGATCGTGCGCGACGGCCGGGTGATCGGACAGGTCGCCTCGGGCACCTTCAGCCCGGTGCTGGATCGCAACATCGCGACGGTCTTCATCGAGACCGGCAGCGCGCATGACGGTGATGACGTCGCCTTCCGCATTCGCGACAAGGACGAGCCCGCGACCTTGCGGCCTCTACCCTTCTACAAGCGCAGTTGAACACGAGAATCTGAACGCAAGAGAGAGGCAAGATCAGCCATGGTCCCCAACGATCGCAAGTACCAGACATCGCACGAATGGGCTCTCACCCAGGACGGGCTCGTCGTCGTCGGCATCACCGACGTCGCTGTCGAGCAGCTCAGCGACCTCGTCTTCGTTGACCTCCCGAAGAAGGGTGCCAAGTTCAAGCAAGGCCAGTCCTTTGGCGAGATCGAGTCGGTCAAGGCAGTCTCCGAACTCATCGCGCCTTGCGACGGTGAGGTCGTCGAAGTCCACGAGGCGCTCAGCGACGACCTCGACATCCTCAAGAAGGACGCCTTCACGGCCGGCTGGATGATCAAGCTGAAGCCATCCGATGTCTCGCAGCTCGAGGGCCTCCTCGACGGCCCGTCCTACGACAAGCACGCGGCGAGCGAAGCGCACTGACCGTGACCCGCCAGCTGCGGGTTGTCTTTCACGGACTGCACGACGGCTCCGAGGTCCACGACGGAGCGACGAACCTGGCGACCGACGAGGCCTTGCTCGACGCAGGCTCTCTCGACGCAGGCTTTTCTGATGCTTGCTGGTTGCGCTTCTACCGCTGGAGCGAGCCGACGATCTCGCTCGGCTACTTCCAGCGTTTCGCGGATTTCGACGACTGCGGCAGCGTGCCCGTCGTGCGTCGTTGCACGGGCGGAGGCGCGATCTGGCACGAACATGAGCTGACCTTCGCCTATGTCGGCCCGCTCGACGTGCTGCCCACGAAGGTCGAGGCCAGCTACGCCGAATGGAACGAAGTGTTGACCCACGCGGCCGCGCGCTTCGACCGAGTCCTCCGACCGGCGACGCCGGCTGGCAGCGCTTCGCGCTGGTGCTTCGAACAGAGCGTCGGCCTCGACCTCGTCGACGCGAGCGGCAAGAAGACCGTCGGCTCGGCCCAGCGGCGGCGCGATGGCCGCTTCCTCCACCACGGCTCCATCGTCCTCACTGCCCCACCGGGCCAGACCTTCTGCGGGGCCATGAACCTGGGCGCACTCGAACTCGCTGTCGCGATCGTCGACAGTCTCGTGACCTTGCGCCACTTCGATGTCCAGCACGTCGACTTGCCCGACGAGGTCCGCGAGCGGCGAGCCGACCTCGTGCGCACGCGCTACGGCCAAGCGACCTGGAACACGCAACGCTGAGCGCTATCTGAAAACGCCTCACCTCCCGGCCCCTCGCCTGTCGATAAGCGAGGCGGCAACGATTGCGCCCTTCGCACAGCGAGTTCGGCGGAGCGCATCGAGGAGGTACCGCCACGATGACCGAGACCGAACGGCTCGACGACCTGGTTTCATCGACCGTCACGATTCCCACGATTCCGTCGACGCTCGCCGAGATCCAGCGCATCGTCAACGACCCTGACGGCTCGGCTGCCGAAGCCGCGGCGGTCATCGTGAAGGATCCGGCGATCGCGTCGAAGGTGCTGCGGCTGGCCAACTCGTCGATCTACGCCCTACGCGTGCCGGTCAGCGACATCCAACACGCGGTCTGCATCCTCGGCCTCAAGATCCTCAAGAACCTCGTCGTGCAAGCAACGGTCCTCGAGAACTTCCAAGGCCGCGGCGGCGAAGCGCTGTCCGCCAACTGGCTCTGGGACCACAGCCTCAAGACCGCCCGCGCGGCCCGCGGCCTCGCAGGTCTGATCCCGGACGATCCAGGCATCGAACTCGAAGAGGCCTACACTGCAGGCTTGTTGCATGACATCGGCAAGGTCCTGCTCATGGAAGCCGAGGGAGACAGCTTCTTGCGGGCCGTGACCTTGAGCCGGCTCAAGAAGGTGCCGCTCTACGTCTCCGAGCGCGAGATCTTCGGCTTCACACACGCGGCCGTCGGCAGCATGCTCGCGGAGCGTTGGAACATGAGCCCGACCCTCTGCAAGGCGATCGGACGCCACCACGACGAAGACCTCGACCCGAAGGAAGACGGCGCCGCCTACCTCCTCCAGTTCGCGAACACGATGGCGCACAGCGTTTCCACGAACGCGCTCTGCTACCACACGACGGCCGACATCGACGAGGACAAGCTCGCGGCCTTCGGCCTCGATGAGCTCGACACCTTCTACGCCCTGCTCTCGGACGTCAGGAACTCAGGCCTCGATCAGCTCTGAGGGAGCGACGTCGCGGCTGGTCGACACACAAGGGTTCATTCCTTCACCACTCCAAGGCGTCGAAGACCACGCCGCGATAGGTCCCGTCCACGCCGAAGCTGCGCACGCGCGCGGCGTCACGATCGAGGACGAAGACCTCGTCGCGCAGGCAGACGACCGCTGAGGGGTCGACGAAC
>CALLZN010000092.1 GCA_937858895.1 uncultured bacterium | reverse complement strand
TCCGGGGATGACCCCAAAATGTGCAGCGACAATGGCTGTAGGGAGAAGGGCGGCGCCGCGGCGAAGCGCCCCTGAGGCGCTCGCCGCCGTTGTCGGAGCGCGCGCGAGGCCGTGCACTTCGCCCACGAGGTCGGCTTCCCGCTCGTGGCCAAGCCGGTCGCTGGCGCCGGCGCGCGCAACACGGCGCGACTCGAAGACCAGGCCCAGCTCGAATCCTGGCTGCGCAGCTATCCGCCGTCCGAGCAACAAGAGCTCATGCTCGAAGAGTTCGTCACGGGCCGCGAGTTCAGCTTCGACACCGTGAGCATCCGCGGCCGCCACCTGCTGCACTCGATCACCGAGTACTTCCCGACCCCGCTCGAGGTCATGGAGAACCCCTGGATCCAGTGGTGCGTGCTCTTGCGCAAGGACCTCGACCGTCCCGAGTATGCGCCGATCTTCGACGCCGGGCCGCGGGCCCTCGACGCCCTCGGCATGCACACGGGCATCACCCACATGGAGTGGTTCTCGCGCCCCGACGCCTCGATCGCGATCTCCGAGGTCGCCGCACGGCCTCCCGGTGCTCAGTTCACGTCGCTGCTCAGCTACGCCTACGACCACGACTTCTACCGCGGCTGGGCCGAGCTCGTCTGCTGCGATCGCTTCGAAGTGCCCAAGCGTCGCTATGCCGTCGGTGCGGCCTTCTTGCGCGGCCAAGGGCGCGGTCGCGTCCAGCGCATCCACGGCATCGAAGAGGCCCGGCGCGAGCTCGGCGACCTCGTGGTCGAAGCCAAGCTGCCGCGCAGTGGCCAGGCAGGGGCGAGCAGCTACGAGGGCGAGGGCTATGTCATCCTGCGCGACGAAGACAGCGCCAAGGTCGAAGCTGCCCTCGCGCGCCTCATCCGAACCATCCGGGTCGAGCTCGGCTGATCCGTGGCGTTGATCTCTGAATCTGAAAGCGAGAGGAGGAAGCCTGCATGCGCGTTCTGATGATCTCTCCTGGTTTCCCGAACGAGATGCCGCTCTTCACGCGCGGCCTCGCCCAGGTGGGCGCCGAGATCTTCGGCATCGGTGACCAGGCCGCAGCCGCCCTGCCTCGCGAAGTCGCAGCGGTGCTGCACGACTACCTGCAGGTGCGCGACCTCTGGGACGAGGCGCGCGTCGTCAGCGAAGTCCGCCAGTGGCTCGGCAAGCGCCGCGTCGACCGCGTCGAGGTGCTCTGGGAACCGGGCATGATGCTCGCGGCCAAGCTGCGGCAAGCTCTCGGCGCACCGGGCCTCGATCCCGAACGCACGATCGCCTTCCGCGACAAGGAGCGCATGAAGCGCGTCCTCGACGAAGCCGGCATCCGCACCCCGCACCACTACGAGGCCCGCACGCGCGAAGAGGTCCGGCAGGCCATCGCCCGCATCGGCTACCCGGTCATCATCAAGCCGCTCGACGGAGCGGGTGCTGCCGACACCTGGCCGATCCGCTCGGATGACGAGCTCGACCAGGCCTTGCGTGCCGTGACCCACGTGCCGGTCGTGAGCGTCGAAGAGTTCATCGAAGGCGAGGAATACACCTACGACACCGTCTGCGCGCACGGCGTGCCGCTCTTGGATCAGCGCCAGTAACATCGTCTACCGCGACCTCGACCACGAGATCCCCGCACAGGGGCGCAAGATGGGACGGCGTGTGCTCGAGGCCTTGGGCTTCGAGAGCGGCTTCACGCACATGGAGTGGTTCCGCAACAAGGACGGTGAGGCCGTCTTCGGTGAGATCGGTGGTCGCAGCCCCGGCGGTCGCCTCGTCCACGTCATGAACTACTCGTGTGACGCCGACCTCTTCACGGGTTGGGCCGAAGCGGTTTGCCACGGCCGCATCTCGCAGAAGCTCGACAAGAAGTTCTCGGCGGCGGTCGTGTTCAAGAAGGCGCAGGGCCCGGGTCCGCGCATCACCGCGATCGAAGGGCTCGACAGCGTCTTGGCGCGCTTCGGCGAGCACATCGCCGCCATCGACCTCAACCGCGTCGGCGCGCCCAAGCGCGACTGGCGCAAGATCGTGCACGGCGACGGCTGGATCGTCGTGCGCCACCCGGATTTCGAGACGACGGTTCGCATGGCGGACTCGATCTCGACCGACCTCATCTTGCGAGCTGGCTGAATCCCTGCGATGACCGCGCCCTTCCACGTTCCGGACAACGTCCATCTGCTCGGGCCTCAGCGCCTGCGTCCCACCCTTCGCCCGGCCCTCGACCGCAACAACATCGGCAGTCGCATCGCCACCGTGACCGCCGGCTGGGAAGAGCGCGAAGGCGAAGACAGCGAGCTGCGCGCGCACGTCGGTCGCGAGGTCGTCGACCTCCGTATCTGGGCGCGCCTCGAGAAGGTTTTTGCAGAAGACCGCGCGCTGCACGACGCGATGCGCGAGCGCTATGACCAGGTGCGCATCCTGCGCGGCCTCTATCAGCGGCAGCTCGCGCACGTCCTCGCCTCGGCGCGCGAGTTGCTCGACGCACAGCAGAGCCAGCCAACCGACTTGCAAGCAAAAGCGCTCGAAGCGTCGATCGAGGCCGTCCGCCTCATCGACCAACGGCACAGCGAGCACGTCGCCGAGATCCACGAGAGCTACCGCGAACGCATCGACGCGGGGCAGTACCCGAGCTTGTTGCGCGAGCGGGACGAGCTGCGCGCGGTCTTGGAATCGTGTTCTGCGCTCTGCATCGCCGGTGGACACGTCGCGATCCTGCTCAATCGCCTGCGGGCCTTGGGCGTCCTCGACGCGGCCGCGCAGATGCCGATCTTTGCGTGGTCGGCCGGCGCGATGGTCTTGACCGAGAACGTCGTGCTCTTCCACGATTTTCCGCCGCAAGGTGCCGGCGACAGCGAGGTGCTCGAACCTGGCTTTGGCGTCGTGCGCGGCGTCGTCCTGCTGCCGCACGCGACGAGGCGCCTGCGCCTCACCGATCCCGTGCGTGTCGCGCTCTTCGCGCGGCGCTTCGCGCCGGCGCGCGCGATCGCCCTCGACGATGGGGCGGGCTTCGAGCTGCAACGTGAGCGCGTCGCGGTCGCCGCCGGCACGCGCCTGCTCTGCGCGGACGGTTCGGTCGTCGCCTTGAAGGCAGAGGAGCACGCAGCATGAACCAGCTCTTGCAACAGCTCGCCCAGCACGGCCCGAACCCGGCGGCGATCGACGCCTTCCTCGAGAAGCACGAGTTGCCCTTCGTCGACGGCTCGAAGGTGACGTTTGTCTTCCATGGCATGGTCGACGCCGTCCTCCTCCACCATTGGATCTTCGGCCTGCCCTCGAGCCAGCAGTTCGAGCGCTTTCCGGGCACCAACCTCTTCCACCTGACGATCGACATCCCCGAGCGCTCGCGCGTCGAATACAAGCTCGAGATCCGCAAGGGCGGGCAGCAGCGCTTGATCGCCGACCCGCACAACCCGCACTTCGCGCGCGATCCGTACGGCGCCAACTCGGTCATCCAAGGGGCTGGCTACGTCTTCCCGGACTGGGCGCTCGAAGACGGCGAAGCCCGCCGCGGCGAGACGCAGGACCACAAAATCGAGAGCAAGAGCTTCGGCGCCCAGCGCGACCTGCGCGTCTACTTGCCGGCTCGCTACCGGACGACGCGTCGCTATCCGTTGCTCGTCCTGCACGATGGCCATGACTACGAGCGCTTCGCGAGCCTCGTGACCATCCTCGACAATCTGATCCACCGCCTCGAGATCCCGCCGATGGTCGTCGCGCTGACGCAGTCGCCGAATCGTCTGCACGAGTATGCCGACGACGCGCGCCACGCTGATTTCATCGCCGACGAGGTCGTGCCGTGGCTCGACCAGCGCTTCTCGCTCGTCGACAGCGGGGCGGCGCGCGGGCTCGGCGGTGCGAGCTTCGGGGCCGTGGCTTCGCTGTCGACCGCGCTGCGCAAGCCGCATGTCTTCGAGAACCTCTTCTTGCAGTCGGGCAGCTTCGCGTTCACCGACATCGGCGACCACGACCGTGGTCCGCTCTTCGATCCGGTCGTCGACTTCGTCAATCGTTATCGTGACGCACCGACGAAGCCGGCCCAGCGCATCTTCGTGAGCTGCGGGACCTATGAGTCGCTGATCTACTACAACCGCTCCATGGTCCCCATGTTGCGTGACAGCGGCGCCGAGCTCCGTTATGTCGAAGCGCGCGACGGTCACAACTGGGAGAACTGGCGCGACCGCATGCGCGAGGGCCTGTCGTGGCTCTTCCCGGGCCCGCTCTGGCTCGTCTACGAATAGCCGCAGCGCTGCTGCCCATAGTCTCTTCGCTTCTCCTCTCTTCGAGTATCCACGTTTCCCTTCTTGCCTCGCAGGGGCTCCTCCCACATGGACCGCAAGCAAGCCGCGACGCGGCGCATCGGACTCTCACTCGGCGCTGACATTTGCTGGCCGATCGCCTACGAGCAGATCGTCGAAGGCCTCGGCCTCGACGTCGCGGTGGAACGGGTTCCGATCGAGCCCTTCGACTTACAGAAGAAGATCGACTACGACGTCGTCATCGACCGCTTGACACACTGGTACGGCGTGCGGCGCGAGTGGATCAAGAAGGCCCTGCTCCTCGACGACGTCTACGTCTTCAACAATCCGTGGTCGGTCCAGTCGATGGAGAAGCAGACGACCTACTGCGCGATGATGCGGCTCGGCCTGCACGTGCCCAAGACCTGGCTCATTCCGCCGAAGAGCTACACCGACGTGCCCGACCTCGATCGGACGCTCAAGAGCTACGCGAAGCTCTTCGACCTCGAGCGCATCGGCGAAGAGGTCGGTTACCCGCTCTTCATGAAGCCCTACGACGGCGGCGGTTGGATCGGCGTCACGAAGATCGACGACGCCAAGGAGCTCGCGCAGGCCTACGAGACGAGCGGCAACCTCGTCATGCACTTGCAGCACGGCGTCGTGCCCTACGACGCCTTCGTGCGCTGCGTCGGCCTCGGCCCGCAGGTGCGCACCGTACGCTATGCGCCTTCGGCGCCGCTCCACGACCGCTACACGATGGACATGGACTGGCTCGACGACGCGGACGTGCGTGAGCTCGAGGACATCACGCTGACGATCAACGCCTTCTTCGGCTGGGACTTCAACTCCTGCGAATCGCTGCGCCGCGACGGCACCTGGTATCCGATCGACTTCGCGAACCCCTGCCCCGACAGCCAGGTCACTTCGCTGCACTTCCACTGGCCCTGGCTCATCAAGGCCAAGATCCGTTGGTCGCTCTTCTGCGCGATGTCGAGACGGCCGATGCGCCTCAATCTGTCGTGGCAGGACTACTTCGATGTCGACCCTACGCTGCCCTACCGCGAGCGGCTCGTGGCCTATGCGAAGCTCGCCCGCGCGCACTTCGACGCGCCGGCCTTCGAGGCCTTTTGCAAGCATGAGCTGAAAGACCTCGATGCGGTCGCGTGGGACTGGTTCGGCACCGAGGCCTGTCGCAACGCGATCGCGAAGAAGGTCGATGCCCTCTACCCCGAGCACGAACGCAAGGAGTTCTCCGAGCTCTTCTGGCGCCGTGTGCAACTTTGGCGCGAGCAAGAAAGGCAGCAACGATGACGAAGGCGAAGGAAACCTGGCACTCGACACGCCTCGGACGCGACTTGACGCTCTGCCGCTGGGGCGAGGTCGGGCGCCCCGTGCTCTTCTTTCCGACGGCCGCCGGCGACGCCGAAGAATGCGAGCGCTTTCTCCTGATCGACGCCCTCGGCGAGCTCCTCGAGCAAGGGCTGATCAAGCTCTACTCCTGCGACTCGACGGCGGGCATGGTCTGGCTCAAGGAAGACGCGACGACGAAGGGCGGGGCGCGCATCCAACACGCCTATGACCAGGCCCTCGAACACGAGGTGCTCCCGGCGATCCGCAAGGACTGCGGGGACGAGAAGATCGAGATCGTCGTAACCGGTCCTTCGATCGGAGCCTTCCAGGCGCTGTCGATGTTCTTGCGCCATCCCTACGACGTGAGTCACGCCATCTTGATGAGCGGCACCTTCGACCTCACGAAGAAGATCCTGCGTGGTCCTGTCGACGATGCTTTCACGGCGGCCTCACCGCTGCACTTCTTGCCGCGCCTCGACCCCGAGGGGCCCTTGCTCAAGAAGGCGCGCGAGCGCTACGCGCTCATCGTCACGGGCACCGGCCGCTTCGAGGCGCCTGAAGAGTCCTGGCGTCTTGCCGACGTGCTCGGCTCGCGCAAGATCCCCAATCGCGTAGTCGAGTGGGAAGGCTGGGACCACGACTGGCCGCTTTGGCGCCGGCAGTTGCCGTACTACTTGAAGGAGCTCTTCGGCGACGCGAGCAAGGCCTGAGGCGCATGAGGCCCGAGGCGGCCAAGACCTGACGCGTCAGAACTCGTAGCCGCTCGGGATCACGATGATGCCCGAGTCGCTACGCGGGTAGCGCGAGCTGTCCTCGGCTTCGTCATAGCCGATGTGCACCCCGGCCGGGATCACGGTCCACTTGTCGACGATGCAACGCCGCAGCTTGACGCCCTGGCCGACGAGGACGCCAGCGAAGAGGATGGAGCCCTCGATCTCGCTTCCCTCCTGCACGTGCACGCGGTTCGAGAGGATCGAGTTCTTGACCGTCGCGCCGCTGACGATCGTGCCCGGGCAGAGCATCGAATCGACGACCTCGCAGACGCGACCGCGCGCAGCCACGGTCTTGGCGGGCGGCTCGTTGTGCCAGAGCGTGTAGGTCTGCCAGTCCTTCTGGTAGAGGTTGAAGGCCGGCGTCGGGGTGCAGAGGTCGAGGTTGGCCTCGTAGTAGGACTCGATCGTGCCGACATCGCGCCAGTAGTCGCCACCGTCCGTGCGGCCGAATTCCTCGTAGGGATGCGCGAAGACGGGCGCCTCGTGGATCATGCGCGGGATGACGTCGTGGCCGAAGTCGTGGCCGCTGCCGATGGCTGCGTTCTCGCGCAAGCGACGGATCAGCTCGCCCGTCTCGAAGATGTAGATCCCCATCGACGCAAGGCAGCGACCGGGCTTGTCGGGGATCTGGGCGCCGACCGCGGGCTTCTCCTCGAAGGCCTTGACCCGATGATCGCCGTCGACCTGGAAGATGCCGAAGCGCCGACTCTCGGCGGCGTCGATCTCGACCGCGCCGATCGTGAGCTTGGCTCCGGTCCGCACGTGCTGGCGCAGCATGCGACCGTAGTCCATCTTGTAGATGTGGTCGCCCGAGAGGATGAGCGTGTGACGCGGGCGATCGTGCTCGAGCGTATCGAGGTTGCGATAGATCGCGTCGGCCGTGCCGAGGTACCACTTCGCGTCGATGCCGTGGTGCGGCGGGCGCACCGAGATGAACTGCTCGAGGCGTCGCGGCAAGAAGTTCCAGCCGAAGCGGATGTGCTCCTCGAGGCTGCGTGCCTGGTACTGGGTCAAGACGTAGATGCGCCGCAAACCCGAGTGGATGCAGTTGCTCAGCGTGAAGTCGATGATGCGGTAGGCGCCACCGAAGGGGACCGCGGGCTTGGCCCGACTCTTGGTGAGGGGCATGAGTCGTTCCCCCTGCCCGCCAGCGAGCAAGAAGGTGACCGTTTGCTTGAGTTCGTCGGTCAGCGCCATAGGCGTATGAGGATGCCGCACGAGGTCATTCTCGTCCACTTCACAATGGCCCGGGCGCACGAAGGCGACGCCTTGTCGTCGCCCGGAGGCGGAAAGCATGGAAAGCTCGCCCCGATCCTGAAACATGAGGGCATGCCGACGAGCGGAAAGACGATGGGGCCAAGGGCTTGACCGCGATCACCTTCTACTTCCAGGTGCACCAGCCCTACCGTTTGAAGCGGCTCGAGCCCGGCCACAAGCTCGCGAAGCCAGAGGAGCTCTTCGACGACGCAGAGAATGAGCGCCTCTGTCGCCGCGTCGCGGCGCGCGGCTACCTGCGGACGAACCGCATCCTGCTGCGCGCGATCGACGAGAGCGAAGGCGCCTTTCGCTGTGCCTTCTCGATCAGCGGAACGGCGTTGAGTCAGCTCGAGGCTTGGGCGCCCGAAGCCCTCGACAGCTTCGTCGCGCTGGCCGAGACCGGCGCCGTCGAGTTCCTCGCCGAGACCTCCCACCACTCGCTCGCCTGCTTCGGCAACCTCGCCGAGTTCGAAGCCCAGGTGGCCGTCCAGCGCAAGCGCATCGAGGCGCTCTTCGGGCGGCGTCCGACGACGTTTCGGAACACTGAGCTCATCCTGAGCGAGAACATCGCCAAGATCGCCGAGCGCCTCGGCTTCTCGGTCATCCTCGGCGAGGGCATCGAGCACCTCTTGCATGGCCGCAACGTGCACGAAGTCTGGCGGCCGCGCGGCTGCCGCAGCATCGTGACCCTCCTGCGCGACTATCGCTTCTCGGACGACATCGCGTTTCGCTTCAGCAACCGCGAGTGGGACCAGTATCCGCTCGACGCGCGGCGCTTCGCGCAATGGATGCGGGACGTTCCCGCGAGCGAGCCTTTCGTCGGGCTCTTCATGGACTACGAGACCTTCGGCGAGCACCAAGGCGAAGACACAGGCATCCTCGACTTCTTGACCTGGTTGCCGCGCCACGTGCTCGACGACCCGCGCAGCGGCGACGAAGGCCTCGTCTTCGCGACACCGCACGAAGTCGCGACGCGCTTCGCGCCGCTCGGCGAGCTGAGGATCGAACGCCCGGTGTCGTGGGCCGACGCCGAGCGTGATGTGAGCGCCTGGCTCGGCAACCCGATGCAAAACGACGCCCACAGCGCCCTCTATGCAGCCCTCGAACCGCTGCGTAGCGACGCGACCTTGCTCGAGGCCTGGCGGCTGCTGTCGACGAGCGACCACGTTTACTACATGTGCACCAAGCGGCGTTCGGACGGGGACGTCCACGACTACTTCTCCCCCTACTTGGGCCCCCACGACGCCTACGTGCTCTTCGTCCGCGCTGTCGAGGCCTTGATGGAGCTCCACGGCGCACGCTGAAACGTCCACAGGTCGAGCCGCGTCCCTGCCGAACAAGGAAGCGATGCGGCGTTCCCGTGCACACCCAAGAGCATTGCAGGCGGCATACGACCACGCGCGCGAGCTCCACCCACAGGTAGAAGTCAAGTTCACCGAGTGGCGCGACCGCGTGCGCTTGCTCGTCACGCGGCGCAGTGGCCAAGCCGACGCTCAGGTCGTCGAGGCCGTGATCGCCGCTTCGCATGTCAGCGACCTCTACCTCGCCATCGCCTGCGACCTCGGGCACGACGACGCGTGGACGCGCCTGCTCGGGCTCTATGAATCGCAGATCGCCGACCACGCCGCGTCGCTGACCATCGGCCTGCCGAAGCGGGATCGCTTCGTCGCCGACTTCCTCGCCGACCTCTTTCGTTCGGCAGGGGTCGAGCCGCCGATGCAGACGAGACTCGGCCTCTACGACGGCAGCGCTTCGCTGCGCACTTGGCTCCTCGTCGAGCTCAACGACAAGGTCTTGCGCGCGCGTGAGCGACTGCTCAGCGTGCAACGCAGCGGAACACAGAGCGTCGTGCGCCGCGCCGTCGAGCCCGAAGAAGGAACGGCAGTGCGACGCGTGCTCACGGCAGCATGGCAGGCCCTGGATCCGGAGACGCGCCTCGCGCTCGGCATGCACCTCGACGACGGCCTTGCGCCGGCGAAGATCGCTTCGATTCTGCGACAAGCGACTTCGAAGACCCGACAGCGCTTGCACGAGGGCCTGGAGGCGCTGCGGCAACACAGTCAAGAAGCGCTCGCCGATCAACTCACAGCCCAGGCCTTCGTCGACGTTCAGCGCTGGTTCGAGCGAGCGCTCAATGACCTGTTGCAAAGCGGCCGACCCAAGGCTCCTTCGATCCCTGCAACGACAACGTCGACCGACTCGGCAGGACTGAGGTCATGAAACCCGCCACGACGACGCCGATCAGTCCGGCCATCGAGCGCATCCTGAAGTCGAGCCTGCCGCCACGCAGTCTGGAGCAAGAAAGCGAAGTCGAAGGCAGCGGCGACCTCGACAGCAATCGCATCGCGAGCTGGCTCGACGGTGGCATGGCGCCGCTCGAAGCCGCGCGCTTCGCCGCGGCCGCCGCCGTTTCGCGTCGCACGCGGCGCATACTCCAGGCCTTCGAGAATCACAAGCGGGTCGCCGCCCCCGAGTTCTTCGAAGGCACGCGCCGGTCAGCCCTGCCGTGGGCCTTGGCCGCCATGGTTGTCATGGTCGCGACCCTCGGACTCTCGCTCTGGCCCAGCGCTGGCGCGCCCCTTTCAGAAGAAGCGTCCTTGGCGATCGAAGCGCAGAGGCTCGGCTTCAAGCCCTTGAGCCTCGAAGAGGCCCTCGTAGCGCCGCCGCGCTTCGACGCCGCCGCACCGCGCGACACGACCCTCCAGGCGCTCTGGCCTTCGGGACACGTGCTCGAACGCAATGTGCTCTTTCAATGGTCGCCACCGACCACCAAGGGCCTCGTGATCGTACGTCACGTCTCGGGCACCATCCTCGGCCAAGCTCGTGGAGCGGCGCCACTGCGCCTGCCGCCTGACCTGAAGGACGCCTTGGTCGAAGGGCAGACCTACATCTGGGAGCTGTCGCCGCTCGAGACGAACACCCAGGAAAGCGACGAACTCGCCTTCACGGCCTCGACGCCGCGCATCTTCACGATGGCGGGCAACGGCGAGCGTGACCACTTCCGTGATTTTCTCACGCGCGTCGGGACCGGCCCACTCGCGAAGCTCGTGACCGCCCACTACGCACTGCGCCTCGACCACCTACGCCAAGCCGAGGAAGCCGCGCGCGAACATCTCGCGACGAACCCGACTTCTCGCCTCGGCCTCGCGACCCTGTGGCAGGTCCTCAGTCGCCTCGAGAGCCCGGAGGCCGCGAGCGTCCACGCGAGCCTCGAAGCGGTGCCTGCAACCGGCCCACCCGACAACGACCCTGCGATCGACCCTTCGAAGACGCAGCACCAGTCACCGAGGGTTTCGACCGATATCAAGTAGTCAGAGGGGAACTCGTGATGTGGCTCATTTTGTCTCTCTTGCCGCTCGTGGCCGTGCTCGCGGGGTGGTGGCACGTGCGCAAGCTCGTCCAGGTCGTGCGCCAACGAGAGCTGAGCCACGTCGTCTTCGCCCTCGAAGGCCTCGATGAGCTCCTGCGCACGCGGCGCAACTGTCTGCCTGAGCTCTTGAACATCTGTCGCGTCTTCACCGACTACCAGCGGCAGACCCTGACCAAGCTGCGCGAGTTGCACAGTTCGCTCGAGAAGGACCCGGACACGGCCAATCGTGTGCTGCTCGAGAACGCGCTCAGCGAGTTCTTGCGCGACCTCGTCAAGACCTTCGACGTCTCCGCGCCCTGGCTGAACCGCGTCATCGAGCGCAAGACGCGGCAGTTCGTTCATGCGGTGGACGGGCTGAGCTTCGGAATCGCGCGCGGCACGACGCTCGCGCTGGTCGGCGAGTCGGGCTGCGGCAAGAGCACCGTCGCGCGCATGCTCGTCGGCCTGTATGCGCCGACTTCGGGCTCGGTGCATTTCGACGGCGAGGACAGCGCGAAGACGCTCGCCTCATCGCGCGCAGCGGCGCTGCGGCGGCGCATGCAGATGATCTTCCAGGACCCGTACGCGAGCCTGAACCCGCGCTGGACGGTGCGCGATATCGTCTCCGAGCCGATGCAG
>CALLZN010000091.1 GCA_937858895.1 uncultured bacterium | reverse complement strand
TCGCGCGCCATCGTCGGCTCCGGCGCGCCGCAGAGGTAGAAGCGCGTCTCGTGCCTGGCACGCGTTGCGTGCACGTAGGTCCCCGCGCGCCCGTTTTCGTCGCCTTCATCCGCAGCACCGCTCCGTTTTCACGCCGCAGGGCTCTTATGAACCCCATGCGCTTGCCCCTTCGCAGCATCCTCGCCGCCGCCAGCTTGGCCGGCGCGCCGCTCGCACAGAACACGCTCTTCTTGGAGGGCTTCGACTCCGGCATCCCGCCGACGTGGACCCAGGAGCTGCTGGGCGTCGGCGCCGACGTTTGGCTCGCGGGGACCAACGCGACGACGAAGAGCGCGGACGTCTATCACGAGTACTTCTGCACGAACGGCACGCTGCTACGCGACAACCGCCTGGTCACACCGGTGATCGACTTGCGTGGCTTGCGCGATGCTGCGCTTCGCTGGGACGACTTTCAGGTGCTGCCGACCTGGCGCAACCTCAACGCTGTCGAAGTGTCGGTCGCCAAGGGCCCCTTCACCGTGATCCACACGGTGACGGGCGCGACCGGCGGTCTCCGGCCGGTCGCGGTCGATGTCAGCATGGCGGCCGGACGGGCCGACGTGCGCTTCGGCTTTCGCTATCGGGGCGACATCGCCAACGAATGGCGAATCGACAACGTCCGCGTCACCACCTCGCAGCCCGTGCATTCGATCCGCGGCCTGGTCGCGGGTTCGACTGCGAGCTTCGACATCGTCGGCCTGGTCTCGGGAAGCGCCGTGGTGCTCGGCCTCTCACTCAGCGGCGAAGGCCCCATTCCCACGTTCTTCGGCGACGTGCTCTTGTCGCCGCCTCTTTTCCTCTTGCCGACGATCGTGGCGGGGGCCTCGGGCGCAGTCTCGTTAGCGGTGCCGATCCCGAACGACATCGCCCGCGTCCCGGTCTGGACGCACGGGATCGAGTTCCAGCCGTCCCTGACCGTGCGCCTCACGAACGCCGTCGTGACCACGATCCGCTGACTGCTCTTCGTCAGACCTCGCCTTCGCCTTCGCCTGTCGGCGAGCCTGGTCGAGCCAGGCTTGCCAACGCTGCGTCTGCGCGGCGCTGACCGGCGTTGGCCGGTCTGCGCGCGTGCGAAGCAAGGCTTCGGCGCGCTCCGCCATGCGAGCGTCGCCGCGCTCGGCGCTGCACGCGAGGGTCTGGAGCCAAAACGTGTCGTGGGTCTCCGCGCCGGGCAAACGCCCTGCGCGCGCCATGGCGTAGATCGACGCTGCGACGCGCTCGGGGCCGAGTTCGCGCACGCGACCCGTGAGCGAAAGGACCGCGAAGTCGGTCTGCCGGCGCGCGACTTCGTCAAGTTCGCCGGCATCGAGGTCGAGGCCGACGACGCGCTGCGCGATCTCGCCTTCGCCGATGATGCCGAGTCGCAGCTCGAGCAAGAAGAGCTCCTTGCGCTCGGCCGTGGTCGCGCCGTCGCCGCGCCGCCGCAAAGCGATGACGCGCAGTCCCGCAGCGTGAGCGCGGCGCAAGGCCGCGAGGTCGCTCGCAGGCCGCGCCAGCACGTTGCCATCGGCATCCAGGAAACAGAGCGCGGCACAGCCCGCGACGCGCTTCTCTTGCGGCAACGCCGCGTGCGCCTCGCCCGTGACGAGCGAAGTGTTGTGAACGAAGGGCACGAACTCGGTCGCGAACTCGACGAACTCGGTGGAAGAGAACAGACCGTCCTCCAGCAGGTCGCAAAGCGGTCACGGCGCGAAGCTGCGTGTGAAGTAGGCGAGGATCAACTTGCCTTTGCGCCGCGCTGTGGCCCGCGCCACGTCGTAGTCGAAGCACCAAGCCGTGCGCTCGAAGACGGGCCGCGCGAGCTTGGCTTCGCGCAGCTTCTCGTAGCTGTCAACAGCCTGGCTTTGGGCCCGTGCGGAGAACACGGCGATGAGCAAGGCCGCCGCGAGACCCGCGAGACCCGAGAGAAGGTTGGGATTCTGCTTCATGATTCGAGCCGGCTTGCGGCCGGCTTCACACGAAGCCCTTGCAGCAGCGCTGAGAGCATACTTGATTCCGGAGGCGCGCACGCTTCATCGTCTGCGGGAGCGACAAGGAGCAAACGCATCATGTACGAGCAGCGCCCGTGAGCCAATCCGAGCACCAGCACGAAGACAAGCCCAGCGCGGAACCAAGTGTCCGCGACGGCAGCGCTGCCGCGATCGCGCAAGCGAGCGCCTTCCTCCGCGACGTCGTCGTCGAGGTCGAGCGCGTCCTGGTCGGCCAGCACGAGCTCGTGCGCGGACTCTTGATCGGGCTCCTCGCCGACGGCCACGTCCTCCTCGAGGGCGTCCCTGGCCTCGCCAAGTCGCTGGCTGTCGAAGCCCTCGCCGGCGCCCTTGGTGGCAGCTTCCGCCGGATCCAGTTCACGCCGGACCTCCTGCCCTCCGACCTCCTCGGCACTCAGGTCTACAACCCGAAGAGCGGCGAGTGGGCGTTGCGCGAAGGGCCGCTCTTCGGCAACTTCATTCTTGCCGACGAGATCAACCGCGCGCCGGCCAAGGTCCAGTCGGCCCTGCTCGAAGCCATGCAAGAGCGCCAGGTGAGCCTCGCGGGTGAGACGCGGCGCCTGCCCGAGCCCTTCCTCGTCCTCGCGACCCAGAACCCCGTCGAGCAAGAAGGCACCTACACGCTGCCCGAAGCGCAGGTCGATCGCTTCATGATCAAGATCATCGTCGGCTATCCGTCGCGCAGCGAGGAGGACGTGATCATCCAGCGCATGGCGACGCTCGGAAAGAAGCCGCGTGCACGCGCCGTCGCGACGCCAGACCGCGTGCTCGAAGCGCGGGTCTTGCTCGACGAGATCCACGTCGACGAACTCGCGCGTCGCTACGTCCTCGACCTCGTCTTTGCGACGCGCGAACCGCGGGCCGTCGGGCTCGAGGAGCTCGCGCCGCTGATTCTCTATGGCGCATCGCCGCGCGCGTCGATCGCGATGACCCTCGCGGCGCGCGCCAACGCCTTCCTCGAAGGTCGCTCCTACGTGAGCCCAGCCGACATCCAGGCCGTCGGGCTCCAAGTGCTGCGCCATCGCGTGATCCCGACCTTCGAAGCCGAAGCGAAGGGCGTCACGAGCGACGACATCGTGCGCAAGGTCTTCGCGACCATCGCGATCCCGTGACGCCGCGCGACCTGCACGCAGCCGAGGACTCGGTCGATGACTCAGTCGATGACTCAGTCGATGAAGTCGACGCCATCGTCGCCGAGGTCCGCCGCATCGAGGCCGAGGCCCACGCGCTCGTGACCGGCGTCCTCGCCGGCGGCTACAGCTCGACGTTCCGCGGGTCGGGCATCGAGTTCCACGAGCTCCGCGAGTATGTCGAAGGCGACGACCCCCGCGCGGTCGACTGGAACGTGACTGCGCGCCTCGGTCGACCCTTCGTGAAGGACTTCGTCGAAGAGCGCGATCGGACGCTGCTCTTCGTCTTCGACCTCTCGCCGTCGATGCAGGGCGGCTCCGGCGCTTGGTCGGCGCGCCAAGTCGCGGTGCGCATCCTCGCCTGCTTCGCGCTCGCGGCCAACCAGAGCGACGACAAGCTCGGCCTCGTCGGCTTCGCGGACGAGGTCGTGCACTTCGTCCCGACGCGCAAGGGCATCCGACACACGCTGCGCATCCTGCGCGACTGCCTGCGCCTGCGACCCGAGGCACGACGGACGGACATGGCGACGGCGCTCGCGTTCGCGAACAAGGTCCTGCATCGCCGCGCGACGATCGTCCTCGTCTCGGACTTCGTCGAGACCTGCCCGGAGACCGAACTCACGGCCTGCGCGCGTCGCCACGAAGTCGTGGCCGTGCGCACCTCGATGCCCGAGACCCTTGGCGTGCCGCGCGGGCTCTTCCGCTTGCGCGATCCCGAGACCGGCCGCCAGCGCCTCGTGGACGGTCTCGACCGCAGGGTCCAGCAACGCGCGAGCGCGGCGCTCGCAGAGTGGAGCCGCCACTGCGACGAGGTCCTGCAGCGCGCCGGCATCGACTGCATCGACGCCCACGTGCCACGCGAGGCCAACCTGGAAGCGATCGCAGGCCCGGTGCGCGCGTTTTATCGTTCGCGCGGCCATGCAAAGGCTGCGCGCGGACGACGGCGATGAGGTCGCGCGACGGCTTGTGCGACCCCTGTGCGACAATCGTCGCATGATGCAGCGTGTGTCCTTTTCGTCGCGAGCGATGGCGGTCGCCTTCACGTCTTGCTTCCTTGCGGGCTCGCTCGTCCTCACGCAGCTCACTTGCGCTCCGACAAAGGGGCAGGGGGCGACGTCAGCGAAGCGAGAGACAGCGCAGCCCAGCGCCAAGACCGTCGCGGTCTACATCCTTGCTGGCCAGTCCAACATGGAAGGCAAGGCCAAGAACACGCTCTTCGACCACCAAGCGAAGGACCCGAAGACGAAGGAAGCCTTCGCCCATCTGCGCGATGGTGACCACTGGCGGACGCGCGACGACGTCTTCGTTGACTTCCTCGGCCGGCGCGGGTCTTTGACGCTCGGCTACGGTTCGCCGGGGCGAAGCGGAATCGAGCTCGAGTTCGGCCACGTCCTCGGCGAAGCGAGCGAAGAGCCTGTGTTGCTCATCAAGACAGCATGGGGTGGGCGTTCGCTCGCTCGCGACTTCCGTCCGCCGTCGGCGGGCCTGCCCGACGCCGCCGTGCTCGTGCAAGAAGTCGAGCGAGCGCAGGAGCGCGCCGTGAAGGAAGGTAAGGACAAAGCGAGCGTCAGCCTCGATGCGGTGCGACGCCGCTACGGCGCTTGCTACCGCGACATGGTCCGCGCAGTGCGCGAGACGTTGACGTCCATGGAGGAGCGCTTCCCCGCCCTCGCTGGTCGCACGCCACAGCTGCGTGGCTTGGTCTGGTTCCAAGGTTGGAACGACCTGAACGACCGCGACGCCGCCGAGTATGCGGACAACCTCGCCCACCTCGTGCGCGACCTGCGGCGCGATCTGCACGCCGCAGGCTTGCCGGTCGTCGTCGCCGCGATGGGACAGAACGGCTCGCAGCCGAGTCGTGGGCCGATGCGTACGATTCAGGGGGCCCAGCTCGGCATCGCGCAGCAGGACGAGTTCAAGAGCAACGTCAGCGCGATCGCGACGGACAGGCTCGTCGATGTTGCGGCCGAAGAGCTCTTCCCCCGCTGGAAAGACGAGACCGAGGCGTGGGAGCGCACGGGTTCGGACTTCGCGTTTCACTACTATGGCAGCGCGCTGTGGCTGACGCGCATCGGCAAGGCAGCAGCCGAAGCGATGCTCGCGCTCGGCGCAGCACAGAGACCGCCGACCGCAACTGGCCCCAGCGATGAGGCGCTCGCAGCCCACATCCAAAAGCTCCACCAACGCCTCGAGGCCGTCGGCCTCGACGGTCGCTTCCACATCGTGGTCGAGAAGCCCTTCGTCGTCCTCGGTGATGGCGGCAGGGCGGCGGTCGAGCGCAGCGCGCTCGCGACCGTGCGCTGGTCGACCGACTTGCTCATGCGCGACTACTTCGAGCAGGCGCCGATCGGCATCCACGAAGTGTGGCTCTTCAAGAACAAGGAGAGCTACGAAGGCGGGACGCGCCGGGTCTTCAACGATGTACCGACGACGCCCTTTGGCTACTACACGTCGCGCCACCGCGCCCTGATCATGAACATCGCGACCGGCGGCGGCACGCTGGTGCACGAGATCGTGCATCCCTTCATCGCCGCCAATTTCGCGGCCTGCCCGTCGTGGTTCAACGAAGGCCTCGGTTCGCTCTACGAGCAGTGCAGGGAACGCGACGGCCGCATCGTCGGCCTCACGAACTGGCGGTTGAAGGGACTCCAGGAGGCGATTCTCGCGAAGCGCACGATCCCGCTCGAAGAGCTCGTGACGACGACGCGCGACGAGTTCTACGGTCGTGGCTCGGGCCTCCACTACGCGATGGCGCGCTACCTCTGCTACTGGCTGCAGGAGCACGAGCTGCTGCGGCGCTTCTATCGGAGCTTCGTCGCGCGGCAGGCGAGCGATGCGACGGGCCTCGCGACCTTGAAGAACGTCCTCGGCACGACCGACCTCGAGGCCTTTCAGCGTGAGTGGGAGAACTTCGTGAGCGAGCTGCGCTTCGAGTGAGCGCCACGCGGCGCGGGCGCATCGCCTGCGCCATTGCCAGAGCGACGCAGCATCTCTATCTTCCCGCCGCTCATTCCATCTGCCGCGCGTGGGCCAGTACCTGCCTGCGCGCACTCTGCTCGAGCCAAGGGAGGGCTTGAAGCGTGGCGAGCCGCCGAAGCAAGAACGAAGGTCCGGACCTCTTTGACCGCGTCGTGGACAAGGCCGACGATGGCGGGAGTTCTGGAAAGGGCGATTCGGGCCGCGACAGCGCAGGCCGCGGCAGCGCAGGCCGCGGCAGCGCTGGCCGCGGCGGCTCGGGTCGCGCCGTCGGCGGTGGCAGCAGCGGCGGCGGCGAAGCGCCGATCGCCCTCCACGAAGCAGCGCAGGCCCGCTACCTGAACTACTCGCTCTCGGTGATCACGAGCCGCGCGCTGCCCGACGTGCGCGACGGCCTCAAGCCGGTGCAGCGGCGCATCCTCTACACGATGTTCTTGGAGCGCATGCTTCCCGACGCGAAGCCGCGCAAGTGCGCCGGTGTCGTCGGGTCCGCGCTCAAGGACTTCCACCCCCACTCGGGAGAAGCGCTCTACGACGCCCTGGTCCGCCTCGCCCAGGGTTGGGTCATGCGGCATGCCTTGGTCGACGGCCACGGCAACTTCGGTTCGATCGACGGCGATGCGCCAGCCGCCTTCCGTTACACGGAGTGCCGCCTCGCGCCGCTCGCGATGCCGCTGCTCGACGACATCCGGAACGACACGGTCCCCTTCCGTCCGAACTACGACAACTCGACGACCGAGCCCGTCGTGCTGCCAGCCCGCGTCCCCAACATGCTGATCAACGGCAGCACGGGGATCGCTGTCGGCATGGCGACCAACATTCCGCCGCACAACCTGGCGGAAGTCTTGAAGGCCTGCCTCAAGGTTCTGGCCGAGCCCGACATCCAGGACTACCGACTGGTGGCCAACGACGCCGTCCAGGGGCCGGACTTTCCGACGGGCGGACAGGTCATCACGTCGCGCAATGAACTGCGCGAGATCTACGCGACCGGCAGTGGCGCGATCAAGATCCGCGCGACCTGGGAGCTAGCGCCGAAGGCGAGCAGCCGCGGCACCAAGGTGCTGGCCATCACGAGCATCCCCTACGGCGTCAACAAGGCGACGTTGATCGAGCAGATCGCGCAGATCGTCATCGACCGCAAGATGGCTTTGTTGACCGATGTCCAAGACCTGTCGACGGACGACATTTGTATTCACCTGCTGCTGAAAGGTGATGCCGACGAAAACAAGGTCCTGGCCTACCTCTACAAGCACACGAGCCTCCAGGTCAACTACAGCTACAACCTGACTTGCCTCGTGCCGACCGAGAACCCGAACGTCGGCGCGCCCAACCGGCTCGGCTTGAAAGAGATCCTCTGGCACTTCCTGCACTTCAGGTTCAGCGTCGTCACGCGACGCCTCGAGAACGAGCTGCGCGCGCTCGAGAAGCGCCTGCACATCTTGACGGGCTTCGAGATCGTCTTCGACGCGCTCGACGAGATCATCAAGATCATCCGCAAGTCGGACGGTAAGGCAGATTCGGCCAAGAAGATCCTCGCGCGCTTCAACCAGCTCGACGAAGTCCAGGTCGACGCCATCCTCGAGCTCAAGCTCTATCGCCTCGCCAGACTCGAGATCAACCTCATCGTCGACGAGCTCAAAGAAAAGCGAAAGCGCGCCAAGGAGATCACCAAGCTCTTGGCCGACGACGACAGCGACACGACGTCGTCCGGACGTTGGGGCATCGTGCGCAACGAGCTCGAGGAGATGCTCCAGGTGCACGGCAAAGGCCCCGACGCCAAGCGCCGCACGATCATCGAGAGCCCGACCGAAGAGGTCGAGTACGCCGAAGAAGACTTCATCGTCGCCGAGGACTGCCACGTGCTCGTGACGAGCGACGGCTGGGTCAAGCGCCAGAAGGAGATCAAGGAGCCTGGCAAGTCACGCATCCGCGATGGTGACGAAGTGCTCGCTTGTGTCGCGGGCTCGACGACAGCGACACTCGGCTTCTTCTCGAGCCTCGGCACGTGTTACACGGCTCGCTTCGTTGACATCCCAGCGTCGACGGGACACGGGGAGCCGATCCAAAAATTGTACAAACTCAAAGACGGCGAGAAGATCATCGCCGTGATGAGCTTCGATCCCCGGACCCTCGAGGCGGCCATCGACGAGGACCCCAAGGACGCCAATGCCTGTCCCTTGCTGCACGGTTTTGCGGCGACGTCGGATGGCTACGCCCTGCGCTTCGGCCTCGGCAAGTTCGTCGAACCCTCGAGCCGCGCCGGCCGCCGCTACGCGCGCCCCGAGAAGGGCCAGACGGTCGTCGACATGGTGCCGGTCCACGGCAGCGAGATCATCCTCGCGATCAGCGCTCGTTGCCGCGCCCTGCTCTGCCGCGCCGACGAGATCAACTACTTGAGCGGGCCGGGCAAGGGCGTGCGCCTGATCAAGGTCGCGGACGACGACAAGCTGCTGGGCTTCAAGGCCAGCCGTGGTGACCGCGACCTGCTCACCGTCGAAACGAACCGCGGCGCGAAGAAGACCGTCTCGACGGTGAAGTACCGCACGGCCGCACGGGGCGGGGCCGGCACCGAGATCCAGAAGAACGGTCGCATCTCGAAGATTTTGCGCGACCCGATTCCCGGGCCGGTCTTGCCCACCAATGAATAGTCGGGGCTAGGAGTCTGCCCCCAGATCCGAGTGAGTCGATCCAGATCGCCAACACCATGACGACGCCGAACAACAGCCGCTACGACGCGAACCAGCTCACCGTCCTGCACGGTCTCGAAGCCGTGCGCAAGCGCCCGGGCATGTACATCGGCGGAGTCAGCAGCACAGGCCTCCACCACTTGGCCTGGGAAGTCCTCGACAACTCGGTCGACGAGGCCATGAACGGCCACGCGTCGGAGATCACATTGACGCTGCACAAGAGCGGCGACACGATCAGCGTCGCCGACAACGGACGCGGCATTCCCGTCGACAAGCACAAGCAGACCGGCAAGAGCGGCCTCGAGCTCGTGCTGACCGAGCTGCACGCCGGCGGCAAGTTCCAGAACGACGGCACCGGCAACTACAAGACCTCGAATGGCCTCCACGGCGTCGGCGCGTCGGTCGTCAACGCCTTGTCCAAGAAACTGGTCGCGGTCGTCAAGCGCGATGGCGCGCAATACAAGATGGAGTTCGCCGAGGGCCGACCGACGACGAAGCTCCTCAAGGCGGCTGACTCGACCCAAGTCCGCGGCAGCGGGACTACGATCACGTTCACGGCCGACCCGAAGATCTTCCCGCGCACGACCTTCAGCCCAGAGACCCTGCGTGCGCGCTTGGAGACGACGAGTTTCTTGCACCGCGGTGTCAAGATCACCTTCGTCGACGAGACGAACGACACGCGCGAGACCTTCAAGCACGAGAACGGCATCGCCGACTACATCCAACAAGTCTTGAAGGAGCGCAAGGCGCGCACGATCCACGACGAAGCCTTCGCCTTCCAGAAGGACGGCGAGACGCGGATGGAGATGGTCTTTTATTGGACCGAGTCGACCGACGAGCACCTGCGCAGCTATGTCAACGGCATCACGACGGCAGCGGGCGGCTCGCACGAAAATGGCTTTCGCTCAGGCGTCAGCAAAGCCGTGCGCAATTACATGGAGACGCACAAGTTGACGCCACGTGGCGTCAAGATCACACACGAAGACATCCGTGAGGGCTTGGTCGGCATCTTGTCGGTCTTCATCGCGGATCCGCAGTTCCAAGGGCAGACCAAGGACCGGCTCAACAATCCCGAGGTGCAGTCCCAAGTCGAGGGCGCCTTGCGGCCGGCCTTCGAGCAATGGCTCAACAGCCACTCTTCGGTTGCCGAGCAGATCATCGCGCGCATCATCACAGCGAGTCGCGCCCGCGCGGCCAGCCGCGCGGCGTCGGAGTCGATCTCGCGCAAGAGCGCGACCAACCGTTTGACGCTGCCCGGCAAGCTCAGCGACTGCGCTGGCAAGTCACGCGAGGACAGCGAGATCTTCATCGTCGAAGGTGACTCGGCCGGCGGCACCGCCAAGCAAGGTCGCGACCGCAACAACCAAGCGATCCTGCCGCTGCGCGGCAAGGTGCTCAACACCGAGGGCGCCGGCCTCCAGAAGGTCCTCGACAACAAAGAGCTGTCCGACCTCGTGATCGCGCTCGGCTGTGGGATCGGCGCGAGCTTCGACCTCAGCAAGTTGCGCTACCAGCGCATCATTCTGCTCGCCGATGCCGACTCGGACGGCCACCACATTACGACGCTGCTCTTGACGTTCTTTTACCGTCACCTGCCGCAGTTGATCACGGCCGGCAAGCTCTTCATCGCGCTGCCGCCGCTCTACCGCGTCGACATCGGCAAGGAGACGCACTGGGCGGCCGATGACGCCGACCGCGATCGCATCTTCGCCGAGTTCGGCTCCGGTCGCAGCACGCCCGAGGTCACGCGCTTCAAGGGCCTCGGCGAAATGGCTGCCCACGTGCTCTGGGAGACGACGCTCAATCCGAAGACGCGCCGCATCCTGCGCGTCGACATCTCGGACGGCCTGCTGACGGACCGCATCATGAACGAGCTCATGGGCAAGGACCCGTCGTCGCGCTTCAAGTTCATCATGGAGCGCGCGGAAGAGGCACAAGAGATCGACGTGTGAGGGCTTGGGCCCAATTCACTGCGGGTCTTTGGCTTTGCGCTGCTGCGCTGCGGCCTTCAAGACACGCCGAAGCCCGGCTTCGCTGAAGGTCTTGGCTTGGCGATCCAGGATCATCGGCAGCGCCCAACCTGCGATCTTCACGGTCGCGAAGGGCGTGCGCACGGTGTAGATGTGTCCTTCGTGTTCGCTCCAGGCGCCGAAGCGCGCGAGCTGCAAGCGACGCTCACGGGTCCCAAAGAAACTCATGGTTTGGACGACGACGCAATCTTCCGCCAGCGTCAAGCACAGCGGATAGATGCGGCAGAAGACCAAGAGGCCGGGACCGAAGAGTAGCCCCGTCACGAGCAGCAACCCGGCGAGCGCCGCGCGCAAGCCCAGTGGTTCGAGGCTGCCGTCGAGCGCGCGCAGGTCGGTGAAGGCCCAATAGGCCGCGGGCAGGGCCACGAAACCCAGGGGCACCAGGAACAGAACGACCCAACGCAGCTTTGTGCCCTGGCGCCCGGCTTCGTAGAAGGGCCGACTCGGCTTGCTCGCCGCCGCGTTCGCCCATGATCGCTTGCGTGACTTCAAGCGAGGTGTCGCTCCCAATGCTCGAGGAGGGCGTCGATCTCGTCGAGCGAGCTGTAGTGAACGAAACTCGTACGCACCACGCCATCACTCGGATCGAGACCGAGCGCGCGCGCGAGCCGCACAGCATAGAAGTGCCCGTAGCGGATGCCGATCCGGGCCGCGTTCGCGCGCAGGGCGATGGCGCGGGAAGTCGCCTGCTCCGTGACGAAGCTGATCGTTCCGACGCGGGAAGCTTCGGCGGTCGCGGGGCCAAGGACGCGAAGCTCCGGTCGCTGCCCCAGCCACTCGAGCATGCGCTCGGTCAGCGGGGCTTCGAGGTCCTGCATGCGCTCGAAGGCCGCCTCGATGTCGCGACGCTCCAGGCTCGTCGTCGGCGCTAGCGGTGCACGCGCGTCCGTGGCGAGCCACGCCAAATAGTCCCGCACGCCGAGGAGGCCCGCGCAGGCTTCATGTGAAACACCGCCGAGCTCGAACTTGTACGGCACGGCGTCATCCGGAATGAAGTCGTGATTCGGCCCTACGAGCTCAGCGAGGGCCTCGTCACGTCCAAAGAGCGCCGCCATGTGCGGCCCATAAACCTTGTAGAGCGAGAAAACATAGTAGTCGCAACCAAGGTCCGCGACGTCGATGGCGCGGTGCGGCGCGAAGGCGACACCGTCGACGATGACCCGCGCGCCGACCCCGTGCGCGGCGTCGACCCACGAAGCGACGTCCTCGACGCGACCGAGCAAGTTGGAGACATGGTGGACGGCCAGGACTCGCGTTCGCGGGCTCAGCAACGCCTGCAAGTCCTCGAGGCGGCAGGTCCCGTCTTCGCGCGTCCGCCACCAGCGAATGCGGTAGCCGTGCGCCTCGAGGCGTCGCCACGGACCGATGTTCGACTCGTGGCCGCCGTCGCTGATGACGATCTCGTCGCGGTCCTCGTGCTTCGCGCGACCATGGCATTCGGCGAGCATGGCGACGAGCGACGACGTCGAGGCGCCGAGGATCGCTTGGCCCAAGCCACGGCCGCCGAAGAGGTCGAGCGCGAAGCTTCGCGCGTCGTCGACGACGGCGCTGGCCGCGCGCGACGTGGCGTAGTCGGCGCCGAGCTGCACGTAGTTCTGCAAGAAGTAGTCGGCGATGCGACGCCCGACGCTCGTTGGCACCTGGGAGCCGCCGGCGTTGTCGAGCAAGAGATCGCTTGCCACGGCGAGCGAGGGAAACTCGGCGCGGACACGCAGACGGAGGTCTTCGATCGGGTTCATGTGTCGTGGAGCCGACTCGGGCGCTTTCTCCGATCGATGCTCGGTCCCGGCCTTTGTTTGCTCGGCGGTGTTCGGCGGCTGTCGCCGGGCGCGCGGCGGCGTTCGCCGGCGTGATCGTCGTGATTGTAGTGACCCGCGCCTTCGTGCACCATGCCGGCATGCGGGGACAGCGCAGCGCGAAGCCCTTTCGTCGCCGCAGCAGGTGTTCATGAATGATCCGGGCTAGCCATCAAGACAGCATCCCCGAGCTTCGGATCGACCTGCACTGCGACGCAGACAGCATCGAGGTCGGCGAGCGGGTCACGCTGCGCGTCGTCCGCAGCTACCCAAGCGCCTTTCGCATAGACGACCTCGCGACCCAGAGCCTCGCTCCCCTGCGCACGCGCCTGCGCGCTCGCAAGCGCGAGGAGCGCGATGGCCGCGTCGTCGAGACGCTGACCTATGACGCTTGGCTCTTCGACGTGCCCGCGCTGCCCGAGAGCGCGAACGCGAGCGACGACATGCGCATCGAAGTTCCGCCCCTCGAGCTGCGCGCGACGCCACGCAAAGGCGGAGCGGTCCTCGTCGCGAAGTCAGCCGCCTTGGTGCTGCGCGTGAGGCCGACCGTCGCCGAGGGTCCGATCGAGAAACCCGATCCACCCCCGAGCAAGGGCACCAGCATCCGCGCTTGGGCGCTGAGCGCGACGGCGCTCGCTTGTGCGCTCGGCTTCGTCGTCCTCTGGCGCCGCCGCCGCCTCGCTCTCGACCAGCGCCGCCTCGATGCGGATGCAAGCCTGCGTGAAGCGCTGCAAAGCGACGCTGCGAGCTTCGCCACGCTCAGCAGCGCTTTGCGCGAAGCCATGCAGCGGTACGCTGGCATCGACGCGGTCCACCAAGCGGCGTCGAAGGCGCTCGCGAGCGAAGCGGCGACCGAGCGCCTCGGACCCGAGCTGGCCGCGCGTTGCCTGGCCGTGCTCGCGAACCTCGAAGAGCGGTGCTACGCCAAGAGCCAAGCGTCCGACGAAGACGACCGAGCTCTTCGGGCCCTTGTTCGTGCGACCTTCGAGGACGTCGTCGCGCGGAGCAAAGCGCAGCGCCTCGAGCCTCAGCTCGGGAGGCAAGCATGATCCTGACCGAGCCCGCCTGGCTCTGGCTTGCCTTGGTCGCCGCCCTGCCGTCCCTCCTGCGCGTCTGGACAGGCGCAAAGCGCAGGCCGCACGTCGATCACGCGATGACCGAACGCATCGCGCGCGAAGTGCCGAGCTCCTGGCGCGCGAGGCTCGCGTTCGTGCCGGCGCTCTTGGCCATGCTCACGATCTTCAGCATCGTCGTTGCGCTCGCGCGGACGAAGGAGCGTCGCCTTCACCAGGACGAGAGCCGCGGCATCGACATTCTGCTCTGCCTCGACACTTCGTCGTCGATGGCAGCCCTCGACATGAGCCCGCAGCTCTCGCGCCTCGAGCTCGCCAAGCGCGCGGCTGCGCGCTTCATCACGGGCCGCCCGAAGGACGCGATCGGCTTGCTGCGCTTCGCGCGCTTCGCCGACCTCGTCTGCCCGACGACGCGCGACCACCGCGCTCTCTTGGAGATGCTCGAAGCCGTCGACCGAGTCGAGGCCGATGGGCCGGAGGATCGCACGGGCATCGGCTCGGCGATCGGGCTCGCGGCCAAGACCCTGCGCTCGACCAAGTCGGCTTCGCGCGTCCTCGTGCTCTTGACCGATGGCGAAGAGAACGTCGCAACGACAGCGACGCCGGACGAGATCGGCCCGCTGCGCGCAGCGGAGCTCTGCCGCGACTTCGGGATCCGCGTCTACGCGATCGCGGCCGGCATCGGCAAGCAAGACGAGAAGGGCGCCTTCGTCCCCCTCGACACGACACAGCTCGAGGGGGTGGCGGCGGCGACGGGCGGGGCCTTCTTTGCGGCGAAGGACGAGCGCGCGATCGACGCCGTCTACGACCGCATCGACGAGCTCGAAACGACCTTGCACACGACACCACGCGTCGAACTCATCGACCGCCACAGTGGTTTTGTTTGGTTGGCGCTCGCGCTCTTTTCTTTGTACCAAATTTCGCGCACGATGCTGTGGCGGAGGCTGCCGTGACGCCGTGCCTGCTCGCGTTGGCCTTCGACGACGCTCGCCTGCTGCTGCTGCTGGTCTTCGTGCCGCTCTTGGCGCTGTGGCTGCGCCTCCACGAGGCCCGCAACAATAGGCGCGTCCGCACGGAACTCGGCGCGCGCGCGCACGACATCGCAACGCGCACTCCGCACGGCCTGCGCCGCGCTGCTTTGCTCGCCCACTTGCTCGCCCTCGCGAGTCTCGTCTTCGCGCTCGCTGGCCCGCGCCACGGCGAGCGCAGCGGCGACGACGACGCAGCGTCGCGCCTCGATATTGTTCTCTGCCTCGATGTCTCTCGTTCGATGCGCGCGCGCGACCTCGAGCCCGACCGCCTCGGTTTTGCGCATGCCCTCGTGCGGAGGATCGCCGAACTCGCGCGCGGCGACCGCCTCGCCCTCGTTGCCTTCGCTGGCGAAGCGCGCCTCATCGTGCCCTTGACCGAGGACGCGACCTCGCTCGCTTGGATCGCAGCCCGGACCGATGAATCGATCACGCTGCGCGGCGGCACCGACATGGCCGCAGCACTCGCGACCGCGCTCGGCGCCTTGCCTGAGGAGAGTGCGCGTGGCGCAGCCATCGTGCTCTTGACCGACGGCGAGGACCTTGCCGGTGCCGGACTCGCTGCGGCCGCGACGTGTCGGGACCGTGCTGTGCCGATCCTCGCCCTCGGCCTCGGCTCGCCGCTCGGTAGCAAGATCCCGCTGCGTGGTGCGCGCGGCGAGACCTTCTTGAAGGATGAAGGCGGCGAAGACGTCGTGTCGACACTCGACGTCGCGGGCCTCGAGGCCATCGTGCGCACAGCTGGCGGACGCTTTGTTGCGATGGCCGGCGACGCGGCGAGCGCGCAGCGCGAGGTCGAGGCTGCCTTCGAAGCGAACCTACGCCCGCTCGCACGCCCGGTGCGGAGGAGTGAGGCAGCTAGCGCTGCGAGCGCGGTTTCGCTGCTTCGAGCGCGCGACCAAGGATTCTTGGTCATGGCCCTCCTCTGCTTCGTCGCGGGGCTCGCACTCGCCGAACATGGCGTGCGACGCCGCACTCTCGCAGTACACCCTCAGCGCGCGCCCAGGATGCGCACCACGCCTTCGTAGTCGCTGACGGCTACGACGCCATCTGGACCGACCGCCACCCCGCTCAATGCAGTGCCAGTTCGGATGCGCATCGACTCCGTCCACGTCGCGGTATTGACGACCTGCAAGCCGGATTCACCAGCCGACGCGCAGAAGAGCCGCGTGCCGTCCGGACTGAAGCAGAGTGACGCGATTCGATCACGCAGTGGCAGCCAGGCGACGACTTGACGCTTGGCGAGCTCGAAGATGTGCGTCGTCTTGCTCTTTCCGCCAGCGGCGAGGAAGCGGCTCGTCGGGTCGAAGGCCAACGCATAAACACTCTCGAGGCCGCCGAACGAGGCAAATAAACTGAGATCCGTTGTGTTCCAGCAGCAAACCCTCGCGTCTTGGTCGCCCGTGGCAAGGAAGCGTCGATCCGGTGACACACGCAAGACGCGTACGATTCGCGAGTCGACGTGGACAGTCTTCGTGCAGGACTTCGTCGTCAAGTCCCACAATCGTAGCGTCCCATCCTCAGCACCAGAGATGAGGAGCTGCGGCCCGAGGAGCGCGAGGCATCGAACCGCGGCTTCGTGCCCCGTCAGCTTGCCGACGACGCTAGCGCTGGTCTCGTCATGCAGCAGGATGTCCTTGCCACGCCGCGGTGCAGCGGCGCGCATACCTTCTCCAAGCCAGACGAGGTCATGGCAAGCCGGCAAGGAGGAGAGAGTTTCGTTGCGGCCATCGGGACGGTGCAGGACCGGCGACGCGTCGGTATTGCAGGCGACGAGCGTCCCACTCGGCTCAACGTTCAGTGTCTCCACATGCCGCTTCGCGCCGCTCCAGAACCAGGACCGGCTCGCGTCGCCGAGAGCACGGCAATGGGCGCGCCCACCGCGTTCGCCGAGGAGGAGCGTGTCGGCTTTCCCATCCACATCGAGCATCGTCACTTCGTGCGCGTCGTTCGGCAAGGTTGCAACAAAGGTGCGACTGTCGAGGTGGTAGGCAGAGACGCGATGATCGCGCGTCGCGCACCAGACGACGCGACGCTTGGGATCGATCGCAAACTTCTCGCTCATGGCGCGGCCAGCAGGAGCGACGATCTCGACGATCTGCTTGCCGGTGCGCAAGTCGAAGACATCGAGCGAAGCCCTGGTCGTCAAGCCGACACCGATGTTGCTATCACAGTCGATATCGAAGGGTGCCACTTGCACGTCACGCGTCCAAAGCAGGTCTCCGGCTGGGATACGCCAACACGAAGTCTTCGCGGCTTTGTCACCCGCCGATGCGTGGCTGCCGAAGACAAAGCTCTTGTCATCGCTGAGGCGCATCTCGAGCCAGCGGACCCGGCTCCTCGTTGCGAGACCGATCGCGCTTGCGAGCGTGGACCCGGCGAAACTGCGATGCAACTCGTTTCCGGTCTCTGCATCGACGATGACGACCCCGCCACTCTCGAGAGCTACAGCGAGAACGCTGCCGTCTCTCGAGAAGTCAAGCTCGTCCGCTTCGACGCCGAAGTCGAGCTGCTTCGTCCGGCCCTTGATGATGTCGACAACAAAGACATTCCGACGTGCCGTACGCTCGATGTAGGCATAGCGACCGCCCTCGATGATCCGAGAGTTGGCCTGCCGCAGAGGCAGTCCCCCAACTTCTTTGATGTTGTCCACGACGGAACGATCGCGCCAAGCAACAGTGAGATGACGATCCGTAGTCGTCCACAAATAGCGGTCGCCGTCGGGCATGAGGCCAGCGAAAAACGCATTGCCCAGAAAGCCACGCCAAGTCATGACGGAGTCCCGCAGACGATGCGCCAGGTAGCGTGCCTCCCAAGAGGTCGCGAACTTCGGCTGTGCGAGGAGGAGCCTAGCCTCCCCCGTACTCCCGTTATCGAGGCCCGCGTTCGCGGTCGTGAAACGCGTGCTCAGTTCCCGTAGTTCGAGCGCTGTCTTGTCGGCTTCGAGGCTCTGCGAACGCTCGGTGAGCGTTGCTCGTTCGCGCTTCTCCGCCTCGTAGTCAGACGTCATGCGCAGCAAAGCAAAGACGCCGACGATCGCGACGACGCTACCCAAGAGCGCGATCGTCGCGGATGTCACGGGATTCCGTAGCGCAAAGCGCCTCAGCAGCGAGCCACTCCTGAGCCGGTGTGCGCCGAGGACTCCTTCCAAATCGTGGACGAGATCGACGGCGCTTGCATGGCGGCGCTCTGCCTGTTTGGCCATCGCAGCCAGACAGACCGCCTCGACCTCGGGTCGCACGGCTCGATTCAATCTGCGGAGCTTGCGAGGCGCGCCGGCCAGAATGTTGACCCGCGTCGCGTCCGCGTTGTTCTCTACATAAAATGGCGAAGTCAATGTGAGCAACTCGTACAGCACGACGCCCACCGCGTAGATGTCGCTGCGTTGGTCGACCGTCGCGCGTTCCCCGAGCAGTTGCTCCGGCGGCAGGTAGGCCAGCGATCCCAAGACGACGCCGGTCCTCGTCATCGTCGTGCGATCACTCGCCAAGGCCAAGCCGAAGTCGAGCAAGCGCACTCTCCCGCGCTCATCGATCATGACGTTCGACGGCTTGATGTCGCGGTGGAGGATGCCCGCCTCGTGGGCGTGCACCAAGGCGAGGGACAGGTCGCGAGCCACGCGAAGACAGGCCTCGACCCACGGCGACGTCGACAATATCGAACGCTCGGAGCTCGAAGTCTGCGAGCCGTCGGGGCGTGAAGCGAGGAGGTCGCTGCCGACCAGGTTCTCGATTCGCTTGGACTGAGGGCCAGCCTTGAGGCGACGGATGATGTCGGCGAGCGTCTCGCCTTGGACGCGCTCCATGACGAGGAAGTCGAGTCCTTGATCGTGACCCGAATCGAGGATGCGCACGATGGCCGGATGGTCGAGGCGGGCCAAGGCCGCGATCTCGTGGGCGAAGCGCAGCCGCGAGGCCTGAGGATTGAGGACGTCGAGGCGCACGACCTTTATCGCGACCGTCGTGGTGCTCGCCTCGTCGATGGCTTCGAACACGACCCCCATGCCGCCGGAGCCAAGCTTGCGGACCAGCCGGTAGGACGCGAGCTGGCTCGGGACCTGGATCAAAGCGCCCGCCCCGCCGGCGCCCCCCGCTGCGTTGATCTCGCCCTCGTCGATTTCCACGAGGAGGCGCCGCACATCGGCCCCGCGACCCGGGTGTTCTTCCTCGATTGCGTGCAGCTCAGCTTCTCGGTCGGCCGCTTCCAGGCAGCGGAAGACCAAGTCCTCGAGAAGCCTGCCGTCGCCCGACGGATCCGATCTCCCCGGTGTTTCCATAGGATCACCCATCGGGAATCCTTCCCTCATGATAGGTTCACCTCTAGCAGGTTGGGTTTAAAGAAGGCTCGCTCGAGCGGCATAACACATGGATTCTACGGCAGCAATCATCGAGTCGGCGTCCCGTGGCGACCCAGCCGCTTGTGCAGAACTGCTCGTCCGCTACCTCCCCCAACTCGAAGCCTTCATCAGCGTCACGCTCGGGCGCAGACTTGCGACCGTCGAGTCGGTCGCCGACCTCGTCCAGTCCACCTGCCGCGAAGTCCTCGAAGACGTGTCAACCTTTGAGTATCGCGGCGAGCTGGCCTTCAAGCGCTTCCTCTTCCTCCAAGCCCGCCGCAAGATCATCGGACGCGCTCGCTACCATCAAGCGCAGCGGCGCGACATCCATCGACGCTCACAGACGGACGACGAGGTCCTGGAGCGCGCGCTCATCACGTTACTGACTCCGCTGCGCATTGCCGCCGGCAAAGATGACGCGGCCTTCCTCGCTCGGAGCCTACGGGATCTGCCCGAGAGCCAGCGGCAGATCCTCGTCCTCTGCCGGGGCTTCGGGTTGACACCTGCCGAAGCCGCCGAGGAGCTCGGCATCCAGCCCGAAGCGGCCAGAGTGCGCCTCCACCGCGCGTTGGCGAGCTTCGCCGTCAAGCGGGACGCGCTGAGACGACGTCTCGACGTGGGGCCGGCCGACTAACTGCCCGCAAGACGGCAGAGATTCTTGTAACGGCCATGTGGTGCACAGCGCTGTGGAGGGATGGGTCTGAGTCCTCAGTCCCAACCCACTTCCAACCCACAGCGAACATGAAAGCAATCTTCCTACCGTT
>CALLZN010000090.1 GCA_937858895.1 uncultured bacterium | reverse complement strand
TCATCCGTCAAGCCCCCCCCGAAGGGGCTTTGCGATGCACGCGCTCGAGACACGCCGGTGGGCCCACCGCTCGCGCGAAGGACGGCGGCCCGCTCACGCCTCGCGCAGCGGGCGCACGATGAGATCTTTGAGCGCGAAGTTGCTCCCTTCGCCGACGCGGGTCACGAAGAGGTCGTTGTGGTGGCGGATCAGCCCGAACTCGTCGAGGCAGGCGACGCCGCCGCAGACCTCCATCGCGAGGGCGACGAGTTCGCTCGCGCTGCGGGAGCAGTCGACCTTGACCTTGGCCGCCGACTCGCGGCTGATGGTGCCGGCTTCGAACTCGCGGCAGAGCTGCAACAACCAGTAGAGGCCGCGCTCGAGCGCGATGTCCATGTCGATGATGACGTCTTGGACGCGCTGGAAGCGGCCGATGGGCTTGTCGCCGAACTGGAGCCGCTCTTCGGCATAGACCCGCGTCTTGTCGAGCGCGAAGGCGAGCGAACTGAGCGCCAGCGCCGCGATGAAGAGGCGTCCGCCGTTGAGCGTCGTGACCATGACCTTGAAGCCGCCGTGCTCCTCACCGAGCACCGCGTCGTGGGGGACCTCGACGTTGTCGAAGACGATCGAACCGGTGCTCGACTGGAGCCAGACCTTCTTGCCGCTCATCTCCTGGTAGTGCACGCCCTTGGCGTCCATCGGCACGATGAGGCAGGTCGAGCGCTTGCCATTCGGCGCCGACGCGTCGGTCAAGGCGTGGACGACGACGTGCGAGGACCACGCAGCGTTCGTCGACCAGCACTTCTCGCCTTGGAGGACCCAGCCGTGGGCGGTCTTCTTGGCCGTCACCTGCGGGTTGGCGGCGTCCGAGCCCCGGCCCGGCTCCGAGAGGCCGAAGACGAACATGCGCTTGCCGGCCGCGAGGTCGGGCAGGTGCGCTGCCTTCTGGGCCTCGGTTCCGCAGAGCTGCACGGGCTTGGCCCCGAGCGAGATCGCAGCGCCCGGCGTGATGGCCACCGAGTGGCTGTGGTAGCCGAGTGCCAACCCCATGAGGACGAGGTCGGTGTGGTCGCCGCCTTGACCACCATAGGCTTCTTCGATCGGCAGGCCGAAGAGGCCGAGGTCGGCCATCTTCGCGATCGCCGAGTCGGGCACGAGGCAGTGCTCGCGCTCCCAGTCGAGGAGGTGAGGGGCGATCTCCGAGTCCGAGAAGTCGCGGACGACTCCGTAGAAGTCGAGCTTCTCCTCAGGAAGAAGCTTCTCGAGATAGGCATCGATGCGTCGCGGCATGGCAACGGTCATAGCGCCTGCCGCGACGCCTCGAAAGGCGCTTCCTGCTTACTGGCAGAGCTTGGCAGGCTCGTTCTTCGCCGCGAGGGCGGCGAGGATGGACTTGGTGTCGACCTTCGTGGTGTCGAAGGTCACTTTGAAAGGCTTCTCCCCGACGGTGATCTCGACGTTCTGGATGCCTTCCATGGCGAGGGCGCTACGCACGGTAGCGACACAGCCGCCTCACGGCACTTTGTCGAGTTCGAGGGCGACGGTCTGGATGTTGGCGTTGGCCGAGACATTGCTGTTGGTCTCGGTCTTGGACTTCGTCTCCGTGCCCGTGCACGAAGCGAAGCAAAGCGCCGCAGCGGTGGCAGCGGCGATCAAGGGGATTCTCATCGGGATCACTCCGATTGGTCAGTGGCCGGGGAAAATGGCAGCCTCGACTCGGCCAGCGTCGATGCCGCGGCGGATGGCTCGCTCTTGTCGAACTCTCCGCATCCAGGCGGTGCCTTCAGAGGGTCACCGCCGCAGACTTCACACAGGGGACGTCCGACTTCCTTCGAGAGGGCGCTGAGGCCGCCGCAGCTGCCTTGGATCGGCTTGCGGCCGCAGAGGACGCCGACCGACATGATCGCCACGACGATCAGGAAGGCGGCGGCAGCAAAATAGAAGGTCGTCATCGGTCTTCGGGGGTTGAGGAAGCGCGGCGCAGCGCTTCGAAGGTCGGCGATACGACCGTGCGCAGCCGCGGTTCATTTGCAGTTGATCGAGGATCGCGCAGAATCAAGAGCAGCGCCAGCCCTTGCTCGGTGGCGACCTCTAGGGCAGCCTCCTCACCGAGCACGACCATGGCCGTGGCCCAGGCGTCGGCGCTCGCGCAGTCCTTCGCCCAGACCGAGGCTTGGGCGACATTCCTGGTCGGCCACCCGCTGCGCGGATCGAGGATGTGAGCGTAGCGCTCGCCACCATGCTCGAAGAAATTGCGGTAGTCGCCCGAGGTCGCGACCGCGAGGTCCCGCAGCGCCAAGGTCTCTTGGACGCGGCGTTCCGGCAGCACCGAAGGGGCCTCGATCGCGACGCGCCAGTCGACACCCTCGGCCTTGACCCCGAAAGCGCGGACCTCACCGCCGACCTCCACCCACGCGGCTTTGAAGCCGAGCCCCTCGAGGAGCACGAGCACGCGGTCGACGCCATGTCCCTTGGCGGTCGAAGACAGGTCGACCTCGAGGTCGACCTGCCGCTTGCGTAAGGCCGGTGGATCGAGACGGACCTCGAGCTTACTGGCGCCACAACGCGCGCGGGCGGCTTCGATCTCTGCGGCAGCCGGTGGTTCGCGCCGCCTTCCCTTGGGGCCAAAGCCCCAGGCATCGACGAGCGGGCCGACTGTCACATCGAGGGCACCACGGCTCTTGACCCCGACCTCGAGCGCAGTCTGGACGACCGATGCTAGCGCCGCGCTGACCGACACCCAGTCGCTGCTGCGCAAGGCGTTGAAGCGCGAGAGTTCGGAGTCGGCCGAGTAGGTCGACATGCTCGCGTTGACGGCGTCGAGCTCTTTCTGGATGCGCTGCTCGAGTTCTAGTTCGCGCTCACGCGACGGCGCCGCAGACGTCTCAGGCGTCGTGGCCGCGACGCTCTCGAAGGACGCGCGCGGGATCAGCACTTCCCATGTCGTGCCCATCGTCCGCCCCGCCAGGCGGACGAGGTCGACCCTGGCGTTGGCGGGCTCGCCACACGCCAGCAGGGTCAACGAGGCGGAGAGCAGCGCCGCCGGAGCAGCCAAGCCCCTTCGACCTGCCCGCGGCCTCATCCGCCGAAGTCGTCGAAGGCGATGTTCTGCTTCTCGACGCCGAGCGAATCGAGCATCGCGAAGCACGCCGCGTTCATCATCGGCGGGCCGCAGAGGTAGTATTCGATGTCCTCCGGCGCCGGGTGGTCCTTGAGGTAGTTCTCGTAGAGGACCTGTTGAATGAAGCCGACGTAACCGTCCCAGTTGTCCTCGGGCAACGGCTCGCTGAGCGCGATGTTGTACTTGAAGTTGGGGAAGTCCTTTTCGATCGCCCGGAAGTGGTCGGTGTAGAAGAGCTCACGCTTGCTACGACCGCCATACCAATAGCTGACCTTGCGTGACGTCTTGCGATTCTTGAAGAGTTCGAAGATGTGCGAGCGCAGCGGCGCCATGCCGGCACCCCCGCCGATGTAGACCATCTCGGCGTCGGTGTCCTTGATGAAGAACTCGCCGAAGGGGCCAGAGATCGTCGCCTTGTCGCCGGGCTTCAAGTTGAAGATCCAGGACGACATCTTGCCGGGCGGCAAGTGCGGCTCACGCGGTGGCGGCGAGGCGACCCGGACGTTGAGCATGATGATGCCCTTCTCGCCCGGGTAGTTGGCCATTGAGTAGGCGCGGATGACCGGCTCATCGACCTTGGAAACGAAGCGCCACATGTCGAACTTGTCCCAGTCGCCCCGGAAGCGCTCCTCGATCTCGTAGTCCTTGTAGTTGACGACGTGGGGGGGGCACTCGATCTGAATGTAGCCGCCCGACTTGAAGTTGACCGACTCGCCAGCGGGGAGCTCCAGGACGAGCTCCTTGATGAAGGTCGCCACGTTGTTGTTCGAGCGAACGATGCAGTCCCACTTCTTGGCACCGCGCGCGTCCTCGGGCACCTCGATCTTCATGTCCTGCTTGACGGCGACTTGACACGACAAGCGGCAGCCTTCTTTGGCTTCGCGTTTGGTGATGTGTGCCTCTTCGGTCGGCAGGATGTCGCCGCCGCCCTCGTGGATCATGACCTTGCACTGGGCGCAGGTTCCGCCGCCGCCGCAGGCCGAACTCACGAAGATGCCTTCATCGGCGAGTGCATTGAGGAGCTTGCCGCCGGCTGGGACTTGGATGCGCTTCTCGTCGTTGACCAAGATCTCGACCGAGCCCGCTGCGACGAGCTTGGAACGAGCGATCAAGATCATCGCGACGAGGGCGATGACGACGGCTGTGAACATGCCGACGCCGAAGAGAATGTCGGTCACTGCTTCTCCTGCACCGTTTCGATTGCCTGGACTTCCTGGCCCGCGCTCAGAGGCTGATACCGCCGAAAGCCATGAACGCGAGCGACATGAGGCCCACTGTGATGAAGGTGATCCCTAGGCCACGAAGGCCTGCGGGCACGTCGCTATACTTGAGTTTTTCGCGGATGCCGGCGAGCGCAGTGATCGCGAGCGCCCAACCGACGCCCGAGCCAAAGCCGTAGACGACGCTCTCGCCGAACTGGTAGTCCCGCTCGATCATCAAGAGCGAGCCGCCGAGGATGGCGCAGTTGACCGTGATCAGCGGCAAGAAGATGCCGAGCGCGTTGTAGAGCGCGGGGAAATAGCGATCGAGGGCCATCTCGAGGATCTGCACGATGGCGGCGATGACGCCGATGTAGCTGATCAGCCCGATGAAGCTCAGGTCGACGCCAGGAGCCCCTGCCCAGGCAAGGGCCCCAGGCTTGAGCAGGTTCTGGTAGATGAGGTTGTTCACCGGCACCGTGATCGTTTGCACGACCACGACGGCGATGCCGAGGCTCATTGCTGTCTCGACCTTCTTCGACACGGCGAGGAAGGTGCACATGCCAAGGAAGAAGCTGAGCGCCAGGTTCTCGATGAAGACGCTCTTGATGAAGATCGCGAGGTATTGCTCGAGCATCACGCCGCCTCGACCTGGTTCTTCTTCCAGGTCCGCAAAATCCAGATGAAGATGCCAATGATGAAGAAGGCGCTCGGTGGCAAGAGCAGCATGCCGTTGGTCGGGTACCAGCCACCTTCGGTCACCGGCTTCATGAGCGTGTAGCCGAGCAGCTTGCCCGAGCCGAGCGGCTCACGGATCAAGGCCACGAAGATGAGCACGGCGCTGTAGCCGAGGCCGTTGCCGATGCCGTCGAGGAAGCTCATGCCCGGCGGATTCTTCATCGCGAAGGCCTCGGCTCGTCCCATGACGATGCAGTTCGTGATGATGAGGCTCACGAAGACCGACATCGTCTTGTAGACATCGAAGGCAAAGGCCTTGAGGACCTGCTCCACGACGATGACGAGCGAGGCGATGATCGTCATTTGCACGATGATGCGGATGCTGCTCGGAATGTGCTGCCGGATCAGCGCCACCGAGGCGTTGCTCATCGCAACGACGAAGATCACCGAGACGCACATGATGAGCGTCGGCGCGAGCTTCGATGTCACGGCAAGGGCCGAGCAGATCCCGAGCACTTGAAGCGCAATCGGGTTCTTCTCGAAAATCGGTTCGACGAGGACTTCTTTGGTCTTGGCCATGATGTTGTCGCGCCTCAACTGCTCGTAAGCAGGGGACCGAATGCTTCGGGGCCGAGCCAGTACTCGAGCATGTCGTCGACCCCCCGCGTGGTGATGGTCGCCCCGGACATGCCATCGGCCGAGTAGGCGTCGAGGTTGTTGCCCGAGCCCTTGAGGACGTGGAGGCGATACTTGCCCTTCTCGTCGAAGACCTTCTTGCCCACGAACTGCCCACGCCAGAGCGGGTTGTCGACCTCGCCGCCAAGGCCCGGCGTCTCGCCGTGCTGGTAGTAGACGAGGCCGTTGATCGTGTGTTGGTCGTCGCTCGCGAGCGCGATGTAGGCGAACATCGTCGACCACAGACCCTTACCGTAGATCGGCAGGATGTAGCGGCCGTCGGCAGTCACGTAGATGCGGGCGAGCTTCGCGCGGCGCTTGATGCCGGCGATGTCCTTGCCCTGCGGGATCGCAACGCCGGTCTCGGGCTTCTTGGCCGCCTCGATCGCGTTGAAGGAGCTGACCTCCTCGGGGCTCGCGTCGACGAACTTGCCAGTGCCGAGCTCGACGAGCTTGGGCGTCAGCTTCGCGAAGAGCTCCTCGACTTGCGCGCTCGCGATCTTCTCGCCCTGCTTCAAGTCGCCGGTCGCGAGCAGCACGTTGCGCTTGAGGTCGAGCTCCTTGTTCCGTTCTTGGTAGGAACGCAGACCCACGGACGCGACCGACACGATGACGGCACAGCCCAAGAAGAGCGCGACCGCCACGAAGAGGATCTTGCCGACGCTATCCCTTTGCACAGCGCACCATCCTGCGTTTGACGTTGGCCTTGACGACGTAGTAGTCGATGAGCGGGGCGAAGACGTTGCCGAAGAGGATCGCGAGCATGATTCCCTCGGGGAAGGCCGGGTTGATCACGCGGATCAGAATCGTCATCACGCCGATCAGGATGCCGTAGATCCACTTGCCGCCTTCGGTCATAGCGGCCGAGACCGGGTCCGTGGCCATGAAGACTAGGCCGAAGGCGAGGCCACCGCAGCAGAGGTGCCAGACCGGGCTCATGCCGAACATCGGATTGGTCGTCGACCCGACGCCCCAGTGCAGCAGCCCGGCGAGGCCGAAGGCGCCAACGACGACGCCGGCCATGATGCGCCACGAGCCGATGCCGGTCAGCACGAGGAAGCCCGCGCCGAGCAAGCAGGCAACGACCGAAGTCTCGCCCATCGAACCCGGGATGAAGCCGAGGAAGGTGTCGAGCAGCGTGAAGTCCTTGGCCACCGCTTCCATGCCGTTCGCGGCCGCCACGCCGAGGATGGTCGCTCCGCTCACGCCATCGGCGCCTGCGCCAGCGACCCAGATGTCACCGCTCAGATCAGCCGGATAGGCGAAGTAGAGGAAGGCACGCGAGGCGAGCGCGACGTTCAAGAAGTTCTTGCCCGTGCCGCCGAAAACTTCCTTCGCGAGCACGACCCCGAAGCTGATGCCGACCGCGACCTGCCAAAGCGGAATCGTCGGTGGCAGCGTCAGCGGGAAGAGCATGCCCGTCACGAGGAAGCCTTCGTTGATCTCGTGGCCGCGCACGAGCGCGAAGATCGCTTCCCAAGTGCCGCCCACCGCCATGCAGACGAAGTAGACCGGCAAGAAGTAGAGCGCCCCGTGCACGAAGCAATCGAGGAGGCTCTTCGGGTCATAGCCAAGGCCCAGGAAGGCCAGCACCGACCCGCGCCAGCCGGCGGCACCGTCGAGCGCGGCGCTCGCTTGGATGCCGAGATTCGCCTGCAGTCCCGTGTTGTACATCGCCATCAGGATGCACGGCACCAGCGCCCAGACGACCGTGATCATCATGCGCTTGAGGTCGAGGCCGTCGCGCACGTGGCTCTTGCCTTCCGTTACATCGCCTGGCGTGTAGAGGAAGGTGTCGAGGGCCTCGTAGGCCGGATAGAGCTTTTCGAGCTTGCCACCCTTGTGGAAGGGTTTGCCCAGCTTTTCGAGCAAGCCGAGCATTAGCCGTCTCTCTCGATCATGGTCAGGCTCTCACGGAGCAGTGCGGGGAAGTTGGTCTTGCCAGGGTCGACGAAGGTGCAGAGACCGAGATCCTCCTCGTCGAGTTCGAGGACCCCGAGTTGTTGGGCCGTATCGGTGTCCTTCGAAAGGAGCGAGCGCAGCAACTGCGTCGGAAGAATGTCGAGGGGCATGACCCGCTCGTAGCTGCCGACCGGCACCATGGCGCGCGGCGACCCCTGCAAGTTGGTCGTGAACGCATAACTCTTCGAGCGTGTCAGCGCCGAGATGAAGACGTTCTTGATCGAGTAGCGATTGCTGCCAGGCATGTGCCAGCCGAGGAAGTCGCGGTGCCGCCCCTCGCGCAAGAGCGAGACCTGGACGTGAAAGCGTCCGAGGTAGCCAAGCAGGTCAGCGTCGGGGCCCGAGGCCTTGTCGCCGCAGAGGACGCTGCCCGAGACGATGCGCGTCTCGATGCTCGGGTCGGCGATCTCGCCGCTGCAGAGTTCCGCGAGCTTCGCGCCGAGGACGCTGCGCACGAGGCGTGGCTCCTTGGCGGCCGGGCCAGCGAGGCTCACGACGCGTTCGCCGTCGACTTGGCCCGTGCGGAAGAGCGCCCCCCAAGCAAGGACATCCTGGTAGCCGATGGTCCAGACGCTCTGCTGGGCGCCGACCGGCCGCAAGAAGTGGATGTGGGTGCCGACGAGGCCGGCTGGGTGGGGGCCCTCGAAGGTCGCTTGCTCGACACCTTGGACGTCGCCACCCGGCACGGCGCCGGCGCCCGCCTTGGACGTCAGGAAGACCCGTGCCCCGAGCTTGGTCAAGGCCTTGAGGCCGAGGCGGAAGTCTTCGGCGCGAGGCCGCAGGACGACGAGCGGGTCGGCGGCCAGGGGGTTCGTGTCGATCACCGAGACGAAGATGGCTGCTGGGCTCGCGTCGATCGCCGGCGTCTTGCTGTAAGGCCGCGTGCGCAGCGCGACCCACTGGCCCGAGCGGACGAGGAGGTCACGCACTTCGGCGGCGTTTGCGTTGTCGATCGTCTTGCGGCCCTCGAAGCCATACTGCACGGCGCCAGGCTGCACAGCATCGTCGCCACGCAGCTCGAGCACGATCGAGTGGAAGACGCGCTTGTCCCCGCGGTGGATCTCTCGGACCACTGCCGCCTGGGGTGCGACGAAGAGGACGCCCGGGGTCTTCTTGTCCTCGAAGAGTGGCTGCCCGCGCTTCACGTGGTCCCCGACCTTGACGAGCATGGTCGGCTTCATGCCGTGGTAGTTGCGACCGAGCAAGGCGATCTGCGTCACGTCGCGCGCCACCGAGATCTCTTGCTTCGGTGCGCCGGTGATCGGAAGGTCGAGACCCTTGCGGATCTTGAAATGCTGCGCGCTCATCAAGGCTCGACTGATTGGTGTTCGAATCTGGTGCTTCGAAGCCAGTGGTTCCCAGTGGCTCGAAGGGAGGTCCCTGCCGCTCCAGCGAAGGGTTCGGAACCCTGCATCGACGCGTAACCCCGTGGGCTCACACATCTAGCGCGTGCGCGGCGCAAGGACTCTAGGAACGGCCTTGCGATTTTCAAGGTGGGGGTCGCGCGACCTCTCTTCGCGGCAATATGCCTCGCGCTACGCAGCGCCGAGGCCGCGACTCAGGCCTTCGGGTCTTGGCCCCGCAGCATCGAGTTGCCGTCGTAGGTTTGGCTCTTGTCGAGGCGCGGACGCGCGGACAGGGCCAGCTCGTCGATGCGACCCGACTGCGCGAAGAAGTCGATCGGGTTGCGCCAGACGAGGCGCTCGATGGCCTCGTCGGAGAGGCCCGCGACCTCGAGGCGGAAGACCGTCTTGGGCACCGAGAGCGGGTCGCTGACGCCCCAGTCGCAGGCGCCGTTGATCACGATACCCTCGACCCCGTACTCCTCGATGATGCGCACCATGCGCGGTGGGTCCATCTTCGTGTTCGGATAGATCGAGAAGCCCGACACGCAGCCGAGGTCACGCGTGATGCGGATGGTCTCCTCGTTGCCGTGGTCGAGGAGCACGCGCTCCATCGGGAAGCCGACCTCTTGGATGAGCTCGATGCAGCGCTCGAAGCCACGCTTCTTGTCGCGGTGCGGCGTGTGGATCAGGACCGGCAGCCCGTGCACGCGCGCGAGCTCGACCTGGGCGAGGAAGTACTTCTCTTCTTTCTTGGTCTGGTCGTCCAGGCCGATCTCGCCGACGCCGACGACGCCGTCCTTCTCGAGGTAGCGCGGCAGGACCGCGAGCACGTCATCGTTGACGCGGTCGTCGTTGGCCTCGCGCGGGTTGAGCCCCATGGTCGACAGGTGCCAGATGCCGTTCTGCTGGGAGCGGAAGCGCTCCCAGCCGAGCAGGGTGTCGAAGTAGTCGATGAAGGTCCCGACCGAAGTGCGGTTCTGGCCGAGCCAGAAGGCCGGCTCGAGCACGACGCGGATGCCCGAGAGCGCCATGCGCTCGTAGTCGTCGGTGACGCGACTGAACATGTGGGCGTGGGGTTCGAAGATGCGCATCGCTCTCTCGTTCTCCTGTAGGCGTTCGGGGCTCGGTCAGTCGCGCGGGCCGGGCGTCTTGGTCACGGCTTCGAGGCGGGCTCGCAGCTGGGCGTCGGTCTCGCGGGCGAGCGCGGACGCAGCCGCGCCGACGAGGGCCGCATCGTGTTCGCGCTCGATGAGGCTCGCGAGACCGTCGATGGCAGCCGCCCGATAGGGCAAGCGCGCGTCGTCGAGCCCGCGCAGGACGCGCTCGCGCGACCCTGTCATCGGCGCCCAGGCCACGACTCGGCAGGTGTCGACCCAGACCGCGCGGCCGGCGGCTTCCCGCTCGGTCGCGAGCCCGGTCACGAGGCGGGTCAACTCCGGACTCGCGTGGGCTTCGATGCCGAAGAAGCGGTCCAGCGCCAGGTCCATGAAGGCGCCCTTGAGCAAGATCTTGTAGCCCTCGTCCGCTGGCAGGAGCCCGCTGTCGAGCGCGCGCGCGAGCACGTTGTTGTCGCAGACGAGAGCCTCGAACCACGCGTTCGTGTTGCTGCGCTGGGCCTCGGCGAGGAGGGCGATCGTCGACGGACGGATGGGAACCGCTGCGTGGTGGCGCATGACGATCGTGCGTTCTTCCAGGTCGCCATGCTGGAAGAGCTCGATGAGCGCCGCGTCCTCGACCCCGCTCGCTTCGATCAAGAGGTGGCCGGCCACGTCGCAGCGCCGCCAGGCCGCGCGTTCGAAGGCGATGCCATCGACCTGCACGCGGCCGGGCTCGAGCGCCGCGCGCCCGCAGCGCCGCGCGAGCGCCGGAAAGTAGACGGCGAGCCTCTGAGCATCGACCCGAACGACCTGTCGCGCTTCGACGAACCACGCGTCATCGATGTCGGGGAAACGCACGACGCTTGCGTCAGAACTAGAGCTTGGAGTGCGGTCAGCCATGTGAAGAGGCCCGGGTGCGAGCCCGAGGATGCGCCTAACGAGGGTGGCGCCGAAGGGCTCAAACTACAGCCAAGCCGCTGCCATACCCTGCGGCAAGGCGGCTCTTTCGAGCGAGCCTCAGGACGCCCGCGGTGGCCGCGGAAAGAAGGCGCTCGTCCGCCGCACATAGTCCGCGTAGCCAGGCCGACGCTCATGGATGTCCGACTCGAGCAAGGCCACGCCCGAGACCTCGAAGAGCAGGACTGAAAGCAGGCCCGGACCCGCCAGCGCCCACCAAGCACCAGAGGCGAGCGCGAAGGCGCCAAAGCCCCACCAGATGCAGAACTCGCCAAAGTAGTTCGGATGCCGCGTGTAGCGCCAGAGCCCGGAGTCGAGGACCCGGTCCTTGCTGTCGGCGCGCTTCTGGACGCGCACGAGCTGCGCGTCACCTACGGCCTCGAAGACGAAGCCGACCACGAAGAGGGCAACGCCCAGGGCGTCGAGGGCGCCGAGCTCGCTCGAGGCGAGCGCAACCGCCAGCAACGGCAGCGAGATGAACCACGACAAGAGCGCTTGCACCCAGAAGATCGTGAAGAGGCTCTTCAACCAGAAGCGCCCGCCCTGGCGCTCGCGCATCGCGCGGTAGCGGCGATCTTCGGGCTCGTTCCAGCGCCTGAAGAGATGGAGGGCCAAGCGCAGGGCCCAGACAAAGAGCAGGGCCAGCACCAAGTGGTGGCGCGCGCCGCTCGCCGTCGCCGAAAAGTGCCGGTAGACGAAGTAGCCGAGCACGAAGGTCAGCGGCCAGAACGCGTCGATGATGCTCACGTCGACCTTGCGCACGCTCACGACCCAGACGAGCGTCAAGAGGGCCGTGACGGCGGCCAGGCCATAAAGCCAGATCGTGAGGTCGAACATGGCGCTGAGCCTGGGGTCGTTCGGGTCGCGACGCAAGGCTTCGGCCAATGCGGCGAGCGCGTATGCTCGCCGCCCATGAGTGCAACGCCGCAGCTTCCTCGCATTGCCGTCGTCGGCACCGGCTTCCTCGCGCGCACGCGCCTGCGCTGCTACGCGAACGCGCGCGCGCCCGGCGCTCGCGTCGTCACAGTCTGCTCAGGCAGCGCCGAGAACGCGGCCAGCTTCGCGCGCGAGCACGGCATCCCGAACTGGGAC
>CALLZN010000089.1 GCA_937858895.1 uncultured bacterium | reverse complement strand
GCCTTCCAAGCCACCCGACATGTTCGATGCGGACCGCTCGAGCGCCGGACCGCGCATCCTTGTCGCCGAGGACAACCCCATCAACCAAAAGGTCATCTCGCGCACGCTCCAGAAGCTCGGCTACGACGCGCACGTCGTCGCGAACGGACGTGAAGCCCTCCATGCGGTTCTTTGCGAGACCTACTCGGTCATCCTCATGGACTGTCAAATGCCCGAGATGGACGGCTACGAGGCCTGCGCGGCGATCCGTCGGCACCAGGGCGCGGGGCAGCACACGGCGATCATCGCCTTGACGGCCAACGCCATGCGCGGCGACCGCGAGCGCTGCCTCGCGGCGGGCATGGATGACTACATCGCCAAGCCAGTCCGTCCTCAGGAGCTCGACGAGGTACTGCGGCGCTGGATCCGCGCTGCTGCGCCTTGCTGAGCGCGGGTTCGCACTTCGCTTGCCAAGGCCGTGCTCCGGCTCCATGCTGCGCACCTTGCTCTGCAAGAGGGAGGTCAGTGCATTGAAGATCTTGGTCGTTGGCGGAGGCGGTCGCGAGCACGCGCTCTGTTGGAAGATCGCCCGCTCGGACCTGGTCACGAAGCTCTGGTGCGCTCCTGGGAACGCTGGAATCGCCAAGGTCGCCGAGTGCGTGCCGATCGGTGTCGAGGACCTTCCGCGCATCGAGGCCTTCTGCCGTGAGCAAAGCGTCGACCTCGTCGTGATCGGTCCCGAGGCGCCGCTCTGTCTCGGTCTCACCGACGTCCTCGAGGCCGCAGGTTTCAAGGTCTTCGGTCCGAGCCGCGAGGCCGCCGAGCTCGAAGGGAGCAAGGCCTTCTGCCGCGACATCTGCCGCCGTCACCACATCCCTGCACCGCAGTCGTGGACCTTCTCGGACCTCGCGACGGCGCTCGCCTTCCTCGAAGGGCATCGCGACGAGAAGCTCGTCGTCAAGGCGTCGGGGCTCGCGGCCGGCAAGGGCGTCGTCATCTGCGACGACTACGACAGCGCGCGCAAGGCCGTCGCTTCCTGCCTCGAGTCGGGCACCTTCGGATCGGCCGGTCTGAAGATCGTGATCGAAGAGTTCCTCGAAGGCGAAGAGGTCTCGATGCTCGCCCTCTGCGACGGGCGGACCATCGTTCCGCTCGAGTCGGCCAAGGATCACAAGCGCAGCCTCGACGGCGACAAGGGTCCGAACACCGGCGGCATGGGAGCGATCAGTCCTGCGCCTGCCGCCAACCCGCGGACCGTCAAGCACGTCGAGTCGCAGGTCCTCGTGCAGACGATCCACGCCATGGTCCAGGAGAGCCGTCCGTTCCGCGGCATTCTCTATGCGGGCATCATGGTGACGCCGCTCGGCCCGCGCGTCTTGGAGTTCAATGCGCGCTTCGGTGACCCCGAAGCCCAGCCGCTCTTGCTGCGCTTCGAATCCGACATCGTGCCCTACTTCCTGGCGGCAGCCGAAGGGCAGCTGGATCGCCTCGCCGGCGGACCGACCTGGGATCCGCGGCCAGCGGCCTGTGTCGTTGCCGTCTCAGATGGCTATCCGGACGCCTACGCGACTGGCTTTCCGATCTACGGGCTCGACAGCGTCGAAGAGGACGACGACCTCGTCGTTTTTCACTCGGGAACGGCGCGCAAGCCCGACGGCACGATCCTTACGGCCGGTGGGCGGGTGCTCTCGGTGACGGCCAAAGCCAAGACGCTGCGTATGGCCCTCGATCGCTGCTATGGCGCGCTCGAGAAGATATCGTTTCAGGGCATGCGCTACCGGCGTGACATCGGCCAGCGCTAGGCCACCAGTTGGAGGCGTCGATGGACAAACGGAGTCGAAACGAGACCGAGGCGGTGAAGGCTCACTTCCGCCGCGCCGGCTTGCGCTGGACTGGTCCGCGTCAGGAGATCGTCGATGCAGCCTTCAGCACGCACGAGCACTTCACGGCCGAAGACTTGTTGCACATGATCCGCGAGCGCAACCCCGACACCGGGGTGCACTTGGCGACAGTCTATCGCACGCTTCAAGTGCTCGAGGAAGGGGACTTCGTCGAGGGTCTCGATGTCGACAAGGGCAGCCGCCTCTTTGAGCACACCTTCGGGCACGAGCACCACGACCACGTGATCTGCGAGGATTGTGGGCGCATCTGCGAGTTCCATGACGAGACCATGGAAGCGCGGAAGGAGGCGGCCGCGCGCGACCTCGGCTTCGCGATGCGGCGGCACTCGCTGCGCATCTTCGGGACCTGCGTCGAACTCGCGGCCGGGCACTGCTCGCACTACAAGGCGCGGCGGCGCGGCTGAGGGATTGCCTCAGCGCAGCGTGTGCGTGCGGTAGGCATCGCGCAGGCGCGCGTCCTGCATCAAGGCCTCGAAGCTGCGCCGGCCTTCGACGGTGCGCAGCGCCTCGAGGGTCGACAAGATCTCGCCGGGCGCGCCTGGACCCGCCACGTCGAGCATGGCGACGAGGCGCTTCGGCAGCGCGCTGCGTTGCTCGAGGGGCAGCAGGGCGATCATCAGCGGCGCGAAGCGTCGACCGAGCGTCGCGGCCTCGCCGCGCAGCAGCAAGTGCTCGCACATCTGTAGCGCACGGGTCGGAGCGAGGGCCGCGAGGGCACAGGCAGCCTCCGCCCGCAACGTGGCGTCGGCGCGCGTCGTGGCGAGGACGCTGGCCAAGCGTAGCTCGAGGCCGAGGGCGCGGTCGCGTTCGAGCGCGTCGGCGCGGCGCGCGAGCGCGCGCATCGCGATGCGCGCGAGTTCGACATCGCGTTCTGCGTGGTCGACTGCGAAAGCGAGGACGCTCGACGCCGCGCCGACGCCGCCAAGGCGCAGCGAGTCGAGGGCGCGCAGCAGCGCACGCAAGGCCGGTCGACGCTCGACCGGCGCAAGCAGCGCGCAGCCAGGAAACTGGGAAACGCGCCACGCTGGTGCAGCGCCGACCCTCACCTCATCGAGAAAGAGGAGGCGCGCCTCGCGCGTCGCCTGCTCGTGCAAGCCGAGCCGAACACCGCGCGCGAGCGGTATGCGCTCGGCAGGCACGGTTCCGCGAACGACTTCGTCGACGAAGAGAACGGCGCCGTAGGGCTCGGGGGCGAGCGCGCGACCAATCACGACGAGCGGACAGGCCGCCGCAGCCAGGTCGAGCGCGGGCACGTCTTGTTGCGTCACAGGCTGCGCTGCGCGTAGCGGTACGCTGCTGCAAGCAAGGCCAAGCAAGGCCGAGCTAGTAACTGCGCGAACGAAGGCGCGCACCCTTACTGTGCTGAGGTTCTTCATCGAAGTCGGCGCACTCATCGGTCGTAGAAGGCGCGCTCTTGCAGGTAGGCGCGCAGAAGCGGATTGAAGTCGGTCTCGGTCGCGATGCTTCGTTCGTAGCTCACCGCCGGTGACATGATCTCCGTGGCCGACGAGGGGAAGATTGTCGTCGTCGACAGGTCGATGTGCCCCGAAGTCGACCCGGCGAACTGCGCGGGCATGCCGCCGTAGAGGCCGCCGGGCATCGCACCGTCCTCGACGAGGCCGACGCTGTGACCGCACTCGTGCGCGACGAGGACCGCGATGAAGCGTCCGAGGTTGGCGATCGCCGTTCCGATCACATCCTGACGCGCGTCGCCGGCGGTCTGCGTCGTGAGGTTCGCGAGTCGCGTGGCGTCATTCGTCGTCTCTTCTCCGACCGGCTGGCCACGGAAGCGAATCAGCGTGTCGAAGTCGGCGCGCAGCTGCGAGCCGAAGCGGTTGATGTCGGCCTCGATCATCGTGTGTAAGAAGACACCGAGGCGCGCAGTCAAGACCACGTTGTCGTAGGTGCCCGCGTCGAGCGAGTTGTTGTCCTGCTGCGCGTTGTGTGGGTCGTAGATCGCCGTGCCGAGCGTGCCCGAAGCCCCGGTCGCGCCGCCGATCGCCATACGCGAGTGGTTGGCCTTGTCGTAGGCGACGAAGGGGCGGCTGCTCGGAAATGCGCCAGGATCGTCGAAGGTGAACTGCACGCTCGTCTCCGCATAGTAGCGCTGCAGGTTGGTGAGGATCGCCGCCTTGACGAGGTCGAGGACGACCTCGTTCGAGTCCTTCGTTCCGACGACGCCGGCGAGCGGGCTGTCGGTGCGTAGGCCTAGGATGAAGAGGTCCTCGTCGAAGTCGGAGATGCTGTTGGGCCCGCTGACCGGGGCATCGATGACGACGAAGGAGCCCGTGCCATCCCGACTCGACAATGCGTCGAGGTCGCGTGACAGATCGAGGAACCACGTCTGTCCGCTCTCGAAGGGCCGTGTCGCGACGTCAGGCGTGCGAACGCGGAAGGCGAAGGTCGCTGTATCCGAGAGCAGGCCCGAGTTGTCCTTGACGATGAGCGACAGCGTGCATTCGCCCTCGTTGAAGACCAAGGTCGACGGCACCGTCAACACGAAGTCCGTCGCCGTCAGCGAAGTCTGCTGTAGCTCGGAGAAGAGGTTGGCACCGGCCGGAAAGAGCGTGCCCGACGAGCGCACATCGATCGACGACGTCACGAGGAAGCCCGACGTGTCGATGCTGCCGCCAGGGTCGTCGTAGGACGCGGCGATGCGAAAGCCGCTGCGTGGCACTTGGTGGAGACCGCCAGCCGCGCCAGTGCCATTGAGTTCTGCAGGCACCGCGTTAATCGACAAGAACGAGATCGTGGGTTGCACGCCGTCGGTCAAGAGGATCGTGACGATACGCGAGGTTTCGATCGTCCCACCACGTGAGTCGCGGATCACGTCTTGGGTCTCGGCGAGACGGATCGTGTCGCTCCCGACGGTGAAGGCGACGCCCGTGCCGAGGGTTACGCGCACGGTGCGTTCGTTGACGAGGGTCGGAGCAACGATGCCCGTGCCGAGACTGCCGTTCGAAAGTTCGACCCGAGTGTCGTCGAGCACGGGTCCACTCACGATCTGAACCGCGCGCGAGAAGAAGAAGGTCAAGGTGTCGCCCGGGTCGGGCGTCGAGTCGCTCGGCGACGAGCCGGTGAAGACGACGCTCACGAGCTCGGGCGGCTGACCGGACGCGGCGCCGCCACCGCCACCGCCGCCGCAAGCGGCCAGTGCGAGGCAGGCGATTGCGCCCACGCTCATGAAGTTCAAAGAGAGCCTCGCGGGCCGGGGCTTCGAAGTGGCTCGCGCTGCACTCACCCGGTCGGGGCGGGCTTTGGTCATCACGCCCCGGTTCTAGGGGGTGCTTCCTGGCAGTTCTCGGCCCCGTTCTGGAAGCGGGGCCGAAAACCTGGTCTTCGCAGAGCTTTAACGAATCGAAGGCCGCCCGGCGCATGTCGATGCGAACGGCACGACGTGCGGCTGCGTCGTTCCGTCCTTCGACTTCTCAACTCCGAGCCTCTCCGAGACGAAAGACGCTCGTGGTTCGGGGGACATCTGCGGGGGGCGGAGACCGGCAAGAAGATGATTCACATCGCGGTCGGAGAAATGATCGGGGACTACAAGGTCACCCGATTCGTGGGACGGGGTGGCTTCAGCTACGTCTATTTGGCGGAGCACCGGACGACGGGTGAGAAGGTCGCCCTCAAGTTCGGCAACAGCGCGGGCGGTGGACACTTCGTCACCCGCCTCCTCGAAGTCAGTTCGCGTCGTTCGGTCGATGGCATCAGCCCGGATGAAACGCCGGGCGAAGCCGTCTTCTTTCACAAGGGTGGCGTGCGTGTCGACTTTCTCGACCGCGAGGAGATCGATCGGCTCATTCGAGTCGAAGCCCAGCTCCTGACGGCCGGCGTCTCGCCGAACATCGTCAAGGTCAAGTCGTGCTTCGAGTTCGAGGACCGACCGGTACTCGTCCTCGAGTACGTGCGAGGCAAGACGTTGCGCGAGAAGATCCGCAACTTGGAGGGCGTGCACCTCAACTGGTTCCTTGCGGCCGTGAGGGCCTTGCAGGCGTTGTCGGCCGAGGGCGGCTTGCCCTTCCACGGCGACCTCAAGCCCGAGAACATCATCATCAAGCCATCGGGCAAGGTGATCTTGATCGATCCCGCCTACCGGAGCGAGGACGGCGCAACGATCTCGACGACGCCGTACTACAACCCGCTCGTCTTGCGCGACAGCAAGGCCGACGTCATGGGCATCGGCATCATGATCTACGAGATCTTGACCGGGGCTCTACCCTTCGAAGAAGTGCCGTGGCAGGACGCGGGCACACAACAAGGAGGCGAGACGCTGCGCATGTCGCTCAGCTACTTCTTGAGCTACCCGCCGCCGCACGAGTTGAATCCGAAGACGCCGGCAGGCCTCGAAGACATCGTCTACCGCTGCATCTCTGTGCCGGGCTACGGCCTCGATGAGCTGCGCCAAGACCTCGAGAACTTCATCGGCAAGGCTTGATGCGCTTGGCGCGGTCGCGTCAGCGCTCGATCGTGATCCACGTCGCTTCGCTGAAACGCAGGCCGACGCGCGCGCGCATGGCCAGCGCTTGTAGACCGAAGTCGTAGCCGATGAAGCGCGGGTCACTCGGCGTCACCAAAGGAACGGCGCTGTACTTCGCAGTTCCTATGCTGCCGCCCGCGATGACGAGCAGGGTGCTCGGGTCGAGGCCGAGTGCGCCGAAGGGTGTCGGGATGTCGGCGCGCGCAAAGCCCAAAGCGAGCACGAAGGGGCCGGGCTCGGCCGCGATCGCCGCGTCGAAAGTGCGTCCGGAACGCGCCGGACCGAGGGCGAAGACCTGCGCTTGATCGATCTCGCTGCGCAAGTCGAAGACGAGGGCGTCGTTGCGAGTGGCCGGACCCAGAGCCTCGCGCAAAGCGGCGCTCTCGTCATCGACGAAGCGCAGAAGGAAGCCGCCGAGGATGCTCGCGCATCGTGCCCACACACGTCGGTCATCATCGCTGGCGAGCTCCATGCCGGCGACGTTCAAGTGCTGCGCCGCCTCGGCGAGGCGCACGAAGACCTTGGCTTCTCGGTAGCTCGTCGCTGAGCGATAGACCTGGTCTCCGTCGCGCCAAGGGATGAGGCTGTCGCCGGTGCCGTGTAGCACGGCAAAGGGCAGTCGAGCGTTGCGCACCGCGTCGTCGACGAAGACCGGCGCGATCGCGACACCAGCGCGATAGCTCGTATCACTCGCGAGCACGCGCGCGCAAGTCGTGCCGCCGTAGCTGTGGCCGACCAAGCCGAGTCGCGTCAAGTCGAGCTTGTCTTCGAGCAAGTGCCCAGGCGTTGTTGCGGCGATGCGCAGCGCCGACGACAGCGCGAGGCCGTGGTCGAAGAGCTCATCGAGCGAGAACTGCCCCGAGTTGGGCAGGACCACGACGAAGCCTCGTTCCGCGAGCGCCAAGGCCAGGTTGTAGTACTCCGCGCCCCAGCGTCCATAGCCATGTAAGAAGACGATGCACGCGCGTCCGCCGGGCCGCGACAAGACCGGCTGGTCGACGCCGCTCTCGACGGCCGGATAGACGATCGAGCACGGAATCGCTGGGGCACCGCGTCCGCTTCGGTTCTCGAGGTGGCGATCGGCGAGCCCGATCGCGAACTGGGCGCTGAGCGTCGCTGCAAGGAACGATGCAAGGAGCATCGCCTGGATCAGCGTCGCAAGAAGAAGCTTGTAGGCGGCAGGGTAGGCTGCGCAGGGCGGCAGGCAGAGGCGAGACATGCGCACTACGTATACCAGGGATCCGTTCGAGTCGTAGAGCGTCCGCTGTCGAGCTTCAGATGCGCTGTACCGTATCGCGCCGGATGCACTGTTCCATGCGCAGAACGAGCACCACGCTGACCGCGAAGAGGCCGAGCACGAGACCCCACCAGAGGCCCACGGGACCGAGGCCCCGCTCGAACGCGAGCCAGTAGCCGAGCGGCACGCCGAGGATCCAGAAGCCCGCGATGTGACAGACCGCCGGTAGCAGCGTGTCACCGACGCCGCGCAGCACCCCGCCGGCGACGACCTGGAGTCCATCGCAGACTTGGAAGAGCGCGGCGAGCGGCATGAGGCTCAGCGCGACCGCGAGCACCGGCGCTTCGTGCGTGAACATGCGCAGCAGGGGCTCGGGTGTGAGCCAGAACACGAAGCCCCAGACCGCCATGATCCACGCGCTCGCCACGAGGGCGATGCGAGCGCGCTTGCGCACGCGCTCCATGTCGCCTTCGCCGACCGCCCAGCCGACGCGGACGGAAGCGGCGATCGAGAGCCCGAGTGGCATCATGAACGAGAAGGCAGCGAGGTTGATCGCGATGGTGTGACCAGCGACGGCGACCTCCGCATCGTCGAGGTAGCCCATGAGGAACATCACGACGACGAAGGCCCCGAGCTCGACGACGAGCTGGAGCCCGATCGGGAGGCCGTAGCGCAAGATGCGCAGGAGGAGGCGCGGGTCGACGAAGGCACCGCCGTCACGCGCCAGTGCACGACGTAGCTCGGGCCAGGCGCACGCCGCGAGGCCGGTGAACATCAGCCAACGGCAAATCGTCGTCGCGGCGCCGCAACCCGCGATGCCGCTCTTGGCAAAGCCCAGGTGCCCATGGATGAGGATCCAGTCCAGCAGGGCATTGACCAAGTTCGCGACGATGATCACGACCAGAATGGGCCGCACGCGGTGCAGGGCTTGGAGCGACACGCGCAAGACCACGAAGCCGAGGAAGGCGAAGAGGCTCGGGATCAAGGCGTGGACATAGAGTTCGGCGCGCGGGACCAGGCGCTCGGGCAGCTCGATCCAGGCCATGAAGTCACCCGCGTACCACCACGCGACGCTGGCGGGAACCGTGAGCAGGAGCGCCATGACGGGGCCGGGGCGCAAGCCCCCCGCGAAAGCGCCCTCGTCCCTGGCGCCGCGGGCCCGCGACAGCAGGGGGTCCAGTGCGAAGAGGACCCCCATGCAGAGGTTGGCGACGAGATACGAGAAGGAGTTCCCGAGGCCGCAGGCCGCGACGTCATCCGAAGAAACCATGCCGAGCATGGCGGTGTCGACGAGCCCCATCGACATCATGCCGATCTGCACGGCCATGATCGGGGCGGCGAGATGCAAGAGTGCGCGGAACTCCGTGCGTCCGCTCTTCGAAATGCCGGTCATCTGGAACACATGGCCCGGGGAACGGGGCGTTAGGCCGTCGCTCGTCGGCCAAGTGCGCGCACGAAGCGTGCTGAGCGGTGCAGAAAATGCCACGCGAGCCAGGCAGTGGCGAGCAGCAAAGCCACGCGCGATGAAACGCCCGGGAAGAAGCCTCGGCCTTCCGGCGTCGTGGTGGGTCGCGACGGCGACTCCTAGCCGATTCAGATTTCCTGGCCACGACACCTAACGACTGGCCGTGCGATGCGAGGGGCAGTACCTTGACAGCAATGTTGGATGACTCATTCCGGTTCTCGGGCAAGGTCCTCGTGCTCGTGCCTTCGGTCCTGCTCGCGTTCTTCGCCGCGTGCTCCGTGCCGCCCGCCACCGTTCACTATGACCGGGCGGTCGAGGCCTTCGAGCAGGGGCGCTTGAAGGAGGCCTACGGCCACAGCCAAGCCGCCCTGACCGAGTCGCCCGACGATCGCAAGATCCAGCGCTTCGCCGAGCGCATGAGGACGGTCGCCCTCCTCGACGAAGCCCGCGCCCGCGTCATCAGCGGCAAAGAGTACGAGGGCCTGTCGCTGCTCGCGCGCGTCCTTACGAACCACCCCGAGAACTCGGTGGCCTTGCTCTGGCAGCAGAAGGCCAAAGACCAGATCGCGATGCGCATGCTCTTGCGCGGTCAAGAGGCGGTCGCCGACAGCGAGCCCGAACGTGCGCTCGAGTCCTTCCAAGAGGTGCTTGGCTTGCGGCCCGGCGATGAGGTCGCGCTCCGCGGCCTCAAAGAGGTGCGTGCCATTTACGACATGCGCCGTGAGTTCGCCGATGACCATGATCGCAGCGCATTGCTCGCGCGCCGCGACGGTGACTGGGAGCGCGTCCTCTATCACGCGGACGCAACGCTCGAGAGCGATCCGGCGCACGAGCGCGCTACCTACTTTGCCGGCGTCGCGGCCCGTCAAGTCGCGCGCAAGCGTCGTGCGTGGGCTGACCAACTCGCGGCCGAGCGCCGCTTTGCCGCGGCCGGACGAGAAATGCTCGAAGTGGTCGCCCTCCTCGACAAGCTGCGCAACGTCGAGAACAACCCTGTCGCGGCCGCGAGCGATGACCTCTTCCAGTGGATTCCCGAGGGGCAGCGCATCGCCAAGACTTGGCTCGACGAGGCCGCTGCTGCCGAAGCAATGACCGATGCCCAGCTCGCCATCGCTGGCAAGCGCTTCGATCAGGCGACCGAGGCCCTCGATCGGGCCGCGGCGCTCAGCACCTACGAACTCGTGGCGATCAACGACCTCCGTGGTCAGATCCTCGACGCGCGCCGCGATGAGCGCTACTCGGAGGCTCAGTTCTTCGAGCTCGGTTACGACTACAAAGAGGCGCTCGAGGTCTATCGCGCGCTCGCCAAGGATGATCCAGCCGGATCGGCGACCCAGAAGGTCGAGACCCTGACTCAGCTCTTCGTCGACGTCGAGAAGGCCTACGACGAAGGCAGGATCGCCGAGCGCAACGGCAAGACCGACGAAGCCATGTCGGCCTACCGCCGGGTCTTGTCCCTGCATCCGCGCTACGAAGACACCGCCAAGCGCCTCGCCGCGCTCGCGGCGGCCGCGCTCGCCGCGGGTAGCGCGGATCGCTGAGCATCTGAGCATATCTGAGCAGCTGTCCAGCTTGCGACGCATCGCATCCACCATGTCGCGCTTCGACGGCGTGCGCCTGCGGGTCTACCACGAGCTCTTCACGGCGATCGCCGAGGAGTGCGGTGAGCTGCTACGGCAGACGGCACCGTCGCCGAACATCCGCGAGCGGCGTGACTTCTCGTGTGCGATCTTCGACTCTCACGGCGCGCTCGTCGCGCAAGCGGCCCACATTCCCGTCCACCTCGGATCGGCGGCTCTGTCGATCGAGGCGGTGCGGCGGCAGCATCCGCGACTCGGAAGCGGTGACGCCATTCTCCTGAACGACCCCTACGCCGGCGGGACCCACCTGCCGGACCTGACCCTGGTCCATGCTGTCGGCGAGCCAGGCAAGGCCTGGTTCGTGCTCACGCGCGCGCACCACGCCGACGTCGGCGGAAGCGAGCCCGGCTCGATGGCGCCGTCACGCGACCTGCTCGGCGAAGGGCTGCGCATCCCGCCGCTCCACGACATGCGCGGCGGCAAGCTCGTGCCCGAGGTCGAGGCCATGGTCTGCGCGAACACCCGCACGCCCGAACAGCGACGCGGCGATCTTCGTGCCCAGCGCCAGGCCGGCGCCCTCGGTGTCGAGCGCCTGTCCGCGATGGCGCGCGAGCACGGGCGCGCCGTCCTCGATGAAGCAGCGGTCGCGCTTCGTGCCTACACCGCGCGGCTCTTTCGCGCGGCGCTCGAAGGGCTCAAGCCTGGGACCTACGTCGTGCGGGACGCCCTCGAAGGCAATGGCTTCGAGACGCAGGCGGTCGGTCTCGAGCTGCACTTCACGCGCACGCGCGCCGGCCGCCTCGTCTTCGACTTCGAAGGCTGTGACGACCAGAGCGCGGGTGGGATCAACGCCAACCCGGCCATCGTCCTCGCGGCCGTGCTCTACGCGCTCGCTTGCGTCGCGGGACAAGACCTGCCGATCAACGGCGGCCTCTTCGAGGACGTCAGCATCAAGACGCGCAAGGGGTCGGTCGTCGACCCGGTCTTCCCGGCTGCGGTCGCCGGCGGCAACGTCGAGACGAGTCAGCGCCTCGTCGATCTCTGCTTCGCGGCGCTCGGCGCGGCGGGCGCCGAAGTCGCGGCCGCGAGCCAGGGGACCATGAACAACCTGACGCTCGGTGGCGCCTGCGCGAACGGTGAGGTCTTCGCTCTCTACGAGACCCTCGGCGGTGGCGCGGGGGCGAGCGCCGAAGGGCCGGGCGCGAGCGCGATCCAGTCCCACATGACCAACACGCGGAACACGCCGATCGAAGACTTGGAGCTGACACAGCCGCTCATCGTCGAGCGCCTCGAGCTCCGGCGCAAAAGCGGCGGTCGCGGTCGCCACGCGGGTGGCGATGGTTTGGTCAAGGAGCTGCGCGCCTTGATCGCCATGCGCGGCGCCCTCCTCTCCGAGCGTCGCGTGACGGGGCCGCCAGGAGCGCAAGGTGGTGCTGCCGGCAAGCCCGGGCGGCAGTTCTTGATCGACGCTCGCGGTCGTCGCAGCACCTTGCCCTCGAAGGGCAGCTTCGACCTGGCTGTCGGCGAGCGCCTTCGCATCGAAACGCCTGGCGGCGGGGGCTACGGACAGGGCTGACGAGGATCGTCGTCGCGCTGATCAGCTACCGTACGCTTTGAGGTAGGACGTCAGGTCGAGTTTGCGCATCGTGCTCTCCGAGCTCATGTAGCGCACCTTGCCGAAGATGGGTCGCTCCGGTCCCCAAGCGCGGTCGTAGCGACCGAAGACCCAATAGATGCCCGAGTACGAGTTCGGGTTGCGGCCATCCAGCGCGTAGCGATTGTTGAGTTCGATGAGGATGGCGGCCGCGTCGCGCGGATGCCGCGTCCACTCGAGGACCTTCTTGCCCCAGAGCATGCGCAGGTAATTGTGCATGCGGCCGCTGCGCACGAGCTCGCGTTGCGCGGCGTTCCAAACGCGATCGTGGGTGCGCGCGTTGTCGAAGTCCGCGAGCGAGTAGACGTGCTGCCGCGGGTCGCGGGCATGGTCGGCGAGGGTCGCCAGCGCCCACGAGGGCAGGGCGTCGTAGCTCGCGTAGTCGGGGCGCTTGGACGCGAAGTTGTAGCCGAGCTCGCGCCAGGTCACGGCTTCGTCGAGGAAGGCCTCGGCGCCCGGCGACAGGCCCCACCAGCCCTCGCGGCTGCCGTGCGCCTTGGTGGCAACGCGGGCTTCGAGGAAGGGCTCGATCGGAACGCCCTCGTGGTCGAGCAGGGCTTCGAAGACTTCGTGCGCGCCGATGTGGCCGAAGTGCAAGTAGGGCGAGAGCCCGCTCGCGGCGCCGTCTTCTACGGCGTTGCGCTCGTCGCTGTAGCGACCGAGGCGGTGCTGCAGGAAGTTCTGCCGCGTCTCACGCGCCGCGCGCGCACCACCCGTCGCGGCGCCTGCTGCGACGTCGTTTTCGAAATCGAGCAGCGCGATGCCCGCGGGGTCGAGGTCCGCGCGCGGCCAACGCTTCCAGATGCTCGGGTCGACGCAAGCGCTCGGCGCCTTGGAGCGGCCGCGACCAGGCTCAGCCACGGGTCGCTCGAAGAGCTCGGGGGCGAGGGTCTTCTGCAGGTGGCGCCGGAACGAATGCGCGGTCGTGAAGACGCGGTCGCTCGCCGCCATCGGGTAGAGGCCGTTGCCATCGACGAGCTCGAAGGCAACGCCCATACGGGAGGCGGCCGCCGCCTGCATGCGTGGCAGGAAGAAGCACGGAAAGTCGTCGCCCACGACGATGGCCGCGCGCGCCGCCAGGGCTTCGACCAAGCCCTTGCCCGCTCCGACGCGCGGCTCGACATAAGGGTAGTAGAGCGTGTCCTTCATCCGGGCGGCCACGGCCTCGTTGTCGCGCATACCTTCGACGACGAAGCGATGCAGGCGCGCGCTCGCCCACGTATAGTCGAGGCGCAATGCTTCGAGGACGAGCAGCGGAACGCCAAGGTCCTTGCTATGAGCGAGGGCGCGGTCCAAAGCGAAGTTCGATGTCAAGCGACGTTGGCTCGTCATCCAGTAGAGGACGTAGCGTCCATCGCGGCGCATGCTGTCTTCGTTGGCGCGACGGACTCGTCGGCTCGGCACGTTCATCAGGACTTTCCTACCCAGCGATCCAGCAACATGGTTTCAGGTGATGATTCGGTTATGGAAACGAACGCTACCCCGCACAACGCCGCGCGCGCAGCGCGGCAGCAGCTCGACGTCCTCCACCACGTAGCGATCGCGGTCAGCGACCTCGACGCGACTGTTGCGTGGTACCTCGAACGCTTCGCCTGCAGCGTCGCCTACCGCGACGCGACCTGGGCTCTCTTGCGCTTTCAGAACTGCGACCTCGCCTTCGTCTTGCCGGGTCAGCATCCGCCACACATTGCGGTCGTGCGGGATGACGCCGAGCGCTTTGGCGACCTCGTCACGCATCGCGATCGCACGCGCTCTTGTTACCTCGTGGATCCGTCGTCCAATACGGTCGAGGTCTGCGCTCCGGACCACCTCGACCTGCCTTGATGTGTCTTGAATCTCCTGCGGCAACTCGCTCAGCGGCGTGCGAGCTGCGGGGCAACGGAGACTAGACGCTCGACGGCCTCACGCGTCTTGCGCACGTGCGCCGCCAAGCGAAATTGATGTCCGACGATGTCATGAATGCGCCCGTCGCCGCCAATCAGGAAGGTGAGGCGCCCAGGCACAAGCCCGAAGAAGATGCGAGGCACGCCATAGAGCTTGCGCACCTTCCCATCCTGGTCAGCCAAGAGCGGAAAGGGCAGGCACTCTTTGTCGGCCCAACGATCGTGTGAGTTTGCGGAGTCCGAACTGACTCCGACGACGGCTGCACCGAGCTCTTCGAAACGCGCGAAGTCTCGGCGGAAGCCGCGGGTCTGCAGAGTTCAGCCAGGCGTCGCGTCTTGGATGTAGAAGTAGAGGATGACAGGTCCTCGAGCCGTGAGCTGACTGAGGCGCAGCTCCTCATTGGTCTGGCTGCGCAGCGCAAAGTCGGGCGCCATGTCGCCTTTTTGCAGTCGCTTGGAGTCGAGCTCCATGAAGAGCAGCACCAAGGCCAGGACCAAGACGACGGCAACGGAGATGAAGATCCAGGTCACGCGTCGACCGACCGCCGTCGCGGCTTCTCGAAGAGGTAGTGGGAGACGAACCACTCGTCACCGCGCCGGAAACCCCAGAGTTCGGCGCAAGCCATGAAGAAGATACGCCAGCGTTGGAACCACTTGGAAGCCTCTTTGGCGGCGGCTGCGCCCGTCAGACCTGCGGCGTAGGTCTCCCGGAAGGTCGCCAAGACCTCGCTGCGCGCGGCGTCGGTGTTGCGAAGCCAGGCCTCGGCGGTGCGCGCGTAGTGCGTTCCGTTGACGCGCCAGTGGTCGACGATGCGCAGATCGTCTTGGTAGTAGAGCAAGAGGGCGTCGGACGGCATGTTGCCGCCCGTGAAGAAGTGCCGTGCCATCCAATCCTCGTCGCCATCGGCCACGAAGGGGTAGGCGTGTTCGCGGTGCGTGAAGATGTGCACGAAGAAGAGCCCACCCTCGACCATGGTGGCAGCCACGCGCGCGAAGAGCTCACGGTAGTTCTTCATGTGCTCGAGCATCTCGACGCTGACGACGCGGTCGAAGCGCCGCTCGGTCGCGAAGTGGTTGGCGTCGAGCGTGACGACCTCGATGTTGTCGAGACCCTTGGCGCGTGCCCGCGCCTCGATGAAGTGCCGCTGCGAGCTGCTGTTGGACAGGGCCAGGAAGCGCGACGCCCTGTAACGCTCAGCAGCCCAGAGCGAAAAGGAGCCCCAGCCACAGCCGAGGTCGAGGACGCTCTGGCCATCTTCGAGGCGCGCGCGCTCGGCGTAGAGCTCGAGCATCGCGACCTCGGCCTCTTCGAGCGACGTCGACACGCGCGGGAAGAGGCAGCTCGAATACTTGAGGCGCGGACCGAGCGCGAGCTCGAAGAAGCGCGGCGGCACTTCATAGTGCTGCGCATTGGCGGCCGCTGTCTCGACCGCGATCGGACTCGCATCGAGTTGCTCGCGAAAGGCACGGAAGCGCTGCTGCCGCTCCTCGACATCGCCACGACCTTCGATCGCGAGGCGGTCGCGCAGCAGCTTGCGGATCCCGAGACGTATCGCCAAGTCGGGAACGCGGCCGGCATCGAGGTGGGGTTCGTACCACAAGGGGGGTCGCGCGTCGAAGCCGACGCGTCACAGCTCATCTTCACGAAAGGCCCGTTCTTGGAGACGAAATGCGCGCGGTTCAAGCGTTTCGTCGACAAATGCCGACGGAAGCATGGACTCCGGGGGCGAGCCCGCGCGGCCGCGCGACCTGCGACATCAGCGCACGATGGCCGCTCGAAAAATGCTCCACTTCCCCGTGCCGTTCGTCGAGCGACCGGCCTAGACTCCCGGCCTTCTGACCGATGACAATGCGAAACATTCTGCAATGGTTCGACGGTGAAGTTCGCTCCCGTCGACGCTTGGGCCGCGAAGGAGGTGAGCGCATCGAGTGGATGCGCTGCCTTCCCTTCCTGATTCTGCACCTCGCCTGCCTAGCGGTCTTCTTGGTCGGCTGGAGCTGGTTCGCGGTGGGGACCGCGATCTTCCTCTACGTGCTTCGCATGTTCGCGATCACGGGCTTCTACCACCGCTACTTCAGCCACCGCACCTTCAAGACCTCGCGACCGGCGCAGTTCATCTTTGCTGTGATCGGCAACTCGTCGGCTCAGCGCGGACCGCTGTGGTGGGCTGGATGGCATCGCCATCACCACGCCCACTCGGACAAGCCCGAAGACGCGCACTCGCCGCTGCACCACGGCCTCTTCCGAAGTCACGTCGGCTGGTTTCTGACCGGCAACGGCTTCGTCACGAAGAGCGAGCGCGTCCGCGACTTGGCGCGCTTCCCTGAGCTGCGCTTCCTCGACCGCTTCGATTGGATCGCGCCGAGCGTCCTTGGCGTCGGCATCTTCGTCCTCGGTTGGATCCTCGAAGTCTACGCTCCTGGCCTCGGTACCACCGCGTGGCAGCTCTTCGTCTGGGGCTTCGTGATCTCGACGGTCGTTCTCTTCCACGCGACGTTCTCGATCAACAGCCTCTCGCACCTTTTGGGCAAGCGGCGCTTCGAGACCCGCGACACGAGCCGCAATCAATGGTTCTTGGCGCTCTTGACGCTCGGTGAAGGTTGGCACAACAACCACCATTACTATCCGGCGTCGACGCGGCAGGGCTTCTATTGGTGGGAATACGATCCGAGTTACTGGGCACTGAGGGTCCTCGAGTTCTTCGGGATCGTCTGGGACTTACAGCCTGTGCCCCAGCACATCCTCGAGCGTGGGCGCGCCGCCAGCCGGGCCCAGCGCTCGCGTCGCAAGGCCGCCTGAGCGTCAGGGACCTCCGTGACCCGGCACCGCGCGCGCAGGGGGCAGGTCGATTGCGCCGAACGAGCCGGGCCGGGCGATGAAGAGCCGTATCGCGATCGTCGGCGCCGGCATCTCGGGCCTCACTTGTGCCTACCTGCTGCACGAGCAGCACGACGTCGTCGTCTTCGAGAGCGAAGCCTGGATCGGTGGGCACACGCACACGGTCGACGTCAGCGACGCGGATGGTCGGCACGCCGTCGACACCGGCTTCATCGTCTTCAATCGCCCTTGCTACCCGAACTTCGTCCGCCTCCTCGAACGACTTGGCGTCGCGAAGCAAGAGAGCGAGATGAGCTTCTCGGTCCACGACGAGCGCAGTGGCATCGAATGGAACGGGCTCGACTTGCGGTCGATCTTCGTTCAGAAGCGCAACCTGCTGCGGCCGTCCTTCCTCGGCATGTTGCGCGACGTCGTGCGCTTCGGGCGCGACGCGAAGGCCCTCGCCGGACAGGCGGCGGGGGACGCGAGCGAGCTACCGCTCGGCGTCTTCCTCGAGCGTCAGCGCTATGGGCGTGCCTTCCGTGAGCTCTACCTCCTGCCGATGGGGGCTGCGATTTGGAGCACGTCGCTGCGGGACATGCTCGACTTCCCGGCGCGCTTCTTCGTGCGCTTCTTCGCGAACCACGGCATGCTCGAGCTGAACGAGCGACCGCAGTGGTACGTGATCCAAGGTGGGAGCCGTCGCTACGTCGAGGCGCTCATCGCCCCGTTTCAGGATCGGATCCGGACCGCGACGCCGGTCGCTGCAATCACGCGCAGCGGCGCTTCGGTCGGCGTGCGTACGCGCGACGGCGACAATTATCGCTCCGACCGTGTCATCCTCGCGAGCCACGCCGACCAGAGCCTGGCCATGCTCGAAGACAAGGACGCCCTCGAGTGCGAGGTGCTCGGCGCCCTGCCCTTCACGGTCAATCGCACGACTTTGCACGAAGGCCGCGAGCTGCTGCCGCAGCGTCGCCGCGCGGTCGCGAGCTGGAACTACCGAATCGACGCCGAGAGCTACGGCGACGCCGCGCGCCCGATCCGCCTCTGCTACCACATGAACACGCTTCAGTCCTTGCAGACCCGCAAGGACTACTGCGTCTCCCTCAACTCCGACGACCGCTTGCGTGCCATCGAAGA
>CALLZN010000088.1 GCA_937858895.1 uncultured bacterium | reverse complement strand
GCGACACGCCGGATCAGATGCACTCACCGCGACAGTGGAGCCTAATGGCATTGGCTCTGTGGTGCACCCGTCCCGGGTCAGGCGCCCCTGATCGCGAACGTCGGCTACCCGACTCTGGGAGCGAGCTACGATGTGCGGTTGACGGAGGCGCGTCCGAATAGTGTTGGCATCTTGGTGACGGGGCTCTCGAACACGACTTGGGGCACGATCCCGCTGCCCCTCAAACTTGGCACGACCGATTGCGCGCTCGCCGCGAGTCTGGATATCAGCGGTGCCTTCGCGATCGATGCACAGGGGCAGGGGCGAATCTCGTTCTTGTTGCCGGGTGTACCGAGCTTGCGTTTCGCCACCTACTACCAGCAATGTATCGTGCTCGATCCAGCGGCAAACGCGACCGGACTCGTCCTGACGAACGCGAAGCGCGCGCTCATCGGTAACTGACGACCACGGCGCTGTATTCTCCTGCAGCTGGGAGGAAGTGGCGCGGTCGAGAGTACTCGCCTTCGCGCGAGGCGATATCATGCGCGCGATGCACATCGCTCGCTCGACCAGCGACTGCGGCTCGTGGCCAAGTTTGCGACGCAGAACGTCTCGAGTCCTACCGGTGCTGCGATCGGTCCAAATGGCAATCTCTATGTCGGTGGGCTCTCATCCAACGACATTGGTGAGTACAAACCTGACGGCAGCTTCGTGCGCAGCTACAGCGGTGGGGGCCTCACGTCGACGAATTGCGTCGCCTTCCGTGGCGATGGTGTCTTCTACGCCGCGAGCGCGTCGACCGGCATGGTCGTCGAGTTCAGCGCGTCGGGGACGGCGCTCCGTTCGTTCACGGGTTTCGGGCTCTCGAGCCCAATGGGAATCGCGCTACATCAGGGCGAAGTCTTCGTTGCCGGCGGCGGCTCGAGCAACATCGTCGTCTTCGATGCGAACGGCAAAGCGCTCCGACAAATCCGACACGCGCGACGCGCGGACTGCTCTTTCGCCAAGTGGCAGCCACCGAGGCCTGGGATCTCAAGCCTTGATTCCCTTCACTTTCGTCGTCTCTGAGGTTCCGAACTCGATGCGCATTCCAGTGTTGGCGTCTGCCTTCGTCGCTCTCTCCGTCCTGTATCCGTCTCGCGGCGACGGCTACGAAGTCACAGCGCCGCCCAAAGCGCTGAAGCTCGATCCGTTCTATGAGAAGTACACGCATGCCCACGGCTACCCCGTGGTCGCCTCCAAGCGAGTCGACGACTACGCCTTGAAGGAGGCCGCCTACCTCGTCGATCTGCTGCTCGCAGAGCGCCCTGATCTTCGCAAGTGCATGATCGCGAGCGGCTCACGTTTGATCGTGATGGCGCACAGTGAGTTCACGACCGACATCCCGGAGTACGCCGGAATGAAGCCGAAGGACTTCTGGGATGCACGCGCGCGCGGACTCGGCGGATCGCGCAGTCAGTCGATCTGCTCCTGCGCCGAAGAGAACGTGCTCGGCTACCCCGGCGACCCGTACCAGGCCGAGTCCATCGTCATTCACGAGTTTGCCCACAATATCCACCTGAGCGGATTGGTGCGGATCGACAAGACTTTCGATGAACGCTTGAAGAGGGCTTTTGACAGCGCGATGGCCGCAGGCCTGTGGCACGGCAAATACGCATCGACCAATAAGGAAGAGTACTGGGCCGAAGGCGTGCAGTCCTGGTTCGATGACAATCGCGAGAATGATCACGACCACAACCACGTCAATACTCGTGCGGAGTTACAAGAGTACGATCCTGGCCTAGCCTCGCTCTGCGAAGAGGTCTTCGGCAAGACGAAGTTGTCCTACACCAAGCCCGCGACGCGATTGACCGGTCACTTGGAAGGCTACGATCCGAAGAAGGCGCCTCGCTTCACGTGGCCGAAGCGTCTCGCTGAGGTTCAGGAGCAGATTCGGAAGGACGCCGTCGACCGCGGCAAGAAATAGCACCGGGTTGCGGAGGAGCGCTCTGGCCGAGCCGCAGCCCCGCATGTCGCGACGATGCCCGCAATGGCGTCGCCGCAGTAGGCGTTCCTGAAGAATCCGGGCTAGAGTGACTCCCCATGCTTCGATCTCTCAACGCGGCTTTCCTTGCCTTTTCGTTCACCTCCGCGTTGCTCGCCGCTCAAGCGAACTCGCAGCGAGTTCTGCTGGCGACGAGCCCAGACGGTGCCGCGCACGCCTATTTCTCGCCCGACATCGGGCTGTGGCTCGCGGGCTTCCATGGCAAGGCGCGCACCGTCATCGGACACGGTAGCGAGCCGCGCTTCGACGCCGCGGGACGACTCTGGTTCACGCGTGCGTTCGACGACGGACACTACGTCACGCGGCAGATCACGATGCTGTTTGAACCCGGGGCTCGCGCGCCACGCGCGACGAATGCGCCCGCGCCCGCCTACCGCCTGCCGCGGCCAATGCAGCCGCTCGATGCCAGCGTCAAGGTGGTCGTCGATGCAGGACACGGCGGCACAGATCCCGGTGCTCTCGGCAATGGCCTCCGCGAAGCCGATGTCAATCTGGCGGTCGCGAAGCGGCTGCAGGCTTGGCTCGATCTCGATACGGCGGACACGCGTGGCGGTGGTGCATGGAATGTCCTCATGACCCGCACCACCGATACGTTCATCAGTCTCGACGCGCGTACGAACGCGGCGAATGCGTTCGGCGCGGCGAGCTTCCTGTCGGTGCACATGAATGCTTTCAGCAGCTCGAGTGCAAACGGTAGTGAAACGTATTGTTACACGGGCACCGAGACCCGCCCGGCAGGCCTCTACCGCAACCGAATCCAGAACGAGGTGCTCGCCGCGTGGGGGCTCACGAATCGTGGTGTGAAGACGGCTGGATTTTATGTTCTGCGCTACACGTCCATGCCGGCCGTGTTGCTCGAGGGCGGCTTTATCACCAATGCGACGGACGCCTCGCGGATGAAGGACGCAGCCCGCATCGATCGACTCGCGCTCGGCCTCCTTTGGGCGACGCAGGAGCACCACGGAATCCAACGCTACACACCGTCCTCGGGTGGTGGCAACAAGCCCGGAACCTTGACCGGCGTCGTCTACGACATCACGCAGGGCACAGGAAGTCGAGTCGTGGACGCGACCGTGGTTCTGTCGAACGGCGTTTTGGTGCGCTCGGCGCCGACTACGGGGCTGTGGAGCTTCTCGCTCGCAGCGGGGACCTACAAGTACGTCGCGAGCGCACCCGGCTACCTGCCGCTGGAGTTGACGCGCACGGTCACGAGTGAGCAGACGGTTTGGGGCAGCGTCGGGCTGCAACCAACGACCGCGCCGACCCTCGATTGCCCAGACAGCGTGATCGGTGGCGCGACCCTCTCGATTCGCGTCGGTGCCGATGCCTCGAGCCCGGTCCTGCTCGTTTTGGGTGCAAGTCCGAGCCTGTTGCCTCTTGGCAGCTTTGGAATCGTGATCCCCGATCTACAGGGAGCGCTCACTTTTAATGCCGGGGTCACCTCGAGTTCGGGCGTGCTCAACCTCGGCTTGGCGACGACGGCCACGCTGCGTGGCGCGCGCCTCCTCGTCCAGCCCTTCGCTCTTCGAGGACAAGCGTGGAAGCTCGGCAACGCCGCCGGCTTCCGCATCGACTGACGCGAGAGCTTGAGTTTGCGGATCGGCGGATGTCGAGTAGGATCGTACCTATGTGACAGAAAATGAAGCCGTCGAGGTGCCTGCACCGTCCAAGCTCTCATCCCGCGAGATAGAACCAATGAAGCGCCATCTGACAGCCTCGTCGCTTTGTCCTGCCTCGCAACGCGTGTCGCAGGCTTCGTTCTTACTAACTGCTGCGGTGATGGCCGCGGTCGCGGCCTCGTCTCCGGCGCAGCTGCAGTTCGAAGAACTGGCGAAGCGCGGCTTGCCTGCGAACGAGGACAACACGCAGGCGACTGTGTTCGGCGATGTGGACCGAGATGGTGACCTCGACCTCGTCGTCGGGAACTACGGGCAGACCCGTCTCTACCTGAACAACGGCACCGGCACGTTCATCGATGCAACGGCCTCACGCATGCCTGTCGGCAAGTACTACACGGGCTCGCTGGCTTTGGGCGATGTGGACGGCGACGGCGACCTCGACATGGTTCTCGGGATCAGCGGTCCCTCCGGCGGTCAGAGCCTTCTGTATTTGAACAACGGCACCGGCACATTCACCGATGCTACGGCGTCTCGCCTGCCGGTTCGCAACTATGTGGCCTCCTCGCTGGCGCTCGGCGACGTGGATGGAGACGGGGATCTCGACCTCGTCGTCGCGATCCCCAGACCCAATTGGCGACTTGACGGGCAGAACCTTCTTTACCTGAACGATGGCAGGGGCACATTCACGGATGCGACGGCCACTCGCATGCCGCTTGGCAATTACGACCCAAGCCGGCTGGCGCTGGGCGACGTGGACGCGGACGGCGATCTCGACCTGGTTTTCGGGGGTTTTGCTGGGGGGCAGGCCAGTCTCTTCCTGAGCAACGGGACGGGCACTTTCACCGATGCAACGTCGTCCCGAATGCCGGTCGGCAATGGCTCGATCTATTCGCTGGCGCTGGGCGACGTGGACGGTGACGGGGACCTCGACCTGGTTATCGGGAATGTCAAACACACCGGCGGCCAGACCCTTCTTTACCTGAACAACGGCGCGGGCACGTTCACGGATGTGACGGCCTCCCGCATGCCACTTCCAAACGACCTCACCGGACTACTCGCGCTGGGCGACGTGGACGGTGACGGGGACCTCGACCTGGTCGTCGGGAAGAGCCGACTTTACCTGAACAACGGCAGGGGCACGTTTGCCGATGCGCCGGCGTCGCGCATGCCCGTTGCCAGAGGCTACACGAACTCGCTGGCGCTTGGCGACGTGGACGGTGACGGTGACCTCGACATGGTCCTTGGGCAAGGGACTGCCGGACTGGTGGGTGCGCAGAATCTCCTATTCCTGAACAACGGCACCGGCACGTTCAGCGATGCGACGGCCGCCTCCCACATGCCAGTCGAAAGCTCGACCAGCGCGCATATCGGCACCAACGCGCTGGCGCTCAGCGATGTAGACGGTGACGGGGACCTCGACTTGGTCCTTGGGCAAGGCGCCACTAATGCCGGGCAGAGCCTGCTGTTCTTGAACAACGGCACCGGCAGGTTCAGCGATGTGACTGCCTCCCGCATGCCAGTTGGCGAGTACGAGACCCACTCGCTGGCACTCGGCGATGTGGACGGTGACGGTGACGTGGACATGGTCCTCGGGAACGGCGGCGACTCAACCATTCGGCGGAACCGTGTGTACCTGAACAACGGTAGTGGCGCGTTCATCGATCCACCGGCCTCCCGCTTACCGTTTGACAATCACGTCACCCTCACGCTGGCACTTGGCGATGTCGACGGAGACGGCGACCTCGACCTTGTCGTCGGGAACATCGGTGACAACCTCGACGGTGCGCAGAGCCGCCTCTACCTGAACAACGGCACGGGTTGGTTCAGCGACGCAACGTCATCGCGCATGCCGACTGGTAGCTACGCCACCTACTCGCTGGCGCTCGGCGACGTTGATGGGGACGGGGACCTCGACCTAGTCCTCGGAAACGGCGCCAAATCTCAACGTCCTCAGCAGAGCCGCCTTTACCTGAACAACGGCACGGGCACGTTCAGCGATATGACGGCATCCCGCATGCCGGTTGGCAGCTACCGCACTTCCTCGCTGGTCTTGGGTGACGTGGACGGGGACGGCGACCTCGACCTGGTCCTCGGGAACGGCGGCTATTTCCTCGAGCAGAATCTGTTGTACCTGAACAACGGCACGGGCACGTTCATGGATGTGACGGCGTCCCGCATGCCGCTTGGCCAACACCAAACATCATCGATGGCGCTGGGCGACGTGGACGGAGACGGGGACCTCGACCTGGTCGTCGGGATCCTCGGCTACTTCGGCTTGGGCAGCCAGCAGAGCCGTCTGTACCTGAACGACGGTATGGGCACGTTCCGTGATGCGACGGCGTCCCGTATGCCGGCCGGTGACTACGGCACCCGGTCGCTGGTGCTCGGCGACGTCGATCGGGACGGAGATCTGGACCTGATCGTTGGGAACTCAGGGTTCCCCCAACACAAGAACCGCCTCTACCAAAACCTCCTCCGCCAACTCGACGCGCCCTACGTCCTCCACCTCGGTCGTGACTACCAGCTCGACGTCTACGCGCGCAACGGTCCCGCGACTACCACAGAGATTGCCTTCCCCTTCCTTTCTGCCGGCACTGCCAACATCCCGTTGCCGCCGCTGGGCACTCTTGGCATCGACATCACGCGGATGATCGTGCTGCGGCCCTTCTTGGTGCCACAGCCGGCGGGGTTTGGCTCGCTGACGCTTCCGTTTCCGAACACGCCTTCGCTCGCCGGCCTAACCTTCTACACACAAGCGCTGCTCGATCAGCGACCAGTGAAGGCGCGGCTCACCAATGTGGTCAGCGACATCATGCTGCGCTAGGTCGTGCGTCGAGGAAACCTTCGGGCCGCATGTCGCGAAGATGCTGGCCTTGGTGGCGCAGCAGTAGGTGTTCATGCCGGGTTCGGGCTAGGCTAGAGCCAGCTTTCGAGCGGCATGCGGGAGCGCGGCGACACTCGTGCGCGATCGCCCCTACTTCGTCAGCACGAAGCCGTGCGGATTGGAGATCGCGCCGAAGCCGCCTGGGCGCGTACTGCCGAAGGTGAAAGCCGCAGCCCAGAGCTTGAGGCCCGCGAAGCTCGGGTCATTCGGAATGGGCAAGGCCATGATCCCCTTGGGTGTCTTGGTCGTGAGCGTGCCGAGCCAGCCAAAGGCTACCGAGCTGAGGATGAGCGTGTCCAACTTGAGAGGGAGCCACACATCCGGTGTGAGGCGAATCCCGTCGTTGCCCGTGGAGAGCAGGCCGAGCCATGGTGTGTCTCGAGGATTCGAGCCACCGTTGGCAGGCGCTTCGAACTCCATCGTGTAGGTGGTTCCGACCTTGGGTTCCGACTTGGGGGCTGGAGTCAGCTGACCTTCGTAGAACTTCCAATTGTCGAGCTGCACGTAGCGATTGTTCGCCGTGACGCCGGCCAAGCCCGGAGAGTCGGCGAGGCTATCGATGGCCACGGCGGACTTGTATTCGAAGATGCCGTCCATGTCCGCGTCGACCTCGAACCAAGTCGTCTTGCCGCGCACGAAGGTCCGCAACACGCCGTGTACGGTGGGTGGCACCGCGTCGAAAATCGTGTTCACGAAGTTCTTGTAGAGGATCGCGTACTCGAAGCGATTGTTGGCGCTGTTGAACTTGGCGATGATGAAGTCGTTGCCAGCGTTGGCACCTGGGTAGCGAATGCAAACACCGCCCGAGTTGACCGACACGGGGCCGTTGACGGGGTAGATCACTTCGATATCAACGACACAATCCTTGTTGCCCGCCGTTTTGTCGTGGGTCAGAAAGGGTAGGGATGTACTCCCCGTCGACATCAGTCGCCCCTTCTCGATCTTCCACGCGCCGACCTGCTGTGACCAACCCGGCACGTTCGGACCATCCGGATACGTGAATGCATCTTGGTGGTTCTGCGACGGCAATGTCGATGCGAAGGGGAGAACAAAGGATAGAACGAGATAGGTGGGGAGGCTTCGCATGTTGGATCCTGCGGGAAGGGGGACGAGCCGCGGCGGGCTTCGAGCTCGGTGGAATAGACGCTACGTTGCGTCTTCGAGTCGTGCGAAGTTGCCGGACTGCGCAGGCCAGGAATCTCACAATTTTCTCAGGCCCGCCGTGCGACTTCAGCGGCCAGTCGCGCTTGGACGGCGCCCGCGAGTCGCGCGTCAAGTCTTCGTGAGCGACTCGACCATGCGCTTGCAGCAGTAGCCGGCGAAGCGACGCGGACTGAGCTGCAGCATCTCGGTGTCGTGCAGGGACGGGTCGGGCGCCAAGTAGTCGCGCGCGTAGACCTCGACGTCGAGGCGGACCTTCTCTTCGGCGCTGTCGAAGCTCTCGTCGATGGCCCACACGGCGTCGCCGCTGTGGACGGAGATGAGCTGCAAGCGAACTCCGAGCAGCGGCGGTAGCCACGGACGGTGCGCGGTGACGCGTAGCATGCAGACGCCGTCGGCTTGGTAGCGGCGACCGATTTCGACGAGGGCGTCGACCGAGAGGCGGCCGCGCCGCTCCGACTTCCAGAGCGCTTCTTCTTCGGGGCTGTCGCGACCGAGTTCGAGGACTTCGAAGTGGCGTGAGGCCGCGAGCTCGCTGCGCCGGCCCCCGCCCCAA
>CALLZN010000087.1 GCA_937858895.1 uncultured bacterium | reverse complement strand
AGTGGATGGCGCGCCACAAGGCGACGTCCGATGGCCGCGTCGTGCAAAAGGTCCTCGGCGACCTGCTCGGCTGAGCCACGCGGGGCGCGGCCATGGCCAAGGGAGCGCTGATGGAGCATTTTGCTCGGCTTCGCTCACAGCGGAGCTGGACCCTCCTCGCTGTCGCCGCAGCCTTGGCCATCGCGGCTCTGGCCGCGCGTCGCCTCTTGAAGCACGGGTCGGACTTCCGCATCTACCTGCACGCTGCGCGCGAGCTCTTCGACTCGAGCGTCGACCTCTACCGCGACCAGACTCTCTTCGGCGGGCCCTACCCGTATCCGCATTGGTTCGTTCTGCCGATCCGCGCCATGGACGCGCTCTTCGGTGAGACCGCGACGATCCTCGCTTGGAGCCTCTTACTTGGCTGCGCGACGGTCTTGCTGCTGCGCGCTTGCTGGAACCTCTCGCGCCACCTGGGTCCGCTTCATTGGTCGGCGGCCCTCGTATTCTTGCTGCTCTTCCACCGCTTCATCACGCACAACTTGACGAAGGGTCAGGCGAGCCTGCTCGTTGCGACCCTCGTCGCCTGCGGCCTCGACCAGCTCCTGCGGCGTCGCGACCGGTGCGCGGGCTTCCTCCTCGGCGTCGCCGCTGCCTCGAAGCTGACCCCGATCGCGTGGATCGCCTTCTTGGCCTGGCACCGACGATGGCGGGCCGCTTTCGCCATGCTCGCGACCGTGCTTGTCCTCGTCTTCGTCGTGCCCCTGCCCTTCATGAGCTTCGAGCTCCACGCGCAGAGACTCAGGGACTTCGCTTCGGCCATGATCCTGCCAGCCATGGGCCTCGCGCCGCCGAGTTCAGCTTCGATCTGGACCGACATCAGCGCGTCGGTTTCGGGGACCTTCGGCTTCCTCTTGACCGCCCATCCTCCGAAGGCCAACGAGACCCACCCGAACATCGCCGACCTCGCGCCTGCGACGATCCGCTTCCTCGAAGTCGCTTGGTCACTCACCTTGCTCTGCATCGGCGCGATCGGCGCCTGGCGCGCGCAGCGCTTGCGTGAGCCGCAACGCCTCGTCCTGCAGGCGGCGATCGCCATGCTCCTGCTGGTCCTCCTGCAGCCCCTGACCCGGGTCTACCACCTCGCGAACATCCTCGTCGCGGGCGCCGTCTTCGTGACTTTGCGCCCGGCGAGCGGTGGTCCGCAGCGTAGGCATGCGGCGCGGCTCAGCTGGTGGATCGTCGCAGGCCTCTTCTTCGTGGTCGGACCACTGCGTCAGAAGAAGATCCTCGGCGAAGACCTATACCTGCTCTTCCAGACGGGTCTCATGCACGTGGCGCTCGCCGCGCTCTTGTGCAGCCTCGCGCTCTTTTTGAGACCGCGCGATTGAAGGCGCGAAGGGGTCGCGGGGGGTCTTTCCGGCATCCTTCCTGGTCCTCTCGCCGGCTTTGGTGCATGATCTTCGGCCCGCCGAGACTCTGGCACATCGGACAGTGCCCGAGTCGATCATCGCGGACCAAGAAAGAGGGCTGCGCGCGGTCCCCGCGCGGAGCTCAGCAGGAGCTGGACATATGGCAAAAGCTAACCCTAGTGTTCAAAAGCGCTTACGCGAACGAAAGAAGCGCGAGAAGGCAGAGGAAAAGGCCAAGCGCAAGGCCGAACGCCTCAACCAAAAGACCAGCGACGACCATGACCCGCATCGCGTCGTCGAGGCCCATGAGATGGAGCTCGGGATCGATCCCGACGACGCACGCCGCGACTGACGTCCAGGGCGGCTTCAGGGCGGAGGTCTCAATGTCGCAGGGCCGTTAGCGCCCGCCGCCGCAGGCCTTTCCATGCCCGCCGCCGCCGAGGAAGGCGCGAGCCTGGGCAACGACGCCGATCAAGCAGCTCTCGTCGAAGGGCGAAACCAGTCCGGCGCTCCGCGCAAGCGACTGGAACGATGCTTGTCCCCCGCGTTCGCAGAGCGCCTCATAGCGCCGCATCGCGTCGACCCGGTCCGCCTCGGCCTGGACCCAGAACTGCAGCGCGCAGATCTGCGCGAGCACATAGTCGATGTAGTAGAACGGCGACCCGTAGATGTGCATCTGCCGCTGCCAAAACGCACCGTCCGCGACGTGCGGCGTGTCTTCGTAAGAGCGCCAAGGCATGTAGCTGCGCTCCATCTCTTGCCACATCGCATGACGCTCCGCTGGTGAAGCCGCCGGCGTCTCGTAGACGAGGTGTTGGAAGTGATCCACCGCCGTCCCGTACGCAAGGAAGAGCAGCGCTTGCGTCAAGTGAATGCGGCGGAAGCGTTCGGCGTCGTCGCCAAAGAACTTCTCCATCCAAGGCCAAGTCAAGAACTCGAGGCTCATCGAGTGGATCTCGCAGCTCTCGTAGGTCGGCCAGTAGTAGTCCGGCAGGACCTGGTCGCGGGAGCGATAGCACTGGAAGGCGTGCCCCACTTCATGGGTAAACACCTCGACGTCGCCCTTGGTCCCATTGAAGTTGGCAAAGATGAAGGGCACGCCATAGGTCGGCATGCTCGTGCAAAAACCACCTGGCGCCTTCGCATCCCGCGCCTTGAGATCGAGCAAGCCATGCGCGCGCATGAGGCCGAAGAAGGAGTCGAGGCCATGCCCCATCTCTTCGAACATCTCGCTCGCGCGCTCGACCATCCAATCGTGGTCACCGAGCGGCGCCGGATTACCACGCGGATCGAAGACCGCCTCGTCCCAGCTCCGCAGCTCGCCCGGTGCGAGGCCGAGGACTGCCTCTTGCTGCGCGATCAGAGCTTGACAGAGCGGGACGATGTCACTGCGCACTTGGGCGCGTAGGGCTTCGACGTCCTTGCGGTCGTAGTCGATGCGCTGCATGCGCAAGTAGCCGAGCTCGACGAAGTCCTCGAGCCCGAGCTTCTTGGCCATACCGTGCCGCAATCGCACCAAGTCGTCGAAGATGCGATCGAGCTGCGGACGCTGCGCCGCGAACCACGTCCACCGCGCGCGGTCGGCTTCGCGCCGCGTCGCCCGATCGGCATCGACTAGGAAGCGCCCGATGGAAGAGAGGTTGTAGTCCGTACCACGGAAGGGAATGCGCGCCGAGGCGAGCAACTGCGTGTACTCGGACTGGAGCTTCGACTCCTGGACGAGTTCGTCCTCGATCGCGGGCGAGAAGCTGCGCGCATCGGCCTCCCAGAGGGCGAAGGCTGTCTTGCCGAGCCGCGCTTCGAGCGTCGCGCGCTCGGGCGAGGCGAGGAGCTTGCGCTTGAACGCCACGTCGAGGTCCGTCAACGCCGGCTCGATCTGATCGCGATACTCGCGCGCCGCTTGGAAGTCCGGGTTCTTGGTGTCCTGCGAGAAGTGCAACCCGACGAGGGACGACCAGGTCTGTCGCCGATCGCGCGATGCCGTCCATGCGTCGATGGCAGCGACACGCTCAGCGGTTGTCGTCGCGGCGTCGAAGGCAGCATGGATGGCCTCGAACTCAGCCTGCAGCGCCTCCTTGGTCGGCACCTCGAAGGTCATGTCCTCGAATCGTGGGATCTTCATCGGCGCAGCATCCCGCATGAAAGGACAGCCAGCAAGGCGACTCGCGGGCTTTCACGATGGAGAGGAGCGCCTTCGAGCCCTGGGCCGACGTGGCCAGTTCCGAGCACCAGGCGTCGCAGAGGTCAGCGAGTCGAAGCGGCACAGCGCCTTGCGAGCGACGCTGATGCCTCCCGGATCATCCCCAATCTACCTGACTCACACCACTAGCTAGCGCATCCTCGACCTTTGAGGCTCATCGCCAGGGCCGCTCTCGCCGAGGGCAGCGCGGTAGTCGACGAGGGAGCGCTCGTAGCCGAGCCGCGCATCGACGGCGAGGATCTGGGCGTCGGCGAGCTGCGCTTCACGCAACTGGATGCGCAAGAGATCGCTGCGACCAAGCTCGAAGGCGCGTTGCTCGGCGGCGACGAGCTCGCGCGCGAGGACGACGTTGCGCTCGGTGGCGTCGAGTTGCGACAGCGCGTTCTCGAGAGCGGAGCGAGCGTCGAGGATCTCGTTGACGATGCGCTCTTCGAGAAAGCGCTTCTCGATGCGCAAGCGCTCGACTTCGAGCTCGGCGACGCGCAGGCGCCCGCGCGCCGCGCGGCGCTGGATCGGAAGCTCGAGCTTGCCGCCGACGAAGAAGCCGAAGTCATCGAGGTCCTTGTACGGACCTTGGCTCAGCGCCTGGTTGGCTTCGACGAGCAGGTCGAGGCTCGGCAGGACGTCGTTCTCGGCAAGCGCGCGATCGGTTTCGGCGGCGTCGAGGCGGAAGGCCAAGCGTTCGAGCTCGGGCCGCTCGCGCAGCGCCCGCGCGACCGCGACGCTCGCTTCCTCATCGAGGCCGACTCGCTCGCTGCGCGGCGGCGGCAGGCGCGCTTCGCCCGCGACGATGGGTTGGTCGTCGTCCGCTCGATAGTAGAGCGAGAGCCCGAGGGCCGCGGCCTCGAAGGCGCGCTCGGCCCGCGTCACGAAAACGCGTCGCTGCGTGATGAGGCGCTCGTTGTCGACCAACGTGACCTCTGGCAAGAACTCACGCTCGACGCCGCGACGTAAGCCCGCTTGACGATCCTCGGCCAAGCGAAGGAGTTCGCGCGCGATCGCGACCTTGCGCCCGGCGGCCTCCCAGCCAAAGTAGGCCTGGCTCGCCGCGCGGACGAAGGCGATGCGCGCCCGCGCGATCTCGGGGACAGCGCCTTCGACGCCAATCTCGGCCTTGCGCACGCTCGCTCGCCGAGCATCGGTCGCGCGCCCGCGCAAGAGCGGCACCCGCACGCCGAGGACGACTTGACCATCGTCCTGGGTCCGGGCGTCGTAGTAGTCGGGGAGCTGGCCGTCGCTGATGCGGTAGCCACCGTAGATCGAGTCGCCGGTCGCGAGCGGCTGCTCGATGAAGGCCTCCGCCGTCGTCGCCTCGTAGTAGCCCTGGAGCCGCGAGCCGACTTTGCCGCCGAGCTTGGTATCGAAGCCACCCATGGCCTGGACGAGACGGCCCGAAGCGAGGTCGCGCTCCAGCAACGCGCTGAGGTACGGCGGGGGACTCAGCGGGACCCCCGGGGTGAACCCTCCCTCCCTGAGGGGGCGCGGGGTCTACGCGCCGCCCCTCCTTCTCCACCCCCCCGCCGCCCCCCTCCTCCCCTGTGGTTTCCGCGGCCGCCCCACCCGTCCGC
>CALLZN010000086.1 GCA_937858895.1 uncultured bacterium | reverse complement strand
CCTTACTGCGCTATCGCTCGCCGCGAGTGCTCAAGCGCCGACCTTGATCAAAGACATCTACCCGTTCGGCCCGCCGAACGACAGCTCCCCAGCAACGGCGCGGGTCGGCGAAGGCAACAGTCGTGTCCGCGGCTTCCTCACCGTCGGCTTGACGTTCTACTTCACAGCCGACGATGGTAGGAGCGGTAGTGAACTCTGGAAGTCGGACGGCGCCGCCGCCGGCACGGTGCTCGTCAAGGACATCCATCCCGGCAACGACAGCTCGTTCGTGAGCTCGTTGACGGCGCTCGGATCGACGTTGTACTTCGCGGCGGATGATGGCGTGAATGGTGCTGAGCTGTGGAAATCGGACGGCACCGCCGCCGGCACGGTCTTGGTCAAAGACATCTACCCAGGGGCATCAGGCAGCAACCCGCATACCATTACGCCGATCGGTCGCGGCGTCATTTTCGCGGCCGATGACCTCAGCAATGGCGCGGAGCTTTGGTTCTCGGACGGCACCACCGCCGGTACGGTCCTGCTCAAAGACATCTACGCGGGCACGATGTCCAGCTACCCTCGAAACCTTTATCGAGTGAACCCGGTGACGGTCGTCTTTGCTGCCAACGACGGCATGAACGGTGATGAGCTCTGGATCTCGAACGGCACAGCTGCAGGCACGACCCTGCTCAAGGACATCAACGCCGGCACCTCGGACTCTTCGCCAATCTCATTCCATCGTGTTGGTGGACGGATCCTCTTCCGTGCGACCGAGGGCGCAAGCGGCAGCGAACTCTGGGCCACGGACGGCAGCACCGCGGGCACAGTTCTCGTCAAGGACATTCGCGCCGGCAGCACGGGTAGCTTCCCCTATCTCAGCGAAAGCGCGGTCTTCGGCGGCGGATTTTATTTCTATGCGAACGACGGCAGCGGCGACGAACTCTGGAAGTCGGATGGGACAACTGCGGGCACGGTCCTCGTCAAGGACATCAACGTGTCGAGCACGACGGCGAGTTCTACACCAAGTTTCTTTACCGTCGTCGGATCCACGCTCTACTTCACTGCGACCGATGAGGTGACTGGCAGAGAATTGTGGAAGACCGATGGCACGACCGCCGGCACAGTGCTTGTCCGCGACATCGTTGCAGGAAGCTCGAGCAGCTCGCCCGACTACCTGATTGAATTCGGCGGCAAGCTGCTCTTCAGCGCCAACGGCGCATCGACAGTTGGGCGCGAGCTCTTTGTCTCCGATGGTAGCGCGGCGGGGACGACGATGGTCGGCGATCTCTGGCCGGGAACCTCGAGCAGCAATCCACAATTCTTGACCGCATTCGGTTCAAAAATTGTTATGCGCGCCCACGATGGCAGCACCGTCGGCGCCGAGGTCTTCGAGTCCGATGGCACAGCCGCGGGCACGAAGCCGCTGAAGGACATCCATTCAGGTCGCGAACGAGCTTCTTCGTCGCTGGCCGGCTTTGCGACCGTTGGAGACTGGACCTACTTTTCGGCCGGCGATGCCTCGAGTGGCGGCGAACTGTTCCGCACGAACGGAACGGCCGCGGGAACGACGCTCGTCGCGGACATCGAGGCAGGTCCCGCATCGAGTTGGCCGCTCTTCCACGTGCGCTACAACAATGATGTGTACTTTTCCGCCGCGACGGCCGCCAACGGTCGCGAGCTCTGGAAGTCGGACGGCACGGCTCGCGGTACGGTCCTCGTCAAGGACATCTATCCCGGCACCTACTCGAGCTTCCCCACCGACCTTACGGTCTACAAGGGCAAGCTCTACTTCGCGGCGCACGACAAGACAAACGGAACCGAGCTCTGGGTCACGGATGGCACGACGGCCGGCACCGCACTCTTCAAAGACATCGAGCCCGGCGCCATGTCGAGTGTGCCGACCGACCTCTGTGTCGTTGGGGACCTGCTCTTCATGAGCGCAAACGGCGAACTCTACGCGACGGACGGTACAGCCGTGAGCACTGTCCTCGTCAAGGACATCAACACCGACGGCGCGAGCAGTCCCGCAGACCTCGTCGCGTGGCAGAACAAGTGCTATTTCAGCGCCTACAGCGGTCGTTTGACCGGGTTCGGACTCTGGGTCTCCGACGGAACGGCAGCCGGCACGGTCCTGGTCAAGAGCATTGACTTCGCTTCCACGACGGGGCCACGGTGTTTCCTTTGTGCGGCGGACAATGGCATCTACTTCGCTGCGAACGATGGCGTGAGCGGTACCGAGCTCTGGAAGTCCGACGGCACCACGGCTGGCACCTTCATGGTTGCTGACATTCATCCGGGGCCTGCGTCGTCATCGCCATACCTCGACCCGGGATTCGTGAACCTTGGCAAGCACGTGTTCTTCCGAGCAGACAACGGCACGCACGGCAGCGAGCCTTGGGTCAGCGATGGGACGGCGGCCGGAACGAGAAGGATCGCCGACCTCAATCCTGGTCCGCTGGGTTCGTCTCCAAGCAGCGCAGCGCTCAACGCTGGCCGCGTGATCTTTCATGCGACCACCGCAGCTACGGGCCGGGAGCCCTACCTTTGGGCTCCAGGCCTCGCGACCGCGGAGACCTTCGGCGAAGGCTGCTCACCAAGTTTCCCGACCCTCGAGTCGACTGCAGCGGCCCTCGGCACGACCGCCGTGCTCTCGGGACTTGGCTATGGCGCGAACCCTGGCATTCTCTTCCTCAATGCCCCGACCGCACCAAAGAGCGTGTTTGGATGTAACGACTACATCGACTTGGCGACCGGGATCTTCGTCGCACCAGTCGTCGGCCCCAAGTACAGCTACAACTTCTTGATCCCGAACGACAACACGTTGTTGGGCATTCGTTTGCATTGGCAAGCATGGTTCGTGACGGTTCCCGGCACCTTGCCGCTCCAGACGACGAACGGCGTCGAGTGGTTCATCGGGAAGTGACGCGAACCGGCTAGTACGAGCTAGCCCTTGAGGGCCCAGGCGTAGATCGCTGGGTTCTTTCGTTCCGCGCCCAGATGCTGGGTCGCAGCCGGCGCCATCGATCGCTGCAGCGCGCGGACTCGTTCGCCGTCCAAGTCGCGACGCAACAGAGGAAAGCCGATGTCCGTGCACGTCACGATGCGCTCGAAGCCCGCCTTCTGCAGCATGCGGCCGAGCGTCTCGATGGTGAACTGCGAGTAGTGATCGGAGACAAAGTTCTCCCACGAGGATCCTTGCTCGCGGCGCGCATCCGTATCGAAGTTCGGAACGCTCAAGAACAAGAGTCCGCCTTTGCGCAGCGCGCCGTGCACATGGCGCAAGGCGTCGAGGGGGTCGAAGCAGTGTTCGAGGACCTCGGTCAGCGCAATGCACGGCAGGTCACACTCTTGCCGCAGCGCCTCGTAGGTTCCTATGCGGATGTCGACACCGAGCATCGCACGACCGAAGAGGGCGACGTGCTCGGCGGGTTCCAGCCCTGCGGCCTCGAAACCCGCGATCGTGAGAGCGTGGACCAAACCGCCGAACGAGCAGCCGACGTCGAGCACCCGCCGCGGAAAGCCCTCCGGGATGGCGTGCAAGGCAGCGACCAAGGGTAATTGCACGATCCAATTGTGGGCGGCATCGAAGCGACCCGTGGCATCGATCTGCGACATGTCTAGCATGCGCGGAAGCAAGCAATCCTCCAAGTAGGACCGCGCGTTCCACCACGAGTCGCCGAGGTCGCGCACGCGCGGCCGCATGATGACCATCGCACATTCGGGACAGCGAACGATCTCCGCCCCGTGGCTGTCCACGTTCTGCAAGTCTTGGTAGAGCCGCTCGAAGGCGGAGCCGTCGTAGCCACACAAGTGACACGGTTGAAGGACGGTCGGCGCAGTGGAGAGCGGCCGCGTGTCCTTATGTTCGAAGACGTAGCCATCGAAGAGGGCGTCGAGATCCGGCAACGGGCGTCGTGCAAGAAGCTCCGGGCGTCGTACGAGGAACCTGGATCGTCGGATTCGCACGCGGAACCACAGCGCGCGCAACGCCGCATGCACGCGCCCCGGCCATTCCTTCTGATTTGCTTGTCGATCCATGCCCCCGAGGATCCGCGGTGCCTGCACACCAGGACAAGAGGATTCTCACGCCTGCCAGTCACAGCTCCGCTTTCTCGGGTCGACCTCTTGGGCCGGCCGCGCGCTCACGTATCATCGCCGCATGCAGCGTGCTCTGACCTACTTCGTGCCTCCGACTCCGCGACCTTTGGCGCGCGACATGGCCGGTGGTCAGGGCTTTGGTTCGAGCGAAGCGATGCTCCTGCCGCCGCTCGACGCGCTGTGGCTCTGCACTTGCCTGCGCGAGGCCGGTTTCGACGTGAGCCTCGTCGATGGATCACAAACATCCGCCACAGCAGCGAAGCTGCCCGGCAGCGGCCAGACGCCTGGGGACGCCCCCGCCCCGCATGCCTCCGCGAAGCTCGCCATCGTCGAGGTCCAGCTCCCGTCGCTCGCGACCGACCTTGCCTTTGCCAAGGCCCTCGCCGCCGATGAGCTTTGGCTGCGCACATCGATCGACGAAGAGAACGTGCTCCACGACGCCCTGCAGACGAGCGGCGCACGCGGCATCTTGATCGGTCAGAACTACCCGGCCCTCGTCGCGGCGCTCCGGGGTGACGCGACAGCGGGAACCTTGCGCCTCGAGGACGGGGTCCTCGTGCGCGTCGACGCGCCGCCGCTGCACGACCCCGACGCCCTGCCGCTGCCCGATCGCACCCTCCTCGGCGACCTCGATTACCGCTACCCGCTGCTCGAGGGGCAAGTACTCGAGGGAAAAGGTCGCTTCACGACGATCAAGACCTCCTGGGGCTGTCCCTTCTCGTGCGGCTACTACTGCCCCTATCCGCTCAGCGAGGGCGAGCGCGGCATCTTCCGCAGCGCCGACCACGTGCTCGCCGAGCTCGAGGTCATGGCCCAACAAGGCTACGGCGCCTTCTTGACCCGCGACGCGACCTTCACCCTTTCGAAGAAGCGCACCCGCGCGATCTGCGAAGGCATGCTCGAGCGCGGCCTCGCGTTTTCGTGGTGGTGCGAGACGCGCATCGACCTCCTCGATCGTGACCTGCTCGAGCTCATGCAGCGCGCTGGCCTGCGCGGCCTCAACGTCGGCATCGAGACCGGGGACCCGGACCTCATGGCCAACGCGCTCAAGACCGGACTCGACCACGAGGCCATCGCAAGCTTCGTGCGCGACGCGCGTGACCTCGACCTCGACTTCCACATTCTCTGCGTCCTCGGCCTGCCCTGCGAGACGCGCGAGACCGTGCGCAAGAGCTTCCGCTTCCTCGATGGCCTGCGCCCAAAGTCGCTCAACTTCACCTTCGCGACGCCCTACCCGGGCACCCAGTACGCGCGCGACGCCCAAGAGTACGGCTGGTCGCTCGGCCACGACTTCAGCGAGCATGCAGCCAACCAGGTCGTCGCCCGCAGCATCTTCCTCGAGGAAGCCGAGCTGCGCTTCGCGATGGAACGCATCTGGCGCTTCGTCGGGGCCTACCGCGCTGGCGACGAGGCGAGCTGCCGCAAGGTAATCGCGGAGGTCGAAGCTTGGGCCGACGAAGCGCAGTGGCCGTACCTGAGCGTGCTCATTCCGACCTTCGACCGCGCTGACAAGCTGCGGGCCTGCCTCGCGCGGCTCGAGCAGCAGACGCTGCCGCCGCATTGCTTCGAGGTCATCGTCGTCGATGACGGGAGCAGCGATGGCACGGCCGACTTTCTGCATGACTACGCGACGCGGTCGAGCCTCGCGCTGCGCAGCTTCCGCCAGGACAACGCTGGGCCTGCGACCGCGCGCAACCGCGCCCTGCGCGAGGCAAACGGCGAAATCGTCCTCTACATCGGCGACGACATCTTGCTCGAGCCCGATGCGCTCCAACACCACGCTGCCTGGCATCGCGCGCATCCAGAGACCCACAAGGCCATGGTCGGCCGGGTCGACTGGGCGAAGAACGTGAAGCGTGATGACTTTTTGCGCTGGCTCGACACGACCAACTTGCAGTTCGACTTCGCGAACGCCGAGCACGGAGGGTCGCGTGGCTACGGCGGCTTCTACACCTCGAATCTGAGCCTCAAGCGCAGCTTCCACCTCGAGCACGGCCTCTTCGACGAGGACTTCCGCCACGCCATCTGGGAAGACATCGAACTCGGCTTCAGGCTCTGCGAGCGTGGCCTCGACATCGTCTACAACAGCTATGCGCGCGCGGCCCACGACGAGGTTGTGACCCTCGAGCGCTTCACGCGACGTCAGGAGCTCGTCGGCTTCTACACCGAGCTCGTCCTGCGCAAGAACCCGGAGCTCCTCGAGCGCAGTGAGAGCACGCTCGATGCCGTGCGCCGGGCGCGCGACGTGCTCGCCGGTGCCTCGACTGCCTCTTCGGCTACGTCTGCCACGCCGAATGACGACTATGCCGCCGTCCTCGAGCGCGCCTTCGCAGCCGGGCTCGCGCGCGCGGTCCATGAGCGCCACGCGAGCGACGCGAGCGCGCCGCCCGACCTCGAGGCCTGGCTGCAGCGCCTCGACGCGCACTTCGCGCGGCGCGTCCGTGAGCTGCGCGACGCCCTCGACCTCGCACACCGTGAGGCCGCAGGCGTCGCTGCCGAGCGCGCCCACATAGAAGCGCTGCTCCGCGAGCGCGACGAAGCCGCAGCGCGCGACGCCCGCTTGCTCGCCGTGCAGCGCGAGCGCATCGCCCGCCTCCACGCCACGCTGCGCCAGCTCGAGAGTGACACGTCGCCATCCGCGCTCCGCCTCGCTGCCCACGCCGAGCGAGGTTCTTGACATGTGTGGCATCGCCGGCTTCGTCGACCTCGTGGGCGGGCGCGAACTCGCCGTAGACCGCCTCGACGCGATGGTCGAGGCCATGTTCGATCGTGGTCCCGACGGCCGCGGCACGTCACGCCAAGCCGGCGTCGCGCTCGGCATGCGCCGCCTCTCGATCATTGACCTCGCTGGCGGGCAGCAGCCCATCGAGAACGAGGACGGCCGCATCCGCGTCGTGATGAACGGCGAGCTCTACAACCACGAAGCGCTGCAGCGCGAACTCGAGGCTGCAGGGCATCGCTTCCGCTCGCGCTCCGACACCGAGGTGCTGGTCCACGGTTACGAAGAGTGGGGCATCGACGGCTTGCTCGCGCGCCTCAATGGCATGTTCGCGTTCGCGCTGCAGGACGAGCGCCGTGAGACGGTCTTCCTCGCGCGCGACCGCCTCGGCATCAAACCGCTGCTCTATGCCGAGCGCGATGGCTGGCTGCTCTTCGGCTCGAGCCACGACGCGCTGCTCGCCTCGGGCCTCGTCGAGGCCGAACTCGACTTCGACGCGGTCGAGCTCTACTTGCTGTTGCAATACGTGCCGGGCACCTACTCGCCGCTGCGCTCGGTGCAGCGGCTCGCGCCAGGCCACCTGCTCGAGGTCCGCGGTGGTCAAGCGCGCACGCCGCGCGCTTGGTGGTCGCTGCCAAGCCAGTCGCTCGACGACGCGGCAGCTGCGAGCGCGAGCGAACGGCGCAGCGACGAAGACCTGGTCGCTGAGGCGCGCGAGCTCCTGGCCGACGCCGTGCGCATGCACATGGTCAGCGACGTCGAGGTCGGCGTCTTCTTGAGTGGGGGCCTCGACTCGACCCTCATCCTCGGCCTCATGCGCGAGGCGACCGACAACACGATCCGCGCCTACTCGATCGGCTTCGAGGACCAGCGCGTCTTCGACGAGAGCGCGCACGCGCGCGCGGCGGCCGAACGCTTCGGCGCGACCTACGTGCCTCAGCTCTTCACGGCCCAGGAGGTCCTCGCCCAGGTCGATGTCCTGACACGCGTCCTCGACGAGCCGATCGGCGACGCAGCCTGCTTGCCGACCCTGCTCTTGAGCGAGCTCGCGCGGCGTGACCTCAAGGTCGTGCTCTCGGGCGAGGGCGCCGATGAGCTCTTCGCGGGCTATGGCTACTACCAAGACCTGCCGCCGCGCGACCCGGGCTTCGTGCGCAACTTCGATCGCGGCGACGACCCGGGCTTCTTCGCGCGCGCCTTCAAGGGAGCAAAGCGCGGCACGATGACGGTGCAGCGCAGCTTTCACGGTAAGTCTGCAATCAGCGGCTTTCCCTACGCGATGAGCCCGGACTTCATCGCCGAGCTCGTGCGTCGCGATACGGCGCGCGGCGTCGACGCGGGCGCGCGCATTGCGCAGCTCGAGGCGCAGTGGCAGGGCTCGAGCACGTCGCCGCTCCAACGCGCGCTGCGCGTCGATGCGAGTTCGTGGCTGCCGGACGACCTGTTGATGAAGGTCGATCGGACGACGATGGCGCACAGCCTCGAGGCGCGCGTGCCCTTCCTCGATTGGCGCGTCGCGAACTTTGCCTTTTCGCTGCCGGCGCGGCTCAAGCTCTCGGGCACGACCGGCAAGGCCATCCTGCGTCGCGCCTTCGCGCCGCTGCTCGGAGAACGCTTCGAGAAGCGCGAGAAGCACGGCTTCAACCTGCCGATGCACGCGTGGATGCGAAACGAGCTCCGCGACCGCGTGCACGCGCGCCTCGTCGACGCCTGCCCGAACTGGCTCGATCGACCTTGCGTGGCCGCACTCCTCGAGGCGCACCATAGCGGCCGCGCTTCACTCGAGCGTTCGCTCTGGTCGCTCTTCGTGCTCGTTTCGTGGCACGAGCGCGCGCGCGAACGCGTGCGTGCAGCTGCGCTCGTTGGAGGTGCCGCGTGAGCGAAGCCCTGCGTCGCCTGCGTCGCCACGCACGCGGCGTCACGAACGTATCGAAGGAACTGACGGCCTCGGCCTGGCAGTCGACGGCGACCTACTTGGGCGAGCGCCTCTTGCCGCGTCCCGGCACCAAGGACTTGCCGGATCTGTGGTTCTTGACCGAAGGCGATCCCGTCAAGGACTGGTCGCCGGCGGCGCGCTACCGCGCATTTCAATACGTGCCGCTGCTCGAAGAGCTGGGCTTTCGCTGCCACGTGCTGCCTGCCCGTCCTGGCAAGTACTGGTCGGTTGGGCCTGGCTTCGGACGCTTCTCGAAGCGTTGGCCGCGGCTCGCGGGCGTCTGGGCGCGCTTCCAGTATCGACGGCAGCGCTTCAACCGTCGGCGCGACTTTGCGCGGACGCGCGGTCGTGGCGTCGTCTTCTTGCAGCGCGACTTGCTGGCGCTGAGTCATGACCGGACCGAGCTCGAGTTGCCGCTCTTCAACCGTCGCGTCGTCTTCGACTTCGACGACGCGATCTACCGAAGCCCGTCTTGGTGCAACGCGCCCGGCCAAGATGCGATCGACCGCGAGCTGCGGGAGAAGATCGAGCACATCTGCGCGCTGAGTTCCGCGGTCATCGTCGCCAACGAGCACTTGGCCGACTTCGTGCGACCGCACAACCGCAACGTCCACGTCATCCCGACGACGCTCGACACCGAGCACTTCGTGCCGGCCGTTGGGCGGCCTCGCAACGCGCGGCCTGTCATCGGTTGGGCCGGCACTTCGGGCAACCTCCACTACCTGCGCAAGCTCGGACCGGCGTTCACGCGGCTCGCCGAGCGCCACGACTTCGTGCTACGCGTCATCTGCAATCCCGTCGCGGCCCACGACCTCCCGCAGGTCCCGCCCGGCGTCCTCGACTTCGTGCCCTGGAACGCCGAGGACGAGGTGGCGCGCATCCAAGGCTTCGACGTCGGCATCATGCCGCTCGACGACGACGAGTGGACACGTGGCAAGGCGGGCTTCAAGCTCATTCAATACATGGCCTGCGGCGTTCCGATCGTCTGGTCGCCCTGCGGGGCCAACCCCGAAGTCGCGGGCCCGGACGGCGACTGCGGCTTCGCGGCTGGAGACGAACACGCTTGGGTGCGAGCCCTCGATTGCTTGCTCGGCGACGCTGCGCTGCGCGCGCGCTGCGGAGAGCATGGCCGCGAGCGCGCCGTGCAGCGCTTCGACCGCCGCGCGCAGGTCACGCGTATCGCGAGTATTCTCGTCGAGGTAGCGACGCATGCCTGAACGACGCATGCCGGAACAGTGTGCGCGCGCATCCTTCGAGCACGGAGCAGCCTTGCGCCCGTGCATGATCGTGCCCGACTTCGACCGCACGGGTGGCTACGAGCGCCAGGCCTTCTTCCTTGCGCGCGCGCACGTCCGCCGCGGCATTCCGGCCATGCTCGTGACGAACAACCCGTGGCAGCACCCGCCGCGCGAGGTCCGTGATGGCGTCACGATCCACCGCCTCGACCCGACGCCGCGGCATCGCAGCACCTGGGTCGGTTTGTATCGCAGCTTCTTGCGCTTCTTGTCTTCGCACCGCGACGACTTCGATGTCCTGCACGCGCACGCCTTCACGTTCTTATCCGCGTCGTGCGTGCCGATCGCGCGCATCTTGAAGAAGCCCATCCTCGTCAAGGTCGCGACCGAGCAGGACATCCGCGAGTTTCGGACGCGCAAGGACTTTGCCTTCCGGGTCTTTCGGCCGATGCTCTGGCGCGCCGATCGCTTCCTCAGTTTGAGCCGCGCGATTCGAGATGAGTTCGTGAGTTGCGGCATCGACGAGAGACGCATCGCGCTCGTGCCGAACGGCGTCGACACCGAGTACTTCGCGCCGGCGACCGGCGACGAACGGGCCGCGGCGCGGCGCAGCCTCGACCTGCCGCAAGAGGCGACGCTCTTTTTGTTCACGGGGCGTCTCGTGCAGCGCAAGGGCGTCGACCTCCTGCTCGACGCCCTCGCGGGGCTCGACGACACGACTTCGCTGCACGTCGTCATCCTCGGCGATGGCGACGAGCGGGCGGCCCTCGAGGCGCGCGCGGACTCGCTCGGCGTCCAAGACCGCGTGACCTTCGCGGGCGAAGACCCCGAAGTGCGTCCCTGGCTCGCGGCCGCCGACGCCTTCGTCTTCCCGAGCCGGCTCGAGGGTCTGCCGAATGCCTTGCTCGAGGCCATGAGCGCGGGCCTGCCCGTTATCACGACGGCGATCGGTGGTTGCACGGACGTCTGCGAGGACGGAAGCGGCCTGCTCGTGCCCAAAGATGACGTCACCGCGCTGCGGACGGCGATGCACGAGCTCGCGGTTGACGCCGCGCTGCGCGCGCGCTTGGCGAGCGCCGCGCGGGCACGCATCGAGGCGGTCTTCAGCTTCGATCGCATCGTCGAACGCCTGCAGGGCGTCTACCGCGAGGTGGCCGCCGGACGCGGCAAGCGAAGAGTGACCGACGCCTGGCCCCGTCAGGCGCGAGTTTCGGCAGAGCTGCGGGCGCAGCAGCAGCGCGGCACGAGCGAAGGGAAGCAAGCGTGATGGAGCCCCTCGGCGCGACCCCGCCGCCATGTCCGATTTGTGATGGGCACGACTTCGAAGTCGCCGCGCCCTTCAGGACCTGCCTTGCTTGCCAATGTGTGACCCAGGCTTGGCCCTTCGACACGCGGCGCGCGGCGCTCTTCGCTGCGCAGGACATTCCTACCGCCACGGCTGAGCGGCGCGCGAGCGCGCGGCGCATCGTCGACTTCTTGCAGGGTCACGTGCACGGCCGTCGCCTCTTCGAGGTCGGCTTCGGCGACGCCGCCGTCCTCGCCGCAGCGGCTGCCAAGAGCTGGCAAGTCGCCGGCATCGACCGCGCACCGGCCGCGCTCGCGCACGCGCCGGACCTCGCCGCGACCTGCCAGCTCGGCGACTTTCTCGAGCGCTCCGCCTTCGACCACGAAGTCGACGCGCATCGCTACGACGTCGTGCTCTTTAGCTACAGCCTCGAGCAATGCGATGACGCGCACGCCGCCCTGCGCGCGGCCCACGACATGCTGGTCGACGATGGCATCGTCTACGTCGAGCTGGTCCCGATGTCCGCCCTCACGGCGCGTAGCGCAGCAAGCGCGCGCGATGAACTCCCGCTGCGTGTCCTGTTCCCCGAGGCCGAGCACGTGCGGGAACTCCTCTGGCGGGCGGGCTTCACGATCCGCGAAGAGAGCCCGGGCATCGGCTGGCGCTGGATCGCCGGTCGTGCACTGTGACGCATCTCAGAAGATCGTCGTGAGAGGAGCGTCGGCGGCGACGCCGCGGAAGTTCAAGGCGCCATCGAAGAGAAAGGCGTACGTCGCGACATCGAAGGCGAAGCCTTGCACCGGCGGCAAGCGGAAACCCGCGCGCGCCCGCCCCCGAGCGTCGAGGAAGCCGATCCAGCCCGGGAACATGGGGCTGCCGCTGAGGCTGAGCGAGATGTCCGTCAGAATGTCGTAGCTGAAGACGTTCCGATTCGCGCTCCAGGCAAGGATGTAGATGGCGCCGCCGTCGGCCGGCATCGTGAGGTCGAGGTCAGCGCCCGGGATTTGCTGGCGGTCGGCGAGGCGCAGCGTCGCGAGCTTCGTGGTCGCGAACGGATAGCGCGGCTCCCACTCGAGGCTGCGACGCGGCGAGGTCGCCTCGATGACCGACATCTGCACGACGCGGCCGTTGTTCGTTTCGCTCGCCTCTTGCACGGTCGCCGACGCATCGACGAAGGCCGTGACGAAGCGCAGTGGCCCAGTGAGCGCGTAGGGCACGTCGTGGCGAGTCGTCATGTCGAAGCGTCCCGACGCTGGCAAGGCGGGCAGAGTCAGGACCCCGAGGCTCGGCTCTTGCAGCGAGCCGGTCGCGCTGGTCGCGAGCACGTAGGCGATGTCGGTCGGTGGCGAGGCGGCGCCGCCGAGATTCTCGACCACGATGCGCACTGCGGTCGAAGCGCCCGCGCTCAGCTTGGTGTCGAGAATCTCGAGGTTCTGACAAACGAGGTCCGGCAAGGCCACACAAGTGCCAACAAGGGAAGCGCTGTTGTTGTCCTCATCGACTTCGACCAGCGCATCGAAGCGATCGAGCCAGACACCGAGGTAGCACGTGCCGCTCTGCACGGAGGTCGGGATCGTGACGGGCTCGCGCAGCGTGCGTTGCGCCGCCGCGTCGAGCGGCGCCAGGCTCTTTGCGAGGAGGAGCGTGTCTCGCGTCTCGATGACAGCATCGTCCGAGAGGTAGTAGCCGACGCTGACCTCGGACGACTGCGCACCACCGCGATTCTGTGTGACCGCTGTCAGGTCGACGCGGTCTTTCGCCTGCCAGGTGCGGGTCGAGGCGACGAGCGAGAGAGCTACGAGGTCGGGTCTCGCTTGGCAGCTCGCGTTGCGCGCCACGGTGTTGTTCGTCTCGTTCGTCTCCGGCACGAGGTTCTGGTCGTCGACGAGGACGCCGATGTAACACGTGCCCGTCTTCAACGAAGGCGGCAGCAGCGGTGTCTTGGTCGCGCGCACTTCTTGCAAGGGCTCGAGGCCAACGATCGTGGCGCTCTCGAGCAGGAGGTCCGCGCTCGTAATGGTCGCGTCGTCCGACAGGTAGAAACCGACGCGTGTGGAGAGCGACGCGATGAAGCCCTCGTTGCGCACGACCGCGTCGACCTGCACGGGCTGCCCAGCGATCAACTGCGTCGTCCCTACCGTGAAGAGGACGGGCTTCAGGTCTGGCAGCGGGGCTTGATCCGAACAAAGGACCGGACGCGTCACGCTGTTGTTCGCGCGTGTCACTTCTCGCACGAGCGCGTTCGGGTCGAGTTCAGCGCCGACGAAGCACTGGCCGGCCTTGAGAATCGGAGGTGCAATGACCGGCACGCGCAGGCTGTCCTTGCCCTTGGGTGCGAGTGCAGCAAGCGGCGCCATCGCCAGCAACACATCGTTCGTCGACACGACAGCGTCATCCGAGAGGACGAAGCGCGCGCTGGTCGCCGGCGACGCCTCTTCACCGAGGTTGTCGACGGCGAGCGTGAGCGTGAAGGCGAGCGTCGGTCGTAGCTCGGGAGCGCTCGTTTCGATACCGGCTGCGAGCAGCTCCGGCAACCCGCGACCCGTGACCTGAGTTCCGAGGGCGTTGTCGACCTCGACACTTTCGACGATCTGATCTTCGCGATCGGCGATCAGACCGATCCAGAGTGGACTGCTCTTGACGTCGAGTGGCACGACGAGCGGCTCGCGGTGCGGGTGCTTTTGTCCCGGCTGCAGAAGCGGCGTACCGATGGTCCCGAGCAGACGGTCCTGGGTCGTGATCGTGGCGTCCTCGCTCATGACGATGGCCGACACGGAAGTCGGCGCATCGACGCCGCCGCGGTTTTCCACCAACGTGTCGACAAGGATCGGCTGCCCAGCCTCGAGCAGCGGCGTCGACGACTGCACGAGCAGGGCCACGAGGTTTGGGTAACCGACACACGTGACGCTCTGGGCGGCCACGTTGTCGCCCTCGTTCCACTCGGCCACTTGGTCGAGGTCATCGGCGATCGCGCCGACGTAGCAAGCGCCCCCCGCGAGATCGAGCGGCAGTGTCACATCGAGCCGATGGTCGACGGAAGCCATGGCCATGAGCGGCGCGACTTGGTAGGCCGCGAGGAGGCGGTCGGCGCTGCTGAGCTTCGCTGCTTTGCCGATGTAGTAGCCGCAGGACGTCAAAGGCGTCGCAAGCGATCCCTCGTTGGCGATCGTCGACCTGAAGGTGACCGAGCGTCCGGCCTCGAGCGTCGTCGTCGAGGTCGAGAACGAGCGCAGCACGAAGTCGGCGCGCTCCTGGCAATACGTCGACCGCGCGGCCGCGAAGGCCGCTTGGCTCGCGAGCGTCGCCTTGTTGGCGCTCGTCGCCTGCTGGTCGCAGCCGCCTTCGACCTGAACGGCCAAGACGCTGCCCTCCGCGGTCACGAGCGGTGCCCCCGCCGACCCGCCCGTGCTGTCCGCGCGATGCGCGAGCACATCGCCTTGCTGGCTGACGATCACCGCGCTGCCGCTCTGCTGCGTCCCGCTCCGCGTCGCGTCCAGCTGACTCGTGCCGTAGCTGAGGAGCGTGACGTTCGTAGCGTTCGTCGTCGTCGCGAAGCGAAACCCCGAACCCTGGACACGACCCGCATGCAAGCCGGTCGTCGCGTTGGGCAAGGTGCGGAAGAGTCCCCAGTCGACGCCAGCTGCCCCGACCGCAAAGGCCGTCTGCGTGGTCGCCTGGTACTGCGCGCTCGGCGGCGGATGCTGAATCGTGCCATCGGCGAGCGAAGCCGGCACTTCGAACTGGGCGAACAGGGTGTCCAGGCCTGGCAGCCCGAGGCACGTGCCCGAGGTCGCGAAGCAGTCCCAAGCCCGACCGTCGGAACTCGGGCTCACCAGGAAAGCGCTGCAGAAGCTGTAGCCGTTCTGGAAGCGCAACAAGAGCCTTGCTACGCGCTTGTCAGCCGACGGCGTGCGATCGTCGACGCCGCAGAGCGTGAGGGGCGCAGGGTGCGCGGCGAGCGACGCGCCGACCGCGACGACGCGGTAGCCAGTGAGGCCATCGCGCTGCGGCGCGAAGAGGCGCAGGCGCACGGCATCACCATTGAAGTAGGCCGAAAAGCGCCGGCCGCGCTGCTTCCCATCGAGGACTTCCTTGGCACCATCGCGCAGAGACTCGAGCTCGAGCAGGGCGCCAGGACCGAAGCGCAGCTCCCCGAACTCGAGCTGCAGCCATGCTCGACCCGGTACCTGCACGAGGTCTTCGGCGAGCAGTTCGAAAGCACCAGATCGGGCGATCCCCCGCGCTGGCCCCACATGCAAGTCGTAGCCGAGCACTTCACCACACGGCACACGACCTTGGGCAGCAGCCGAGCTGGCCGAGACCCCCGAAAGCAGAAGACAGGTCGCGAAGACCCGCGTGTAGCGCTGCAACATGCTTGGGCCTCGTTCAGCGCAAGAGCGACTGGGTGGGCCTGGTCAGGTAGGCACGCGCTGTCGGCGGCAAGACGAGTCCCTGCCAGACCACGTCGATGCCGAGCAAAGAAGTCAGGGACGGCGTCATGATTTCGACGGACGCTGATCCGTTGATCGTCGTGAGCGCAGGCCCTGGAACGAAGCTCGCGAGGTCGACGTGCAGGTCGCCGAATGGCGTCGCAAGCGGCGTGGCCGCGCGCGCACCGGCGAAGGTCGCGACCAGCGACGAAGTCGGCGCGGCGACGAAGAGCGGCAGCGGGTGGCCCAGCAGGAAGATGCGCCGGAACTCCGGAAACTGCGAGGCCGTGACGAGATCCGGCAAGGCGCTGTAGGCCCAGATCCCCTTCGCATACAACCCGGTAGCGAGCTCGGAACTAGCGCGCAGCGCAAGCGGCAGCGCCGTCTGCGGGATGACCTGCTCTTCGATGAGGCCTGTTTGTGCGCCAAAGCCAATCAAGCGAAGGCCGTCGTTCGCGAGCAAGCTCAGGCGCCATCGCGCCGGATTGACCGGTCCCGCAAGCGGAACACTGTGCCAGCGATGTGCGCGTTCTTCGAAGAGCGAGAGCCGCGTCGGCTCGAGCACACCGAGGATGGCAGTCGCCGGGTCATGGAGGACCGTGCCGCTCGCAGCCGGCAGTGCGCTGAAGCTGCCATCGCGCGCCGAGAAGGCCGCAAACCCACTAGTCGTCGCCACGATCGCTGCATGCACGCTGATGGCCGCCACTT
>CALLZN010000085.1 GCA_937858895.1 uncultured bacterium | reverse complement strand
GAATTATCCTTGAGCACCGAGGGCGGAGCGCCGGCGCGCATCGAGGTCGAGGCGGCGGCGGCGACGATCGTCGTCAAGACGACGAGCGAGGAGCCTCGTGCCGAGTTCACCTGGACGGCGGCGGGACGCACCAAGGAAGAAGCCGAGGCCATTGTCGCCGCAGCCCTTGCGACGAAGTCCGCCCTACGCGATGGCACGCGCATCGAGGTGGTGTCCGACCCATATGAAGTCGTCGACGGCGCGACGACGTACAAATGCACGCCGCGCTGCGAGGTACGCGTCTTCGTCCACGCCGGAACGGCGATCGACGTCCGCTGCCAAAGCGGCGACATCGAAGTCGAGGGTCCAGTCGGCGCGGCGCAGGTTCGCTCGCAATATGGCTCGCTGACCTTGAACAAGGTGTCGGGCGACCTCGATGCACGCACCTCTTCAGGCAACGTCACCGCTCGCGACATCGATGGTGGAACAGTTCAGCTCGAGACTCAGTACGGCAACGTCAAGGCCGAAGGGTTGTCGGCGACACTGTCCAAGGTCACTTCACAGTCCGGCAACCTCGACATCCATGAAGTCGCCGGCGCCGTGGAAGCGAGCACGCGTTACGGCAACATCGAGATCCGCGCCTGCAGCGGCACGCTGCGAGCGACGACGAGCTCGGGCAAGATCGAGCTGCAAGGCGTCAAGGGTGAGGCCCAGGCCAAGACGACCTACGGCGACATCGACTGCAGCCTCGATGCCAGCTTCTCGGGGAGCATCCGGGCGACGACGATCTACGGCACTTCGTCTGCCGACTTCGAGCTCGAAGAACGCGTTCTTGCCAAGCGAAACACGACCCTCAGAGGCCGCGTCGGTGACGGCAAGGCGCAGGTCGAGCTCGCGACCTCGAGCGGCAACGTGCGGCTGCGGCGCCGTTGAGCGCGGCACGATCCATGGATGCAACCGCCCTCGCCAAGCTGATCGAAGCGCAACGGCGCTTTCCTGCGCTCATCGAAGCCGTCGTCGCGGGCATCGACGAAGCGGTCCTGCGCGGGCGCGAAGAGCCAGGTCGCTGGTCGCCGATCGAGATCCTGCGGCACGTGCTCGACGAAGAGATCTTCGACTTCAGGCCGCGAGCCCGCTACCTCGTCGAAGGCGGCGATGCACCGGCCGCGATCGACCCACCGACCTGGGTCATCGAACGCGACTACCAATCCGCCGACAAGGACGAGACGCTCGCGCAGTTCGCAGCAGAGCGGGCAGCGTCCTGCGCTTGGCTTGCGACCCTGAGCCCCGACGACCTGCAACGCGAGCGGCAGATCACTGAAAAGACCAAGCTCCGCGCGGGTGACGTCATCGCTGCCTGGCACATCCACGATTGGCTCCACCTGCGACAGCTCTCGACGGCCATCGTCGCGCTCACGGCGCGGAGCCTCACGCCGTGGAAGGTCGGCTATGCCGGGACCATCCCCTTCTTCGACGATCCCCTGCGATCGTAAAGTCGCGCTCACTGGCAAGGAGGAGCACACGGCGACGCGCCGCTGGGGTGCCCCGAAACCGCAGGACGCAGGTATCGATTCTCGGCCTCGAGGACTCGCTAGCTCCGGCAGCTTGAGTAAACTTTGCCGTCCACTTCGACCAGCTCCGAGACCCACGCATGGAATGGATCCTCTACATCGCCGTCGCCCTCGTTGTCCTCTTCGTCTTCCGCACGCCGATCCTTCGGCTCTTCGGAAGAGTACAAGACGAGGCCGACGCCTTTTCGCGTGACATAGCCGAAGGCGATCCGCTCGCGACCCTCGGCCGCGGCATCCCCGCCCACCAGAAGGCCCTCGACAAGCGCCTCGACGCGATCGGCCAGTGGGACGCGCTCGTCAAGACGACGGCAACCGAGCTCAACAAGACGAAGAACGAAGTCGCGGCCCTCGAGGCCCAGCTCGACGATCGCTTCCAGCAGCACGAAGAGGAGAGCGCCAAAGCGGCACCCGACGCAACGCTCCTGCGCGCCATCGAAGAAGACGTCGACCGTATCAACGACGCCCTGTCGATGAAGCGCGAGCACACGACGACGCTGCAGGAATCGCTCACGACCTACGAGCGCGAGCTCAAGGAAAAAGAAGCCGAGCTCTACGAGATCAACGACGCCATCGACGAAGCCAAGCGCGCCCACTCGGCTGGCAAGGTCCGCGATCGCCTCGACAAGATTGAAGAAGCCGCGCGTGCCGCCGGCAAGAACCTCGGCATCGAAGGCGTTGGCCAAGCCCAGAACATCCGCGAGCTCGTCGAAGCCGTGAAGCGCAACGAGCAGGCGCGCAAGTCCTCGACCGAGTACCGCCGCCGCATCGGCACGAACGGCGAGCAACCCAAGGACATCCGCCTCGTCGCCCGCGACCGCGAAGCGCGCGCCAAGGCAACCTTCGAGAAACTGCGCCACGAGCGCCGCAGCGCGCACTGATCGGCCCACTTGGCAGCCTCACCGTCGAGGGCAAGCTCCATGTTGCATTCTCGCTGCACGGCTTGCGCCGGATCCAATGCAACCGTGAGGCTGGCCCTCGTCTGGGCGCTGGCGGCCGCCTTGCAGCCAGCGCTCCTGGCACAGGAGGCGCGCGGCCTTGCCCAGGTTGCCGATGCTGATGCCGCGATCGCAAGCTACGGCGCTGGCGCACGTTTGATCCTCGTCGGCGCCGTGCCCATCGAGCCTGCCAAAGCGCAGCAGCTCGCCAGCGAGCTCGCCGAGCAGCAACACTGGGTCGCGGTCGTCGTCGCCAAGGCGGGGAACGCGCTGAGCGCTGCCCTCGGCGATCCGCTCGAAGACTGGAAGCAGCGCCTCGGCAAAGACCTGCGCGCGAAGACGAGCTTCGGACGGGACAGCTTCGACTCGATCCTGCTCATCTCGCTCGAGCCGAAGCGCGTCGCACTCTCGCTCGGCAGGGGTTACGACGACGCCGGCCTCAGCGAAGGCGACATGAGCCTCTACGAAGCCGCGCGCCGCGCCCTGCGCGATGGCCAACGCATCGACGACGCCATCCGCGACACGGTCGCAGCGATCGATCGGCGCCTCGCAGCGGCGCAACGCTTTCCGTGGCTCATCGGCGGCGGAGCCGCCCTGGGCTTCGCGGGCATCACCGGGGCCGCGGCCATGGCCAGGCGCCGCAAGCGCCGCCGCGCCATCGTCCGCTACGAGGATTGGTCCAAAGTTCTCGGCGAGCAACAAGGTGCGCTCATCGAGCTGAAGCGCTGGGGCGAGATCCTCTCGAAGAACCCACGCTACCGCGGCAAGACCAAGGAGCTCGCTGACAGCATCGTCACCGATGTCCAGCACATCGCCCTCATCCGCGGCGGCATCCTCGAGGCCCTCGACCAAGCGCGCGAACTGATCTACCCGAAGGGATCTGCCCGCATCCTCAACGCCGTCACGGGCTGGCGCTACGACAAGGCGCTCGAGGTCATGTCGCGCGCCAAGGTTCGCTTCGACGCCGACGGCGACCTCGCGCGCGCGCTGCGCGGCGAAGCCATCGCCACCGGTGAACTACAGTCGATCTGGGACGGTGCTCGTGAAGTGCGGCGCGAAGCCCGCAGCTTCGACGAACTGATCGCCGAGCAGGGCTCGCGCGCGACGCGCGTCGACGAAGTCGTCAAGCGCATCCAGAAGAGCACGCAGGTCATCCAAGCAAGCATCGAAGTCCTGCGCGCGCGCATCGATCGCTTCGCGAGCTCGCTTCGCGAGTTCGAAACCCTGACCGCGAACGACCCGCGCTGCCACGTCGCGGCGCCGCGCGCACGACTGCTGCCGTCGTTCGAAGCCGACTACGAGCGGACGCGCGCGATCGCCCTCCCCGACCCCGTGCTCGCGATGGAGGGAAGCAGCCGCGCCGAGCAGCGCATCCAAAAGAGCGAGGAGGTCCTCGAGGACCTCGTTCAAGTCGTGCACGAAGCGTTGCCGCGCGTCGCCGAGGGCGCAACCGCGATCGCCGGCCACGGCATCGAGACAGCGTGGATCGACCGCCGGGTCAGGAGCGTCTTCGAGGCCTGTGACGCACGCTTCGCGGCGCTCGCCGACCCCGAAGTCGACATCGCAGCGCTGCAACAGCTGCGCATCTTCGACGCGATCTCCGAGACCTTCGACGAGATCGGCCGCGCCCTCGAGATCGCGCGGTCACGCCGCGACGTCGGCCTACCGGCGCTCGACAACCTGCGCGCCGAACTCGCGAACGAACGGCGCCTCATCGCCGAGAAGCTCGGCATCGAAGCGTCGCAGGTGCTGCGCGAACGCGACGCCGATCCCGACGCCTACCTCACGCGGGCAAGCGAGAAGCTCGCGACCAGCGTCGAAGCGCTCGGCAACGGCGAAGTCGACGAGGCCTTCGCACTCGTGAGCGGCGCCCATCGTGAGACCGAGACCGCACGGCGCATCCTCGACGACACGCGCGCGGCCCTCGCGCGCTTCGAAGAGCGCAACAGAGCTCTGTCGGCTCAGCTCCAGAGCGTCGCCAACGAAGACATCGCGAGCGCGCGACCGATCCTCGCTTCGTTGCAGGTCTACGCGGACGCAGCGCTGCGCCGCGACGGCGGCGAAGCGGACTCGTCGCTGCGCACGAACATCACCGAGGCGAGCGACCACATCACTACAGCGACGACGCACGTAGAACAGGCGCGCGCGCGGCACCGAGAGGCCCGCCTGCTCGAAGCCGACCACGACCTCGATCGCGCGGCGTCCTTCGTCGAACTCGCACGCCTGCGCCTGCGTGAACTCAGCGAGCGCCGCACAGCGCTCACCCACAAAGAAGACGAGAACGACCGCAACGCGCAGACGCTGCGCGCGCTGGTCCAGGACGTCGTTGCCGCGAGGTCCGACCCGGCGGTCGCGCGCCCGACGATCTCGAAGATCGACGAGGCCATCGCGACCTTCGCCGCCGTCGCTGAGCGCAAGGCGAGCGACCGCGATCCCTTCGCCCGCGCCCGCGAGCTGGAGGCAGCCCGCGCCTTGTTGCACGCCGCACGCAGCGGCATCGATGCGGACCACACGATGCGCGCTGAAGCGCGGCGCAGCGTCGAGCTCGCCCGTGAACTCCTGCGGCAAGCGCGCTCGCGCGCCGAAGACGCCCGGCGCGACGCGATCCCCGACAGCTCGCGCATCGAAGAAGCGCAACGGCGCTTGCCCGAGCTCGCCGACCGCCTCGACGACCTCGCAGCCAAGCTGGTCGAGCCGCACCAAGACTGGGTCGACCTCGATGCTCGGATCGACGCTCTGCACGCCGAGGTCTTCGACCTCGAAGCGACCCTGCAGCGCGAAGTCGAAGCCGGCCGCATCGCGATGCGCGACATCGAGCGGGCGGGCGACGCCGTGCGCGACGCGGCGTCCTACACCGAAACCTCGTTCGGTCACCGCCTGCCAGGCAGCCCCGGACGCGCCGCCCACGTCCGAGCAAA
>CALLZN010000084.1 GCA_937858895.1 uncultured bacterium | reverse complement strand
TTCCATCGTGAATACCGGCAGAAAGCTCACGACCGTCGTGAGCACTGCCGTGAGTACCGCGCTGCCGACCTCGGATGCTCCTCGAAAGATCGACGCGAGTCGCTCCGGCGGCGTTTAGTGCTCCGTGATGTGCTTGAGAATGTTCTCCGAGATCACAATGCCGACATCCACCATCGTTCCGATGGCAATCGCGATCCCGGAGAGAGCGACGACGTTGGCGTCGACGCCAAAGTGCTTCATTGCGATGAAGCACATGAGCACGGCTAGCGGCAAGAGTCCCGAGATGAGCGCGGCGCTGCCGAGATGCGCCAACATGACCAAGACGACGACGACCGTGACGAGGATCTCGTCGCGCAAGGCATCGCTCAGTGTCCCCAACGTCTCGTAGATGAGCTTGGTGCGGTCGTAGTAGGGAACGATCGTCAGCTGCGAGACGCGTCCGTCACCTAGCGTCTTTCGCGGCAAGCCAGCCGCGATCTCGCGAATCTTGTCATGGACGCGCTTGATGACAGCGAGTGGATTGGCGCCGAAGCGAACGACGACGACACCACCGACGGCTTCGGCGCCGCCCTTGTCGAGGGCACCGCGGCGCAGCGCAGGACCGAGCGCGACCTTGGCGATCTGTTTGACGGTGATCGGCACGTTGTCGCGGACCCGAACGACCGTGTCCTCGATGTCTTCGAGATTCTTGATGAAGCCGAGACCGCGGATGACGTATTCCGCTCGATTGACTTCGATCGTCCTGGCCCCGACATCGACGTTTGTCATTCGTATCGCCGAGAACACGTCGTCGAGCGTCACGCCATGAGCGCGCATCGCGCTGGGATCCACGTCGATCTGGTATTCCTTGACGTAGCCGCCAATGGACGCAACTTCAGAAACGCCTTCGACGCTCGAGAGCGCGTACCGGACATACCAGTCCTGCGCGGTTCGCAATTCGTGCAGGTTCCAGCCAGGTGTCGCATTGCCGTTTTCGTCGCGGCCTTCGATCGTGTACCACAAGACCTGGCCGAGCGCCGTCGCATCGGGACCGAGGGCCGGCCCGACACCGTCCGGCAGCGTTCCGCCGGGCAAGCTGTTGAGTTTTTCGAGAATGCGACTGCGCGACCAATAGAACTCGACGTCGTCCTTGAAGATCACGAAGATCGACGAGAAGCCGAACATGGACGAGCTCCGGATCGTCTTGACTCCCGGAACACCGAGGAGCGCTACGGTCAGCGGGTAGCTGATCTGATCCTCGACGTCTTGCGGCGACCGGCCCTCCCAGGTCGTGAATACGATCTGCTGGTTGTCCCCAGTGTCCGGAATCGCATCGACGGGCACGGGGTCACGCGGGACTCCCTTCAGGTTCCAGTCGAAGGGCGCCACGAGCACGCCCCACGAAAAGAAGAAGGCGATGAGCAAGATGACAACGAGCTTGTTCTCGAGCGAGAACCGCATGAGCCGGTCGATTGGCGACAGAGAGCGGTGCTCGGTCATGGGTCAGCGCTGCTCCGCGCCTGCGAGCTCTTGAGTCACCGAGCCGCAGCGGAGCATCGATGCACCGAAGTACGGGTTCGCGACCTGCTTGCCCTCTTGCATCCATTCCGCGCCCCTGCCCCCGAAGGCCATGGGGCAGTGCAGTCGGTAGTAGGGCGACTTTCCCACGTGTCCGCTCGCCTCGTGAAGAGCGAAGAGGTCCTTGGATATCGCTTCGAACGCAGCGCGCAAGTCGTCGATGGAGCTTGCTTGCTTGGCCGCAGCGACGGAGCCGGACAGTTCCTTCCAAGGCTTCACCGCTGGATCGCGAATCGCCTTGGCGAGCTGCGCGATCGCCGCCGTGGCCGCTGCCAGGTCGTCCGCAGCGAGGGCCACTTGCACCGCAAAGTAGGGGGCGTAGGCAGCTCTCGTGTCCAAGGCACGTGCAGCGCCCGGCACTGCCTCCTCGAGCTTCGCCGGCCTTCTGTCGTCTACGCCGCTAGCCTCGGGCTCCTTGGCTGGTGCGGGAGTTCGCGATTTTGCCGGCCTCGTCGTCTCGTCGACGCCATGGAACTCGGTGCGGATCTCACCGCAGGACAACATCGCCTTCCCGAAGTACGGATTGAGGATGTCTCGGCCAGTCTGCAGCCAAGAAGCCCCGGTATTGTCGAAGGCCATCGGGCAGTGGGCCTCGTAGCGTACGGTAGCACCCTTGTGTTTGAACGTCGTTTCGAGCGTGAGGACGCTGCGCGAGAACTCCGCGAAATGGCGCCGCAACTCCGTGATGGACCTGGCCTCGACTACGGCAGCGGACTCCTTCTCGAGGATCCGGGCCTCGTCCTCCCAGCGCGACCTTGCCTCACGCGAGAGCGCACCGATGTTGATCCCGTGAAGTGCATCACGCAACTGCGTGCCGGCCTGCTTCGCAAGCTCGGCATCATCGCCAGCGAGTGCGCGCTGTAGGGCGAGATATGCGGCATAGATCGGTTCCATTGCCAACCGGAGTGCCGCCGTGTTGGCCCCCGTGAACGTATTCGCTTCGCCCGGCATCGACATCATGCTTGGCTTCGCTTGGATCTGCATCGAACTGTCGATCCGGAAGGCGCCCTGAGTCACGACTCGCTCGTGCTCTTCGAGACCGGCGCGGACGATGTAGAAATCTCCGGCTCTGGGTCCGAGAACGACTTCTCGGCCCTCGTAGGTGGGCAGCTTCGTCCCGGGCACTTCGACGTAGACAACCGCACGTGTGCCCGTGACCAGGACGGCGGAAGTCGGCACGACGAGGGGCTTGGTCGTTTCGGCAAGCGTGCCATAACCGAGAGACTCGGCGGGAACCAAGTCCATGCCGCAGACATCGCACGTGCCCGGCCCATCCTTGACGATCTCGGGATGCATGGGACTGATCCACTTACCGGCAAGCGAGGGCTCCATGACCCGGCCACCGTCCGCAACGCGAGATTGCACGACGGCACGCACGAACATGCCGGGTTTGAGCCTCATGTCCTTGTTCGTGATCTGGACCCGCACCTTGACCGTGCGCGTCGATTCCTGGACCAGCGGATCGATGAAGGAAATCCGCCCCTCGAAGGTCTCACCCGGAATAGCCTCGGTTTGCACCGAGACACTCTGGCCGTAGCGCAGCCAGGCGAGGTCTTGCTCGAAGGCGTCCAAGAGAATCCAGAGCTGACTCAAGTCCGCAATGCGGTAGATCGCCGTGCCCTCCTTGACGTAATCGCCCTGATTCACGGCCTTGTGAATCACGACACCTTCGGTCGGCGACTGGATCATCATGTGATCTTCGGTCGTGCCTCGCGTCTCGATGGCCGCGACTTGGGCTTCGCCGAGCCCCCACAGGAGGAGCTTCTCGCGCGCAGCTCGATAGCCTTGGCGATTGCTCTCGGCCAGGAAGTCACTCGCCTCGCCCGACGTGGCCAGGAGACGCTTCTTGGCCTCGAGGAGTTCCTGTTGCGCCTCGACGAGCTGCGGACTGTAGAGCCAAACGAGGTGGTCGCCCTTCTTGACGGCGATGCCGGTGTAGTCGACGTAGAGTCGGTCCAGGCGACCACCGACGCGCGCAGCGATCGTGCGCACGCGAGTCTCGTCGTACTCGACCTTGCCGACCATCCGGATTGGCATCGACAAGAAGCGCCGAACCACCGGCGATGTGACGACGCGAGCAAGCTGCACGGCGTTGGGAGACATCCGAAGTTGTCGGGGTCCTGCGTCGTCGCCGGCCTGCATCAACACGAGATCCATCCCGCACTTCGGGCAAGCGCCCGGTTCCGGCAGCTGAATCTCCGGATGCATCGGGCAAGTCCAGAGCGCGACAGCAGGCTTGTTGCCGACCACCGATTCGGTGGGCTCGTGCGCGCTTGGACGCTCGAGGCCTGACTGCGACCGCCACGAGTTCGACCAACGCCCGAGCAAGAACAGCGCGAATGCACCAATGACGATGCCGACAATGCGAGTCCTGTTCATCGGACCTCACCTCCAACGATGGCCTCGAGACGCGCGTGGCTTTGGAATTGGTCCCGACATGCGCGCCAGTAGGCGATTTCGAACTGAAGCCGGGCACGCTCGCTGTCGATGACGTCCAGCAGTGTTGCTCGGCCGGCGCGATACGAAGCGCGCGTGACATTGAGCGATTCGCTGGCACGCGGCAGGAGCGAATCGCGATATAGCGAGACTTGGCGCGCCGCGTCGGCGAGCTGGAACGCCGCATACTCGAGATCGGCGCGCATGACGAGACTGGCGTCGAGAAGCGCAAAACGATTCGCGTCGATCTGCTGGTCGGCTTCACGCTCCGCCGCGGCGTACTTCTTTCCCCAGATGGGGAGGTTGAACATCAGACGTAGGGCAACCGGGTCATCCCCACTCCCGAGCGTAGGCGTCAATGCTGACCCCGTTTCGAAGTAGTCCAAGCCCAGCGTGGCATCCGGCCAGCGCGCGAGTCCCGCGAGTTCGCGAGCTCGCTCGTTCTTTCGAATGCTCTCGCGAAGTCGGACGAGTCTCGGGTTGAGCGTCGTCGCGCGATCGACCAAGGCATCGACGCTCTGGCCGTCGGCGGCGAGAGGCGAAGGCCCTGGCTCGCGCAATTCGGGAAGAGGCAGGGCTTCGGGCTCGGGCCAGCTCATGGCCGATGCGAGCCTCGAACTCAGCGACGCCTGCACGCTTTCGAACGATGCGAGTTCGTTCGAAAGCTTGCCGACTTCGACTTGGAGGCGCAGCAGGTCCTCTTGGCCCGCAGTCCCCGATGCGATCCGTCGCTGAACGACGGGATCCAGCTGTTGGAGGAGATCGAGACTCTCACGTGTGATGCGAAGCGCCTGCGACAGGTAGCCGTACTCGTAGTAGGCGACTGCGATGTCGCGCGTAACTTCGAGGCGCGTCGACTGCACGCCTTGCCAGAGTTCCTCGGCTTCCAAACTGGCGACTCGACCGCGAAGGTCCAGCTTGCCGAACCAGGGAAAGGTCTGCGAAAGCCCGTATCGACGTTCCTGCGGACCGGTGCGCGTCTGGACCTCCTCGACGAACTGCGCGAACGTGAACACGGGATCCGGCAGAGTCGTCACTTGGGCGATGCGCTCGAGAGCCGCCCGCCATTGGTGATAGCGGGAACGCAACCTCGCGTTCTGGTGTAGCCCGTATCGAAGGTAGAGCGTCAGATTCGCGCGCTCACGAATCTGTGCATCCGACGGAACGATCGTCGCCACCGTGTCCGAAGCTGAAGGAGCTCGCGCACCTGGCTCCGCGCCGTAGAGCGACTCGACCTTCATGCGGATCTGATCACGACTTTCCATCCAGCCGCAGCCTGTGAGCGACGTCAGCAGGATGGTGGCAATGGCCACGGACGTTCGGATCGCACTCGTTGTGTCTTCCATGAAGCTCCCAGTTCACGTCGTCTCAGGGCTCGGACGCGCAAACCGTCTACGACCGCACTAGGCGCACGATAGGCCAACGGTTCCAGACCGCAACGATGATCCGCCTCTGAAACCGTGCACTGCGCACAAGGCAGACCTCGGCAGTCGCCACAGAGCGATGAAGAGACAGCCGTGCTCGCCGCCACGAGCCACGACTAGCGAATCGTCAGATAGCTCAAAGTCGACAGTCGCAGACCGGGCGCAAGGGTCGCAGTCGTCGTGAGCGCTTGCAAGCCAGCGCGCACACCGACCAAGCCAGCGTCGTTCGGCAAGTGGAAGCTCAGCGTCGACATACCACCTACGCCGACGAGCGACGCGCCCAGCGGAATGTATGGGGCAATCCAGGAGTCACCGTAGAGCCCGAACGGCACGGCTTGCAGCAGCGGCGCTCCGACGAACCACATCGAGAATTGCCCCGGCGTCCATTGCGCTTTGAAGTCGACTTTGGTCCCGATGCCGTAGTTGCCGCTCTCGGTCCAAGTCACTGCATGGCCTCGATGCGGATCGAAGTCCTGGCCGTCCGCGAGTCCATCACCATCGCCATCACGACCCGCGTACTCCACCAGGCGCATCATTCCGGCGCCCATGTGATAGATCTGATGGCAATGGAAGGGCCAGCGCCCCGGGTTGTCGGCCAACCAGTCGACGTCGATGCGCGTTGCCGACCGCATCGTCCCGGGAGGAAGCAAGACGGTGTCCTTGACGAGCGGGGCCGTCGTTCCACCGAGGCTGCCATGGACGAGCATGAAGTGTCCATGCAAGTGCATCGGGTGATACATCATCGTGGGATTCGAGATGCGAAAGCGCACGCGATCCTGCAAGGAGACGAAGATCGGATCTGCGTTCGGGAAAGCCTGGCCGTTGATCGTCCAGACGTATTGCATCATGCGCATACCGAGTTGCAAGTCGTAGGTGCGCGATGGCTGCGCGAAGAGCGATCCGCGGGGGCTGGCGCTCTTGAGTTGGGCATAGGTCAGGAGTGGGGCCGAAGCGAGGGCGATGGGCACGTACGAGGCATCGGGAATTGGCGCGTTCGAGCCATCGTACGCGAGCACGGCGCGCACGAGCGTGCGAGAGCGATTCTGCAGGTCCGCGAAGGCGATGCTCCACTTGCCAACGTGATTCGCGTCGACATAGACGTCGTACCTTTCGCCTGGCCCGATCGGGATCGCCCCGGCGATCACGGGAGCGACGGGCTGACCATCCGCGTGCGTCACGCGCATCGAATGACCATCGACCGTGAAGACGTAGGGCGTCGCGCCGGAGACGTTGACGACACGCAAACGAACGACCTCCCCCTGCTTGACGGCCAAGGGCGTCTGTCCGGCACTCGTCTTGCCGTTGAGGAGATAGTCGCTGTAGATCGGATCGCGCCCCGGAATCGGCGCACCGGGAAGCCAGTCATCGACGAGCAGGAGATACTCGCGATCGAAGCGCGGATCCGCAGCGCTGTTCTTGGGATCGACGATGATGGCACCAACGAGGCCGCGATCGATCTGCATATCGACGTGAGGGTGGTACCAGTAGGTCCCGGGCGTCGTGACGACGAAGTCGTAGTCGTATTCTTGACCGACTCCGATTGCCCCTTGGCTCACTCCGGGAACGCCATCCGCGGCCAGTGGAACTGGCAAGCCATGCCAATGCACCGAGGTCGCTTCCGGAAGATCGTTGAGGACTTTCACCTGCAACCGATCCCCCTCGGTTACGCGGATTGTCGGTCCAGGGAGTTGCCCATTGTAGACCCAGGCGTTCTGCACCGTTTTGCCAGGCGCAATCGTGATAGGCACTGCCGCAGGATTGAGAGTCACGCGATGCGTGCGTTGCGCAATGCCCGAGGCTGGTATCCAAGCGAACAGGACAACGAGCGATAAGCAAGAAGCGGAGCTAGGCCAAGCATGGCAGCGGGACGGCCGCATGAGCGGGTACCTCGATACGAAGGATCAAAGCGTGCTGCGCACGCACCTCGAAGCGGCGATGCAACCAGAGCATACGCCCGACATCCAAGCTCGAGCTCCCCAGCAATTACAGTGCCAAGCCCCTTTCCGCAGTATGCCAACGCTGTCTTCTGTACCCAGATGTTCTGGTATCAGGCCGGGATCACGCCGATCAACGTCAACTCCGCCAACGGTCTAGGATCTGCACGAAGCCTTTGAGCGTCGCCCAGGCGCTATCCTGCGCGCATGACAAGGACCCGCGTGCTCGCTCTCTCTCTTCTCGGCCTCGGGATTCTCTGCCTCGGGACCGCGCGTGGGGCGCCGCAAGAAGCCGTCGATCCGGGCTGGCCCAAGTGGCGCGGACCGCACGGCACGGGATACGTAGATGGTTCGCGACCTCCAACGACCTGGAGTGAGACGGAGAACATCCGCTGGAAAGTCGCGGTGCCGGGCCTCGGGATTTCGACGCCGGCGATTTGGAAGGACCGCGTCTACCTCACGACCGCGATCACGACCGATCGCAGCGGTGAATCGGGATCAAATGAGCCGCAGCACGAGCTCGCGCAGCCGCGGCCGACGCTTGTGCACGAGTTCGTGGTAGTCGCGCTGTCGCGACACGATGGCAGCACGATCTGGCGCAAGACCGTGTCCGAGGCCGTGCCGCACGAAGGTGGGCATTCGACCAACAGTCACGCTTCGAATTCCCCGGTCACCGACGGCGAGGCCGTCTACGTCAACTTCGGCTCGCGCGGCATCTACTGCCTCGACCTCGATGGCAAGGTGATCTGGTCGAAGGATCTCGGGCGCATGACGACGCGTCGTCAGTACGGAGAGGCGAGCTCGCCGGCGCTGTTCGGAAACAAACTCATCATCAACTGGGATCACGAAGGAGCATCGTTTCTCGTCGTGCTCGACAAGAAGACCGGCCAGGAGCTTTGGCGAAAGGATCGGGACGAAATCACGAGCTGGTCGACACCGATTGTCATCGTCGTGGACGGACGGCCGCAGATCGTGATCAATGCGACGACAGCTTCGCGCGGCTACGACCTCGAGACTGGCGAAGTTCTGTGGCATCTCTCGGGCATGACCGTCAATTGCATTCCGACTCCGATTCACCGCGATGGCGTCGTTTACATGATGAGCGGCTACCGTGGTCGGGCGCTGCAGGCTGTATCTCTCGCCGGCGCGAAAGGCGATCTCGCCGGCACGCAGCACGTGAAGTGGCAGTACAGCCAAAGCACCTCGTACGTACCGTCGGCCCTGCTCTACGACGATCACTACTACTTCCTGCGCGGCAATACGGGCGTCCTCAGCTGTCTCGACGCGAACACCGGCGAGCCCTACTTCGAAGGAGAGAAGCTCGGAGAGATCCGAACCGTGTACGCGTCGCCGGTAGGCGCGAATGGTCACGTCTACATAACGTCGCGAGACGGCGTCACACAGGTGCTCCGACACGGAGCTACCCTCGTCAAGATCGGGACGAACCACCTCGACGACAAGGTCGACGCTTCGCTGGCCATCGTCGGTGACGAAATCTACCTGCGTGGTCGCGAACATCTCTACTGCATCGCGGACGTCGGACGGACTACGCCGGTCGCTGCGCACGCATCGTCGGATGCGCGAGGCAGCTTCGACATCGAGCGTCCGCTCGGAACCGCGAAGGGACTGACCGCGTCGCTCGCGACCGCGGACCTCGACGGGGACGGCGACCTCGACATCGTCGCCGCCAACGGTCGCCACTGGCCCGGTCAGAATCGCGTCTTCGTCAACGACGGGCGCGGAAAGTTCCCGCTCGTCCGCAGCTTGGGCAACCCATCGAAGAGCTACGCGGCCGCGCTGGCAGATCTGGATGGCGACGGCGACATCGACATCGTCGTCGGCAACGATCGAGAGCCGAGTCGCGTCTATTGGAACGACGGCAAGGCAGTCTTTGAGGCGGGACTGCAAGTTGGTCGCGTGACTTCGACGCGCCATGTCATGGCCGCCGATCTGGACGGCGTAGGCGGACCCGACATCGTCTTTTCGATTCGGGGCGGTGCGAACCTGATCTGCTTCAACGACGGGAAGGGAGGATTCGCGCGCGAAATGCGCTTCGGCGGCGAACGAGACTCGACGATCCACACGGCGGCGGGTGATGTCGATCGTGACGGTGATCTCGATCTGGTAGTCGCGAATCGACAGGGCGAGCAGAACTATGTCTATCTGAATGACGGAAAAGGCGGCTTCTCGGAAGCTCGAACCTACGGATCGGGCAAGGATGCAACACGCGGCGTCGCGCTCGCGGACGTGAACGACGACGGCAAGCTCGATATTGTGAACGCGAACATCGATCAGCCCAACGTCGTGTGGTTCGGCGACGGAAATGGCGGGTTCTCGCGCATGGTCGAGATCGGCGAGAACAGCCGTTCGTACGCAGTTGCAACAGCCGACATGGACGGCGACGGGCGCCTCGACCTCGTGTTTGGGAACACCGGGCAGAAGAACGAGATCTGGCTGCAGCGTGCAGATGGGACCTTCGAGAGCATGCCTTTCGGAATGGCCGACGGCATGACGTACGGACTCATCATCGGCGACTGGAGCCGCGACGGGCACGTCGAGATCGCGACCGCCAACTCCGGTGCGCAGAATTGGATCTATGGTCGCTGACTGCGCCGCGTCCGTAACGGCGGGCTCTCCACATGGGCAGCGACAACGATACGGCGTAGGATCGCCGCCATGAACCGACGGGAACTCGTCTGCGCGGCGCTGCTCACGCTCGCGCCCGTCACACTCGCCGCTCCCGCGCAGGTTGGTGCCGCGAGCAAAGCGACATCGTCACGGCCGAACATCCTCTTCTGCATCGCCGACGACTGGTCGTGGCCACATGCGAGCGCGTACGGCGACCCCGTCGTCAAGACACCCGCCTTCGATCGAGTCGCGCGCGACGGCGTGCTCTTCACACAAGCCTACTGCGCATCGCCGTCCTGCACACCGTCTCGCGCTGGCATCCTCACGGGACAGGCGATCCATCGACTTCGCGAAGGCGCCAATCTCCACGGCTTTCTTCCCGCTGCGTTCCCGGTCTACCCGGACCTGCTCGAAGGCGCTGAGTATCGGATCGGGCACTGCGGAAAGGCCTGGGGGCCCGGCGACTTCCGACGCGGCGGTCGCGAGCGCAATCCCGCGGGTCCACGCTTCGAGTCCTTCGCGGCCTTCTTGGCAGAACACGCGTCCGAACCCGTCAAGGGCAAGCCGTTCTGCTTTTGGCTCGGGAGCTCCGACCCGCATCGACCCTACACAAAGGGCAGCGGCGTCGCCGCTTCTATGAAGCTCACGGACGTGCGCGTGCCGGGCTTCTTGCCGGACACGGAACTCGTTCGCTCCGACATCCTCGACTACTACGTCGAAGTCCAACGCTTCGACGCTCTCGTCGGTCGTGCGCTTGCGCTCTTGGAGGAGCGAGGACAACTCGAGAACACGATCGTCGTCGTGACGAGTGACAACGGCATGCCGTTTCCGCGCGCGAAGGCCACGCTCTACGACGGTGGCACTCGCATGCCACTCGCGATCATGTGGAAGCGACGCATCGAGGGGTCGCGTCGATCACGAGCGTTCACGAGTGCGACGGACTTTGCGCCGACGTTTCTCGAAGCAGCCGGGCTTCCGCGTCCGGGATCGATGACCGGACGCAGTCTGCTCCCACTGCTCGAGAAGCGTGACGAGGTAGGAAGCGACGCGTCGGAAAGGCAGCGTGTCTTTCTCGAACGCGAGCGACACGCGCACGTGCGCGAGGACAACGTCGGATACCCGGCGCGAGCGGTGCGCACCGAGGAGTTCTTGCTCATCTGGAACCTCAGACCGGAGCGATGGCCGAGCGGGGACCCGGAGCACGTCTTTTCGGTCGGTGCATTCGGCGACGTCGACAACTCCCCCACGAAGTCGGCGATGCTCGAGAACCGGGATCGCTTCTTCGAACTCGCGTTCGCAAAACGACCCGAGTTCGAGCTCTACGACCTGCGAAACGACGCGGCACAGACAAGAAACGTCATCGACGACAAGGACTAGATCGAGCAACGCAAGAGCCTGACCGCCACGCTAGAGGACTGGATGCGCGTGACGGCAGACCCGCGCGTCGACGGCGGCGACGTCTTCGAGAGCTATCCGTATTTCGGTGCTCGCGCACGAAAGCGCTGAGGAGAGATCCCCAACAGGATCGCCACGCTGTCATCCCGAGCTCGAGGAAGGGCTCCCGACGTCCTGCATTGGAGTCCAGTGGAGCGTGCGTGGAGCGTGCGGTCGCTCTTCCTATCGGGGCGGCAGCTTGGCTCGACGCCGGTAGAACGATTGGATGAGCGAGTCGAGCTCGTGGGCATTCTCGACCTCGGCGTCCTTCGCGACCATGCGACGCTTGCGCGCCACGAAGAGCGCGTCCTCGAAGTGCCGCGCATCGATGAAGCCGTCGATCCACGTCGTCGGGTGCAGGGCGGAACTCGCGTCCAAGAAGACCCAGGCCTCGGCCATCTGACCGAGGCTGTCGACGTAGGCAAAGGCCGGCGACGCACGCTCGCGCCAAGGAGCAAACGGCGACCCGACGATGTCGAAGCCGATGCCGCGCCGCTGTCCCACGAGGTCCTCGATGGCCTTGGAGATCGCACCGAAGTCGTGGTGGAGCACGACTTGGCCGACGCGCTGCCCGTAGCGCTTGCGCAAGACCGTGCCGAGGCGGAGACCGTGCGAAGTCACCGAGTGGGCAAAGCCGCAATGGACGAGGACCTTGTGGCCAGCGTCGACTTGCGTCGCGACGCTCTGTTCGAAGCACTTCTCACGAGCGAGCATCGTCGTCATCTGTTCGCGCTTCGAGCTGCGCCAATGGTCGACCTGCTTCCAGTCGCTATCGATACCGACGAAGCGCAGCAGGGACGGCGCAACATCTGAGTCTCCTGCCGCTCGGCGGGCCTCGCGGTTGTTTCTGTAGACCGCTTCGACGATGGCCAAATACTCGACGTGGCCCCAAGTCGGCCAAGCGAGGTCACGCGTCAGAGCAATGGCCCGCGCGCGGTCGAAGGCCTCGGCCTTGCCATCGACGAGGGCCTCGAGGTCGGCATTCTGGCTCGCGCGGTAGAACTCGGTCGCGAGAACGCGGATCCCTCGCGTCGCCAAGCTCGGAACAAGGGTGGAGACGAAGTCGCAGTTCTCGCGCACCTCGTGGTTCTCGCCGATGAGGACCACATCGTGTGCATCGAACTTCGAGAGCACGAAGTTCGCCGCCGGCTCGGCCTTGGCTTCGATCCAGGCTGCGAACGGACGGCGCGTAGTTGGATCCGACAAGTCGAGTGAGGCAACCTCGACGCTCTCCTGACCTCGCGTGCCGCAATCTGCCAGCAGTGGGCCCATGAAGTAGCAAGCCAGCGTGGAAAATCCGAAGCGCCACGCTGCAGCGCGCCTCGAAGCGTGTGACCCCATCCTGCGAAGCATATCAAGGCGGCGGTGGCACGACAGGGGGCGGCAGCACAGCACCCGCTTCCAGAAAGCCCGTGGCACCGTGGTACGAAGCGAGCAGCGCGCGAGCAGCCGCCAACATCCTGGCATCGCCCCTGCAGGCTGCGACGATGAGCGCGCCTTGCTGGTCGGGCGCGGCCTCGAGCGCATCGGCGACGATTCGCTTGATGCGTTCCCAGTCGGGTTCGCAGTCAGGTTCGCAGTGACTTTTCATCGGCCTCACATGCGCAAGACCCTCGAGCCGCGGG
>CALLZN010000083.1 GCA_937858895.1 uncultured bacterium | reverse complement strand
AACGCGAAGAGATAGATAGAGCAGCTGCTCAGCTTCATAGCTTCGAATCCTGAGGGAAGAGGAAATAGGATCATGCAGGCCCGCCGGCCCGCACGCAGCGACAATGTCGCCGAGGCGCCAGCGCAGCACCCGAGCTGACATCGACGTTCGGTCGCAGCCGGCGCCGTGCACCCTTGCCAGCGTCACTTCCTGCTTGCCGTCACCGCTCGCGACGGGCGCACGCCGATCAGGGCCATGCGCACCGTGTTCGAGTTGCGATCACGTGCCGCGGCGCGCGACAAGAACGACGGGCCCTGGTGATGACCATCGCGAATGCAGAAAGTCCCGTCGAGTTCGCATTCGCTGCCATCCTCCAAGCTTGGCAGTCGCAAGCCATCACCAGGCCGCACACGGCACGCGTACGGCAAGAAGGGATCGCGAGCCCATTCCATGACGTTGCCGTGGATGTCGTGGAAACCCCACGGATTAGCGCGATACGAGCCACATGGCGCGGGGCCGGCATAGCCGTCGTCGAAGCTCACGTCGTGCTGCCCCCACTCGGGATAGTGCTTCTGCGCCGTCACGTCGAGGACGTTGGCGACGCTCGCGAGGGAGTCGGCGTCGTCACCTGACCAATAACGCGTCGTCGTGCCTGCTCGACATGCGTACTCCCACTGTGCCTCGGTCGGCAAGTCGAGACCTTGCTGCCTCAGGCGTTCGAGCGCTTCTTCGTGGCTGATGGACTCTACTGGATGCCACGGCTGCACAGTACCAATGCCCAATTACTGCGAACCAACGCGATACAGACTCGGGTAGTTGCCGTCCGTCAGAAGCGCCCACTGCCCTTGGGTCATCTCGAAACGCGAGAGGAAGAACGGTGCGAGCGCGACCTCGTGACATGGTCCTTCGTTGGGCTCCGACGTCTCCTCGCGCGTCGCCCCCATCAAGAAGCGCCCGCCCGGCACGAGCACGAACACGAGCCCGAGCTTGTCGAGCGATGCGATGCGTCCATCGCTCTCGTGGTGTGGAATCGTGAGCTCTGCCGGGTCTGCACCCGCGACGAGGTCGCAAGCCGTGCGCAAGTCGTAGAACTCCCAGAGTTTTGTCACTGGGTTAATGCCGATCGGCACGAGACCGACCTGCGGAACGAGGTCGATCTCGATGTCCTTGTAACGGGCGTGAGCGCGCACGCCATCGGCAGCGCGGACGGCCTCGCGGGCTTCGTCCCAAGTCACGCGGGCCTTCGGGTGTGCGAGCGTCAGCGCTTCGATGCGCTTGCTCCACGCGAGGCGTCGCTCGACCGACACGCGCGCGCCGCGGTCGAGCTCATCGAACTGTGCTGCCCACTCAGAAAGCGTGGCACTCAAGAAGCGCTCAGCCGCAGTCAGCTCGTCGCCGCGATCGCGAAGCAATCCGAGCGTCGCATCCACCTGGGGCCGCATGGTGGCGAGACGTCCGTAATCATCTCGGATCCAGGCTGCGAGGGCGGCGCTCTTCTCAGGCCATGGTGGATAGAGCTCGCGCTCCTTCGCCTCGGCGCTGTCGAGTTCCACCACCACCTTGAGCATGTCGAAGTCCTTGCGACTCGCTTCGGCGACCTTGGCGGCGGCGTTTGCTTCGATGGCAAACTTGGTCGCGAACGCGGTCCCCACGACCATCGCGGCGAGCACGAGCCCGGTCGCGAACACGGCACCGCGATGGCGCTTTACGAAGCGCGAGGCCCGATAGGAAAAGCTCGGCGGCCCCGCGAGCACGGGCAGCGATCGCAGGTGACGCTCGACATCCTCCGCGAACTCACGCGCCGACTGGTAGCGACGCGCGCGATCCTTCTCGAGGCCGCGCATGACGATCCAGTCGAGGTCGCCGCGCAGGCGCTTGCGCAATCCCTGCTCGTCGACCTGGCGGCGGCGAGCGACTTCGGTCGCGCGGGCACCGAGGGTTGTCACGCGGGTGCTGGGCTTCGGCGGATCGCTTTCCCGCAAGATCTCGAGCATGCCGAGGAAGCCGCCTTCGAACAGATCTTCGCGCTGGAACGGCAGCCCACCCGTGAGCATTTCATAGAGCACGACCGCGAGTGCATACACATCGCTACGCGTGTCGACATCGCCCGCTCCAAGTCCCGCCTGCTCCGGCGCCATGTATTCAGGTGTGCCGAGAATCTGTCCTTGCTGTGTGTAGAGCGTCGCCTCGGTGAGCGCTTGCGCCGTCGCCTTGGCGAGACCGAAGTCGATGACCTTGACGCACGCGCCGCTGTCGGTCGTCGCAACGAGGATGTTGGAAGGCTTGAGGTCGCGGTGCATGACGCCGCGCAAGTGCGCGTGCTGCACGGCCGCGCAGACATCGAGGAAGAGCTCGAGCCGCTCGCGGATGCCGAGCTTGCGGCCGTCACAATAGTTTGTGATCGGGTCGCCCTTGACGACCTCCATCGCGAACCAGGGCTGCCCTGCCGCGGTGCTCCCGGCATCGAAGACACGCGCGATGTTCGGGTGCTCCATGAGCGACAAGGCCTGTCGCTCGGTGTCGAAGCGCGCGAGCACTTCCTTGCTGTCCATGCCGAGCTTGATGACCTTGATCGCCACGCGGCGGCGAACCGGAACGCGTTGCTCGCCCAAGTAGACGACGCCCATGCCGCCTTCCCCGAGCACGCCGAGTATGCGATAGGGTCCGATCGTCTCCCTGCCGTCCGGCGTGTCGGTCGAAGCTTCATCCATGCGTGCCCGAGAGCATACGCGAGGATGAAAGAAGCGGAGCTGTGCTTCGCTTCAGCGTCCCGGCCGGACCGCGGGCGAGGGCCGTTGCAGCAGCCGCGCGCTCCGGATCACCGTAGCTTCGCGGAAGCCGAGGCCCTGCTCGATGATGGGTCGAGCGGTCATCGTGTCAGCGAAGAGGCCGTCGTCGACAAAGACATCGAAGCTCATCGCCTCGAGCCGCTGCGCGAGCACTTCGGGCGCCAGGTCCGCGGGGAGTCGCAAGCAACGCCTTCCGGTCAAGTAGGAAACGAAGCGCGGCTTGCGCGACAAGAGCACAGCGTCGACGGGCGTCGTCTGACGCGCGGCTTCCATGAGCTGAAAGAAGCTCGCGAAGCGCACGGCCACTTCCGACCCCTGTGGTAGGACGCGCAGCTCCGTCCAAGCCCCCTGCTCGATCGGCGCGACCTTGTCGCGAAGGGCGAGCGGCGCGTCGAGGACCGTGCCTTTGTGGCGCGCTTCGACCTCGTGCACGAGCCCAGGCACCTGGAGCATCGCGAGGACCGCGCCGATCGCCAGCCCGAAGCGTGGGACCGTGCGCAGCGGCGCAGACGCTGTGATCTTCTGCGTCAGGGCCTTGAACACGAGCGCGCAGCCATCGACGAAGAAGAACGCAAAGCACGGCGCAGTCGGCACGAGGTAGCGCATCGTGCGCTCGGGCGCCGCGCAAGCGACAGCGATTGCCAGCAGCGTCGTCCAAGCGAGCGGAGCGCGCCGACGATCGAAGAGCGCCCACAGCAGCCCAACCAAGACCGGCGCGGCGAGCACATAGCCCAGCGCATCCACGCGCGCGACGAGCGGGACATCGACGATGCTCGCCCCGATGCCGCGCACGAAGATCGGCAAGCCGCCGAGCGCGTGCACGGCGATGTCCATCGGCCCGCCGATGCGCGCCGCGATCTCGTCACTGTAGCTCCAGGTTCCGCCACCGCGCGCTTCGCCGAACCAACCGGCCCCCACCCCAAAGCCCCAAGCCATGAAGAGAGCGAGCGGCGCAGCGGCAAGAACGACACGCGGCAGCGCGGCCCAACGAAGGCGCAGGAACAAGGCAATCGTGAGTGGCGGCAAGACCACGACACTCGCGACGCGCAGACTGCAAGCGCACGCCGCGAAGAGCACCGCGAGCGTCGCCGCTCGGCCTGCACGCCTCGGGTCGTCTTCACGCAACGCTGTATCCAGGAACAGGAGCGTCGCCGCGATCATGGCCATCGCCGGGATCTCGGTCAAAAGCGACGCCCCGAAGCGCACGACATAAGGCGAGAAGGCCCCGAGCCCGAGCGCGAGCAAAGCCTGCTGCGGCGAGGCCAAGCGCGCGAAGAGGCGACCGAAGCACAAGAGGCCGAAGGCCCCGAGCAAGAGCACGGCGATCTTCGCCGGCACAAAGGGCGCCGGACCAAAGACGAAGACGAGCCCCGCATGCAAGAGCGGCAGTCCCGGCGGGTAGTGCACGTGCAAGGGCTGCTGCGGCAAGTGCGTGTCGACATAGCCGTCACCACGCGCGAGCGCCTCGCCGAGTGCCAGGTACTGGGCGCTGTCGCCGCCAGCATCACCGAGGACAGGCGAGAGCAGCAGGGCGACGAAGGCCGCCCAGAGGGCGACCAGGGCGCAGAGGGGGAGCGTGCGCATATTCCCTCTCATCGGCCCGGAGCGGCCTGGACCGTGAAGCGATCGGCAGGACGGAGGCCATGGTCGAACTCACGGGTGAGCGACTGTGGCTCGATCGCTCAGCGCAGGACCTGCAGCACCGGCGCCGAGAAATCCATGCTGAGCTTCGGCGTGATGGCCAACCCCTGGTAGCCGACGGCGAGGCCGAGCGGCTATGCCTTTTTGACGGCGCGCATTCGCCTACAGTTGTTTGCCAGACAAGGCGACATCGGTGTCATCCGATACGAGCCCACCCATCAAGGCATTGGCGTTCGCGGTCGGAAGCACGTACGAGTCGCTCATGACGAGGCGACTGCGGAACGCGTAGATCGTCGACTTGAGAGCGCAGCCGTGCATCGTGACTGCGTCGCAATCCGTGAAGCTGATCGTCGGCAGGGGCGCAAAGCCGCGGGAAATCGCGAACCCGGACAGCGCGACCGTGCCTTTGCAGATCTGCACGATCACGATCTGCGACTCGAGAACCATCCCGGCGACCGTGCAAACGGTGCCGAAAGGGATGTTCTCGATGGTGAAGATCTGCGTCGCCGACCCGATGCGCGCGCCTCCGAACTCGGCGAAGACCGTGATGGGCTTCGAGATGCGCGGCGCACTGTATTGGCCGTTGCGGACCCGAATGCGATCACCCGCGCGCGCGGCGTCTACCGCTGGCTGGATGTCGGTGAAGTCGGTTCCGGGTCGGTTCGCCTGATCGACCGGCCGCGACTTTGGCGCGAGCGTCGGGGGCGTCGCACCTGCTATGCTCCGGGGCCGATTTCGCCACAGCTTTGACACCACGCAGCAACAAGCACGCTTCGACCGAACCGAAGCGCCGTAGCAAGCGCCGCCTCGGCGTCTGGCTCGTCGGCGCGCGCGGCGGCCTCGCGACGACCGTCATGGCCGGGGCGCACGCGATGGCCAAGGACCTCGCGCCGCGCGTTGGCCTCATGACCGAGCTCGAACTCCTGGCGGACCTGCCGCTCGCGGGTTTCGGCGACCTCGTCTTCGGCGGCCACGACATCCGCACGACGACGACCGAAGAGGCGGCCCTCGAGATCGGGCGTGACTCGGGCTCGATCGCACCCGAGCTCGTGCGTCGTCTCGCGCGCGACTTCCGCGCGATCGACAAGCGGATCATCAACGGCACGGCTCAGAACGCCGGCAAGGTCATCACCCAAATGGCGAGCGCCGAGGTGCGCGGCGATCGGCGCTCCCTTCGCGAGACCGTCGAGGACTTGAGCGCGGACATCGAGGCCTTCCGGAAGCGCGAGCGCTGCGACCGCGTCATCGTCGTCAACCTCGCGTCGACCGAAGCGCGGATCGAGCTCGACAAGACGCACGCGAGCCTGCAAGCCCTCGACCGCGCGATCGACCGCAACCAACGCAGCAAGGTCCGCCCGTCGCTGCTCTATGCTTATGCGGCTGCGCAGGCAGGCTGTCCCTTCATCCACTTCACGCCGAGCAACGTGACGCTCTGTGCGGCGCTGCGGGAGCTCTTCGAAGCGCGAGCGCTGCCCTACATGGGCGCGGATGGCAAGACCGGCGAGACCCTCGTCAAGAGCGCGCTCGCACCGATGTTCAAGTACCGCAATCTGCGCGTGCTTTCGTGGCTCGGCTACAACCTGCTCGGCGACCGCGACGGCCTCGTGCTCCAAGAAGGCGAGAACAAGGCCTCGAAGATCGACAGCAAGGACTCGCTCTTGCCGAACATCCTCGGCTACGCGCCGCAGACGCGTGTCGCGATCGACTACGTCGCCTCGCTCGGCGACCGCAAGACGGCGTGGGACTACATTCACTTCGAGGGCTTCCTCGGCCACCGCATGCACATGGAGTTCACCTGGCATGGCTGCGACGCCATCCTCGCGGCCCCCCTCGTGCTCGACATGGTCCGCCTCGTCGATCTTGCTGCAGCGCGGGGCGCTAGCGGCGCGCTGACCTGGCTCGGCTGCTTCTTCAAGAGCCCGATCGGCGTCGCGACGCAGGATCTTCACGAACAGTGGCACGCGCTCGAGGCTTGGGTGCGCTCGCAGCAGGCATGACCCACGCGGGCCTGGAAATGTCTCCGCGAACAGCCAAGCTGGCCTACGAAGAGGTTCGATAGAGACGATGCCGATGGAACTCCGCTTCGAAGCCCATGACTACCGCGCCGACACGAGCTTCGAGCACGCGAGCTACGAGTTCTCGGGCTCGGAGCAAGGCGGCTGGACGATACAGCGCAACGGAGCGCCCTACCTCGATGTCGGCCGTGGCTATCGCCTGCTCGAGACCGAGCGCTGCGGTGTCTGCTCGACGGACTTGGACCGGCACTTCTTGCCCTTCCCGCTGCCGCAGGTGACCGGGCACGAGCTCGTTGCGCACGTGCCTGGGACGAGCCAGCGCTTCGTCGTCGAGATCAATGCTTCGCACCGAGCGCGCGGCGTCGAGACGGCCTGCGCTTTCTGCGACGCGGGACTCGAGACGCACTGTCCAGAGCGGCATGTGCTCGGCATCGACTCCCTGCCTGGAGGCTTCGGTCCCTACGTGCTCGCGCCCGTGAACGCGATGATCGCCGTGCCCGATGTGATCCCGAGTGACGTCGCCGTCCTCGTCGAGCCCTTCGCCGCGACGCTGCACGGCGTGCGCACGAGCGAGCCGCGCGAGGGCGATCGCGTGGCCGTCCTCGGTCCGCGTCGCCTCGGCATGCTGCTCGTTGCGGCGCTGGCCGCGGAGCGCGCGCGACGCGGAGTGCGCTACGAGATCGTCGCCCTCGTGCGACGAGAAGAGCTCGGCACTGTCGCGCTGCGCTTCGGCGCGGACAGCTTCGAGGTCGGTGATGACGGCGCGCGAGCGAGCGACTTCGACATCGTCTTCGACACGACCGGGAATCCGGATGCGCTTGCGGTGGCGTTGCGGCGTGCGCGACGAGAAGTGCACATCAAGTCGACGCACGGGCGACCGGCAGCCGGCATCGCTCAGGTCACGGCGATGGTCGTCGACGAGCTCGGCATCGCGAAGCTCGGTGACTGCGAGGACGCGGCGGCAGCATTTGCTGCACGCGTTGGTCGCTTTTCGGGGCGGCCGCGACCCGTGCTCGCTTGGCTCGCGACGCAGTCTGTGCCGCCAGCCATCGAAGCGACCTTCGAGGTCGTGCGCGGCGACAGCGCCGCTGCGCTTCGTTCGGCCTTCGACGGCCAGCCGGGCCTGCCGCGCGCGGACGGCGTCGTCGTCGATGCGGTCGCGGCCTCGGTCGACGCCGTCATCCGCCCGAGTCCGGCCGACGAGCATTCGATCTTGCGCCCGCGCGGCACCATCTGGATCGACGGACGCTCGCGCAGCGACGCTCGGACCGGTGAGCTCTTGGAAGCGGTGCTCGAGAAGGACCTGCGCGTCTCGACTTCGCGCTGCGGCGACTTCCATGCGGCCCTCGACCTCCTGGCTGCTGACGCGGCTCTGCGGGAGCGCGTGCGGAGCCTCGTGACGCACGAGTTCGAAGCAAACGCCATCGTCGAGGCCTTCGCGACGGCCCGCTCAGAAGCTTGCATCAAGGCAGTCGTGGTGCACGGTTCGGACCGCGCGGGGTATCGAGACGGCAACCTCGAGGTCGAGGGCTCATGAGCTCGCGCGCCTTCGAAACGACGCTCGGGCGCGCGATCGTCTTTGACGGCTGCGACTACGTCCTCGATTTGCGCGACCTGCCGGTCTTCCGTGGCCTCAGCGTCCTCTCGCGCGCCCTCGGCGAGATGTTCGAGGGGCAGGCCTTCGACGCCCACGTCGACGTGTCGATCGAACGCGCGATTCGCAGCAGCGAGAACCCCGAGCTCATCCGCGAGTTCTCGTTGCGGCGCATTCGGCTCTCGGTCGAACGTGAGCTAGCGCAGCGCTTGATCCAGGACCGCGACCGCTTGCAGGACTGCTTGCGGACCATCCTCGGGACGCTGCAGCGGCCGCGCTACCGCGACGCGATCTTTCCCGTCGACGGGTCGGAGTCGCGCGCCCTGGTCTTCCGCCTCGTCGTCGCGGATGCGCAGACGCGCTTCGTGCTCGAGCGCATCGCGGCGCGCGAAGACGGCGCCTTCGCCTTGCGCTTGACCATCGAGGATCCGCGCGGGCGCCGCCTCGACCTCGCTTCGTTGCCGCACGTCGACGTCGAAGAACTCGATCGCCGCATCTTCGTCGCAGGCTCGACGCGCATCGCCCAGACGCTCGCCGAGGGCATGCGCCGCGAAGCGGAACGCGGGCGCCGGCGCTACTCGGAGCGACGCCGGCCTTGGCAACACCTCTGCGAGCAGCTCGACAAGGCCGGCCTCGAGGGCTTCGAAGAGGTCCTCGTGACCTGGACCGACGAGGAGCTGGCCTTCCTCCTCGAGCGCGAGCCGAGCGTCCTCGAGACCGTGACCAAGCAGGTCCTGCTCGCCCTCGAAGACCTCGATGTGCGCGAGCTCTTGCGCCGCGGCGACGTGCTGCGGGTCGACACGAGTGAGCGCAAGGCTTGGATCGAGACGTCGCAGCTCGGCCGCGTGCTCCACCTCTCGCTCGGCCATCGCCGCTCGAGGCCCGACATCGAGGTCTATTGTGAACGCATGCCGGCGCTCTGCGGCGTCGTTGCGCAAGCGCTCGCTGCGCCAGCGCCGACTGCGCCACTCGCGGGCACGTCGGTCTTCCTCGTCCACCACATCACGAGTGAAGTGCTCGGCACCATCGCCGCGCTGCGCGAGCTCGGTTGTCGAGACTTGCTCGTGAACTTCGTCAGCTACGCGAGCCAGCCATCGAGCGACTGGCTCGCGGCGCTGCTCGACTTGCCGGAGAACGAGTTCCGTTGCCACGCGCTCATGCACCTTCCGGCCAAGACGAGCGTCGAAGGTCGCTACGCCTTGTCGACGCGCTACTCACGCAACGACGACCTCGGGGCCATCGCAAGCGCGCTCGAGGCGCCGGGGCTCGACTACTTGCAGGCGATGCGGCGCCTGACCGTGCCGAGCTTCTTGGCCTTCTTCGAGGCGGCGCGCGCGCGGTCGCAGCGCGTGCTCTTGATCGAGGACGGCGGCTACGTCGCGCCGGTCTTGCACGACGCCCTGTTGCGTGAGCTCAGCGTCGGCGAAGTGCTCGCAGCCCAGGGCACCCGGGGACAGGCAGCGCACGACCCGCGCAAGCTCAGCGAGCTCATGGGGCAAACGCACCTGGGCCAGGCGGTCATGGGCGGCGCCGCTTCGCCCTTCATCGGCAGCGTCGAGCACACGCGCAACGGCTACGAGCGCCTCGTCACCATCGGCCGCGACCACGGTCGCTATGCCTTCCCGTCGTTCTCGATCGCGGTCTCCAACCACAAGATCGAGGTCGAGTCCGAAGAAGTCGCGGCCAGCGTCGTCCACGCCGTCGAGACCGTGCTCGAGTCGGGCGGCAAGATCCTCAATCGGCGCAAGCCGGCCGTCCTCGGCAGCCGCGGCGCGATCGGGTCGCGCATCCACCGCATCCTCGAAGCCCGTCTCGGCAGCGTGCTCGGCGTCGACCTCGTGGTAGCCGACGAGAACGAACGCGAAGCGAGGACCTGGCGCGCCCTGCCGCTCAGCGCCCGCCGCGAAGTCGACCTCGTGATCGGCGTCACCGGCGACAGCGTGCTCGAGGGCGAAGACATCGAAGATTGGCTGCTCCACGGCAGTGCGAAGGAGCTGCTGCTCGTGAGTGGGTCGACCAAGACCGTCGAGTTCGCGGGCCTCGCGCGCTGGCTCGACGGCCTGCGCCAGACCGCCGACCCGCGCATCGGCGGCGCGCGCTTTTCGCTGCGCCACGAAGAGGTCGTCGACTCCCAGACCGAGCGCGTCTACGGCGACCGCTGGCGCTTCGAGTGGACCAGTGATGGCGGCGAACGGCGCGAGCGCTCGCTCGTGTTCGCGGCGCACATGACGCCGATCAATTTCATGTTCTATGGCGTCGCGACGGAGATGATCGACGAGGTCTTGGCCGAGTTGCTGTCGACGTCGCTCGGCCTCGTCGAACGCCATGGGCACGTGGCGCCGGGGCTCTTCGCGGTCGACCGGGAAATCGACGCCTGGGGGCGGCCACTCGACGGCTGACGAGCGGCGGGTTGCAGCGCGTGGGCGCTTAGCCAGCTGGCGCGCAGAGTAGCGCCCCCGCGAGTCTCCGACTTAGGCGCTGCGGGGCAAGCGGGGCTTTCCGAGGCGGCTTGCAGGAAATCCGGCATTGACGTATTCCAAGGGAGTGCCCGGACCATCCAAAGACTCAGTGACACCTCAAGACAGCCCGGCGCTACAGGGCTTCGGGGACGTCCCCCTACCCGTGCGCATGCTGAATGAGTTCGCCTACTGCCCACGGCTCTTCTACCTCATGCATGTCGAAGGTCAGTGGGCGGATAATCATTTCACGGTCGAAGGACGCGAGGTCCATCGGCGAGTGGACCGCGCGAGCGGCAAGCCGCCGACGCCTTCGATCGACGTCATCGAAGGCCGCAACGACAGCGCGAACGCCAACGACGTGGATGCGGCCGACCAAGAGGATGACGAGATCGCCGTCCGTTCCTTGGATCTCGTGGACGAAGAACTCGGCCTCTCCGGCAAGCTCGACCTCGTCATCTTCGACGACAACGTAGCACTGCCGATCGAAACCAAGCGCGGGCATGTGCCCGACAACCCGGAACAGAGCTACGAGCCCGAACGCGTCCAGCTCATGGCCCAAGGCCTCCTCTTGCGGCGCAGTGGCTATCGCTGCACGCATGGCTTCCTGTACTTTGCTGCTTCCAAAGCACGCGTCCTCGTTCCTCTCGACGATGCGCTCGAAGCCCGCACGCTCGACCTCTTGAGTCAAGCCAAGCTGGCAGCACAAAAGCGTGAATTGCCGGCCCCGCTCGAAGACAGTCCCAAGTGCGGAGGCTGTTCGCTGGCTGGGATTTGCCTGCCGGATGAGACCTTGGCCTTGCGCAAGGCGATCACGGGCGAAGCCCCAGCTTCCATGGAACCTGATGACAGTCGAGCGACTGGCGAAGTCATGCTGCGCCGCCTCTATCCGGTCCGCGACAACGCACAAGCGCTCTACGTGCACGAACCCGGCGCCTATGTGACCAAGGAGCAGAAGCGCCTCGTCGTCAAGAAGAAGAACGAAGTCCTCGCCGAGGTCAAGCTCAAGGATGTGGCGCACGTCGTGCTCTTGGGCCGTGTCACGATCTCGCCGGCAGCCATCCACTTGCTCTGTAGCGAAGGTCGCTCGATCGCCCATTTGAGCTTCGGCAACTGGTTGACCGGCATGACGGTTGGTAACGGCATGCGCAATGCCTTTGATCGGGCTGCCCAGTTTCGCGCCGCTGATGATCCCGATCGCTGCCTCGGCTTCGCCCGCCGCATCGTCAGCGCGAAGATCCGTAATCAGCGCACCCTCTTGCGTCGCAACGCCAGCGATGTGGAGAAGGCGCACCTCGACGAGATGACGCGCATGCTCCGCAAGGCTGAAGCCGCGAAGAGCCTCGAGCAGCTGCTGGGCTTCGAGGGCAACGCCGCTCGCCTCTACTTCTCGCGCTTCGACCGCATGCTGCGCGCTCGTGACCTTGACACCCACTGGGACTTCGAAGGCCGAAATCGCCGCCCACCAAGAGACCCGGTCAACGCCATGCTCTCGTTCGCTTATGCCTTGCTCGTCAAGGAGGTCACGAGCGCGCTCTACGCTGAAGGACTCGATCCCTGGTGGGGTCTCTACCACCAGCCGCGCCACGGCAAGCCCGCCTTGGCCCTCGACCTCATGGAGGAGTTCCGCCCCATCATCGCCGACAGCGCCGTCGTCACAGCCATCAACACGGGCATGGTCGGCCGCAGCGATTTCACACGCCATGCTCTCGGCTGCATCCTCACGCCCTCCGGACGCAAGGCCCTCATTCGCGCCTACGAGACGCGCCTCGACCAAGTGGTCACCCACCCGATCTTCGGCTACCGCTGCTCCTGGCGCAGCATCCTCCGCGTCCAAGCCAAACTCCTGACACGTTGGCTCCGCGGCGACATCCCCGACTACATCGGCATGGTGACCCGATGACCCGCCGACACTACCTGATCTCCTACGACATCAGCGACGACAAGCGCCGCCGCAAGGTCTTCGAAGCCCTCAAGGACGAAGGCGAACACCTGCAGTACAGCGTCTTCGCTTGCCCCCTCGACCGGGCCGAGCTGGCGAAGCTCCGCCACCTCCTGCGCGAACTCATCCACGACCGCGAAGACCAAGTTCTGTTCATCGACATCGGCGCCGACAGCATCCCCCTCGACCAGATCCTCGCAACGATCGGAAAGGGCTACGAGCCCCCGTCTCGCCACTTGATCGTCTGAGCCGGGTGCGCGAGGATCCCCACGCCGGTGTCCGCGATATCCCAGCGATGACGAGCACGAACACCGGCGCGAGCGCCGATGTGGTGCACGAAGTCCAGGAGGCGCTCGAAGTCGTTGACAATTAGCAGGTTACGGCGTTCAATGAGCGCCGACGGAACGAAACACGTGCCTACGAATCGACACCGCTCGCAAAACGACCCGCAAAGGCAGCCCAGCACTGGGCTGGCGGAGCGGGCCCCATTTCCGCACTGTGAAGTGCGGCCCCATTGAAGCTGTGGTGTGTGAAAGGGGCAAGGTTCGCGCCCTCCCCATTTCCGCACTGTGAAGTGCGGCCCCATTGAAGCATGGCGTCCA
>CALLZN010000082.1 GCA_937858895.1 uncultured bacterium | reverse complement strand
GTCCTGTCGCCTGACCGGAGCCACCTCCTCCTGGTCCACCACAAACGCCTCGGACGCTGGCTCCAACCTGGAGGACACTTGGAAGCAAGTGACGCGACGTTGGAAGCGGCGGCTCGCCGCGAGGTCCTCGAAGAGGCGTCGATCCTCGTCGCCGAGGACGGGTCGATTGGCTGCATCGGCATCGACGTGCACGAGATCCCGGCCGCACGTGGCGAACCCGCGCACCTGCACCACGACGTGCTCTTCGCTTTCCTAGCACCTAGCCTCGACATCCAAGTCTCCGCCGAGTCACACGCTGTCGCCTGGGTGCATCACGATGCGTTCGCCGCTTACGAACCTGACGCGGCCCTCGCTCGAACGGCCCAACGCGCCTTCGAGCGCCTCGGACGAGCTTGACAACTTCGTTGTCGCCCTGCAGGTCGCTATCCTGCCGACCATGAAGCCACAGCGCGACGCTCTCGCCCTCGCCAGCATCCTCGAACTCGACCAAGTCGCGAGCAAGCGCGACCAACTCGGCAAGATCGTCGCGACCTGCGGCGGCTATGACCCCATTCACCCCGGCCACCTCAGCTGCATCGTCGATTCGGCGCGGTACGGCGACACGCTCGTGGTCTTCGTCAACAAAGACGAGTTCTTGGTCAGCAAGAAGGGCAAGCCCTTTCAGAACTGCGACACCCGCTGCCGCATCGTGAGCTATTGCCGAGGCGTCGACTACGTCGTGCCTTTCGGCATCCCAGGTGACTCGACGATGATCGAGGCCTTGCGCCAGCTGCGACCGCATGTCTTCACGAAGGGCGGCGACCGCACGGACGCTTCGAACATCCCCGAATGGGACGTGTGCCAGGAGCACGGCATCGAGATCGTCACGGGCGTCGGCCTCGACAAAGAATGGTCGAGTTCGAACTTCCTCGCAGATTGGGAGAGCTGGCTGCGCGAGCGAGGGCGTATTTGAGCCACGCAACGGAACGCCGGTGAAGACTTCGCGCCGGCCCGCTAGTGGTGTGAGTCAGAAGTTCGAGTGAGATGTTTCGAGGTCACTTGTGTCGCTGGCAAGGCGCGCGGACGCAGTCAGATCGGGCGATCTGTCGAGGGAGCGCAACGCAGCCAGCGGCGCAAAGGGCCCGAAACAATTACTTCGAACTTTTGACTCACACCACTAGCATCGCGGCACCAAGGGGGAGGATCGCGAGGCATGCCAGCCAAGAACGAGGCCAGGAGCAAGGTGGCCATGAGGGGCTCGGTCGCACAACAGCGCCTGCAAGCACGGCATAGAGATGCACCGCGCGTCTTGGCGATCATCCCCGCGATGAACGAAGCGGAGAACCTCGCGAGCCTGCTCGCGGAGCTCTCGCGCGTCCACCCGCTCGGAAACACGCTCGTCGTCGATGATGGTTCGAGTGACGCAACTGGTGATATCGCGAAGGACCACGGCTGCCTCGTCGTGCGGCACCCCTTCAATCTCGGGTACGGAGCAGCGCTCCTGACCGGTTATCACTACGCGCTGCGCCACGGCTACCCGCACATCGTGCAACTCGACGCCGATGGTCAGCATCCTCCGGAGCTCTTGCCGACCTTGCTCGAGCCGGTTTTGGCGGGCACGGCTGACGTCGTCGTCGGCTCGCGCTACCTCGACAATGGCCGCAGCGGTTCGACGACCCTGCGAAGGCTCGGTGCGCGCCCCCTCGCGTGGCTCGCGACGCTCTGGACCGGCCAACGCATCACCGACCCGACCTCAGGTTTTCAGGCTCTGTCACCGGCCGCCGTTGCGACGCTGTGCTCGGACGGCTTTCCCGAGGACTACCCCGATGTCGACGTCTTGATCACCTTGCACCGCGCAGGCCTGACCCTGGTCGAACTGCCGGTGAAGATGCGCGACCGCGTCGCCGGCACCTCGATGCACGGCGGGATGCGCGCTTTCTACTACTTCTATCGACTCCTCGTCACCCTCCTCCTGCTGCCCTGGCGTCGCTCGTCGCCTTGGCGGGGTGAGCGGGTCTCGACGAAGTCGCATGCCGCGTCGGACAAGCGGGAGGACGACGCATGATGCTCGCGATTGCCCATGCATTGTTCACGGCGCAAGGCGCTGCAGAAGATGCAGCGCTGCCGCCGCGACAACGCCTCGTCGCGATCCTGCTCGCGACTGCGATGCTCGTCACGATCCTCGAGCTCGTGCGGCGGCGCCGCCTGCGTGAGGAATACTCGGTCGTCTGGGTCGTGACGGCGGTCCTCCTCCTCATCCTGGCGTTCAACTATCGCATTCTCGTCTGGCTCACGGCGGCGATCGGTGCGGCCGTGCCGAACAGCACGCTCTTCTTCGGCGGCATTCTCTTCTTGATGCTGCTCTGCTTGCAGTTCTCGGTCCGCCTGTCACGCTTGACCTATCGCATGCGCAAGCTCACGCGACAGGTTGCCTTGATGCAGGAGGAGCTCCAGGACTTCCGTAGTCGGCACGACGACGCAGCGAAGCCATGAAGCTGCGGCGCCGCCAGACGCGTGCGCTGCTCGAGGCCTGGCTCATCCAAGCGCTCTTCGGGAAGAGCCGACGCGCTGGCCAGAGCGGCTCCGGGAGCCTGACCCCGGCTGTTTTTACGCAGGGCTTCGTGTCGTGGGTCTTCGCGGCGCTCGCCTTCGAGGGCTCGTCGCCGCGCCCCTTCATGGCCGGCACCCTCGCTTTCGTGGTCTTGCTCGCGACGGGCGCTTTGATCGGGGAGCTCGATGACGACCGCGAGCGGCCCGCCGATCGCGACTTCGTGGGGGCGACGCCGACGCTGCGCCGCACCGTCCTCGTCGCGCGATGGCTACGGCAGGGAATCGTGAGTCTGCTCTTCGCCGGCGGAATCGCGATCGCGCCCGCGATCCTCTCCGGCTTCAAGACCCAGAACCTGGTCGTGCCACCGCTCTTCGTGCTCGCTACCTGCGTGCTGAGCACGGGCGCGACGATCCTCTTCGCGAGCGCCACGCGTCTGGTCGCAGCCCTCCTCGGTGGTGACCGGGCTACGTCCTTCTCGACCGTCGTGCGCGCCCTGCTCCTCGGCGGCGGCTTCGTCGCGATGCTCTTGGGCTTGCGAGCCATGCTCGGTGGAAGCGAGGTCTTCCCGGGCGGACGAAGCTTGCTCGAAGCGCTGCCGACGACGTGGTTCGCCGACGCGATCCGGACCGCAGATCTGACTGCGCTGCTCCTCGTGGTGGCGTTCTGTGGGGCGACCTTGCTCCTCGGTCTCGTCACCGCGCAGCTCCCCGAGCGATCGCGGTCGTCGGCCAAGACGTCGATGGGCGGCCTGACGCCCGCTGCCATTCGGACCTTGGTCAAGGACCCGCAGCGTCGAGGCCTCGCGGCCTTCACGCTCGACATGCTCGTGCGCGAGCGCAGCTTTCGGCTACGCGCCTTGCCCCTGCTCGGTCTGCCGGCCGCAGCGGCCTTGCTCGCCCTGCGCTCCGATGTCGAAGCGAGTCGCTTGCCCACGATGCTGGCACTCGTGCACCAATTGCCGGCGGCCTATCTGCCGTTCTTGCTGCTCTTCGTGCCCTATGCCGAAAACGCCCGCGCCTCATGGCTCGTCGCGCTGCGACTCGAAGACCCCGAGCGCGCATACCGGCGCAGCTTCGAGGTCGCCCTCGGCTTGCTGATCTTGCCGGTCCAGGCGCTCCTCTTGGTGGTCGATGCCAGCCTGCTGTCGTTCGAAGCGGCGCTCGGAACGACCCTCGGCGCGGTCGGCATCGCCTGGGCGAGCATGTCCGTGATTGCCAGCACGGTGCGGGGTCTCGCCTTCTCGATCGATCCGGACGAGCTCGAGGTCCCGAGCGACTTCAGTGCGCCGATCGGCTTCGCCCTCGCCATGACGGTCCTGAGCTTCGCCCTCGCCGCCCTCCAGCGCAGCGCCGGCCTCATGGGTGGCTTGGCGCTCTTCGTCGCCGGCGGCGCGCTCTGGGCGGCACGGGCACGCTCCACTTAAACACTTCATAGCTATCCACTTATGGAAGATCGTGATCGCGATTCTGGCAGTGCGTCCAGCACGTCGACGCGCGGCCTCCGCCTCGAACTGCGCTCCCTCCTCCTCGTGTATGCGGCGCTGACGGTGCTGCCGCTGCTGACAGGGTTTGCGTGCCAGGGCTAAACGTGGCATTCTGCCGCCTGCGTACGACGCATCTCGCTTTGGCCCAATGCCACTCGTGACCGATGCTGGGGACGTAGCGCGCAGCAGGCGGCAGCCCACGCGCGTGCGAATATCAAGAGGCGCCGCCTCGAGGAGCTTCCAATGCATGACGAGTTACCGAGGTCTGCTGGACTCAACGGCTCGACCGAGCGGTCGACGAACGCCGGCAACGCGGGACAGGCCACGATCGAGGCCGATCAGCTGCGGGTGCGGGCGGGCGGCTCTGCTCTCCCCTTCCTCGATGTGGGAGAGGACGCGGTCGCCCAGGTCCTCCGAAAGCGCGTGAGTCCGACTCTGAACGACGCGACCGATCGCTACCGCCTCGCGCGGCCGGTTCTCGACCTGGATTGAGGCCCGGCCTCCTACAGACCCGGCCTCTACAGACCCGGCCTCTAAAGATACGTCGAGGAGGCCTTCGGCCCGCATGTCGCGAAGATGCTGGCCTGGGTGGTGCCGCAGTCGGCGTTCATGCAGAGTTCCGGCTAGAGGCCGAAGGCGCGAAGGTCGGTTGCGCTGAGCCCCTCGAGCTCGCGCGCGCTGAAGGCGGGCGCGGCCATGAGATAGTCCCGCCATTGCTCGGCGTTCCAGTTGAGCGGCTGACCGTAGAGCAGATTGAGCAGCTTCCGCGTCGCCGCGTCGAGCGCCTGGCTTTGCGGCGAGCGCTCGGACGCCGCGCTGCCCTCGAGGACTTGGACCAAAGTCGAAGCGCCCTCCTTGTCACCCGCCCGGATCAGGAAGCGTGCAGCAAAGAACTTGGCCAGCGGCGAGCTCAAGAAGCCGAGTCGATTGCGCACATCGATCGCCGTGCAGGACTTCGTCCGCTCCAGACAGTAGAGCGCGAGGGCGGCCTCGCGTTCGGCCACGTCGCCGCTGACCAGCTCGAGGACGGGACGGGCCTCGAGCAGCTTCGTCGTAGCCTCGCTGAGCGCCAGCAAAGCGGCAACGCGGACTTCTTCGGCTTCGTCCCAGAGGCGCTCGGTCACGAAGCGCTCGCTCGCCTCGTCGAGGCCGATGCGACCCAGTGCACGCACGTAGCAGGCTTTGTCCGTTCCTGCGCTCGCGCGGGCGCGCTCCAGAGCTTCGGCATGGTGCTTGGCTGAGACCTTGCGCGGCAAGGCTTCGACGGCCGCCGTCCGCAGGTCGGGGTCCGGATCGGCGAGGAGCGCGACGACGTCATGGAAGAGCTCCTCGGACGGCGAGCGCGCCAGACAATGCAGCGTCGCGATCCTCACTCCGACATCGTCTCTCGCGAGCAAGTCCCGCACTTCGTCGACCGACAGCGCTTCGATCGCAGCGGCCGCCATGACAGCCTCGGCGCGCAGGGCACGCGCTGCTGTTCGCGTCAGGCCGACGAGGACGGGTCGCGCTTCGGGAAGAGCGAGTTCGCTCGCTAAGTACATCGCGGCGCTGAGCCGCGGGTGGCGAGGCTTGTCGAGTAAGCGAAGGAGCGGCGCACGGAGCAAGTCTAGGCGGGCTCGAGCTTCCTCGACCGAGCGGCGCTTCTTGCGAGGGTTCCACGCCGCTGCGAGTTCGGTCAGGCGGTCCTGCAGGGCCCGGTCGGCCGGATCTGCCGAGACCGACCCCGAGGCCGTGTCGGGTCTTGCCTCGAAGGGACTCCAGACGACGAAGCCGATCCCGAGCAGACACAGGAGGACGGCACATGCGGCGGCAACTCGCATCAGCGCACGACCTCCTGCCAGCCTTTGACCTTGCTGTATTCGCGACTGACCGCATGCGCGATCTGCAGCCCTTCGGTCGAGAAGAGGATCGACGCCGTCCCGTTGACGCGCACGATCGTACCCGCGCTGAAGACCGCGCCAAAAATGCGAGCCGAAGACTCGAGCTGCAGGGTTCCAGTCACGATGACGACGCCGTTGATGCGCGACGTCCCGTCGAGCGTCAGGTTGCCGTCGACGACGAGAACGCCTGCCCCGATACTCGCACCGAGCATCACGAGGTCGCCTGTGACGGACAAGATGCCCGTGCCGAAGTCGGCGTCGGTGTAGGTGGCCGGCGTGATCGTCGAGGTTGCGACCGCGGCGAGCTCGGTCACGAGCTTCGGGATGTCGATGGCAGCCGTGGCAACGGTAATGCTCGGTGCAGTCCCGACTCCGACCACGAGGGCTTGCTCGGTCGTGTCTAGTTGGGTGAGCAGGGCGCCGCTGGTCTCCGGCGGCGCGATCGAGAAGCCATGAAGGTCGTTCGCGGCGAGACCCGGGGTGGTATCGAGCTTGGTGTCGTGGCCACGGATCGAAGCGCCGGCGCCAATCGCGAGGTCGTTCGCTGCACCCTGGAGGCCAATGGCCGCCTCGGGCGTCGGCAGCACGGCAACCGGTCCGAGGTAGGCAACGACGCGCCGATGCACATTTCGGTAATGCCCCGTGACTACGACTTGGAAGAGGTCTTCGTCGGGGTCGGCGCTGTCGAGGAGAGCGTCGCCGTCGTTGTCGAGCCCGTCCGTCTGGAGGTAAGTCGGCGCAACCTCGAAGCGCATGCTCTGCCCCATGTCACGCAGGATGGGATAGCCATCGACCAGCATGCCTGTCTTCGCGGCATAGATGGCCGCGTCGATGCCGGCTTCGGCGGCGAGGAGGGCGCGCTCTTGATGCACTTCTTGAAGTAGACGCTCGTTTCGCCCCCCGAGCGTGATGGCGGCCGCGGCAGCCATCGCGATGAGGGGAATGATGGCGGTCAATAGGATGATCAAGACGAAGCCACCCTCGTCTGGGCGAGGCGTCTCGATGTGCCTTGCCGGGCACATTGCTCGCTGCGCGTCGCTCATGAGTTGCGCACGAAGATCATGGGCGCGGCAGAGGCTCGGTAGACCCGGCCTCTTGCATCACGCCTGGCCGCTCGGACAACGAGCCGGATCGCCCGTCCATCGACCTCGTAGCTGAAAGCCTCGACGCCGCGAAGGACCGCCAATGGCGGGCCGCCGGCCCTGCGCAGGACGAGGGTGCCTTCGTCGACGAGGCCATCTCCGTCATCGTCGCTGCCGTTCTCGACTTCGCCAGGGTCGAGGACGAAGTCGTACTCGCGCGTCTCGGTCGCCTCGACGGCGTTCATCGACATGGTTCCTGCAGCCGACGTGAAGCGCAGGTTCTTGCGCGCAGTCGCTTCGACAGCTGGGATCCACTCACCGACCGTCGTCGCCCGTAGCTCGGTGACATCGATAGGAAGAGCCTTCGTCGCAAAGCTCGCACGATGGGCCGCGCGCAACTGGCTCGTCATGCGACCGACGACGACTTCGATCGTCTCGCTGTTCATCGACGTCTTGTCGTTGGTCGTCAACGTCTCAGCCACGCGCTGCGTCGTCGATACGACACCAAGGAGCATCGGGAGACAGACCAAGCTGACGATCATGATCTCGACGAGCGTGAACCCACGCTCGCGGGCGAAGTCAGCATGCCGATGATCGCAGTTCACAAGCGTTCTCCCATCAACGTCGTCAAGGCGAAGCTCTGCTGCACGAGGGCGCCGGTCCAACGTGCCGTCGCGGTGACGCGATACAAAGTGTCGGGACCCGTCGTCTCTTCGACCGTGACGGAGAACTCGCCGACGAGGCCGTCAAGATCACCAGCAACCGGGGTGAGGCCGCCGACTTGGCCGTCAGGGCCGGGCACGTCGAAGCCGGCACCGTCCATGGTCGCGAGCGTCGCGATGTCGACCGAGCGCAGCTCTTCGAGGTTGTTGCGGCAAGCGCGTGCAGCGAGTTCGACTTCTCGGTCTGCTTTACGCAGGCGCGATTGGTGCACCGTCATCGACAGCGCCGCACCGACCACGAGGACGCAGACGACGAGCCCGAGCATGAGCTCGGTCAGCGATGCACCGGCTTCGTTGACATCGTGGCGTCGAGAGCGTCGTGTTGGTGGCGGCATGCTTCGCAGCGTCGCTGATGAGACCAGGGCTACAAGAACCCTGGTCTGGCTATCGGCAGCGCGCTAGGCCTTCCTCAATCTTTACCCCACTGTTGGACTGTTGGCAGAGCGCCCTACGGGAGCCCTTCGATGGCGGTCGATAAACAAGCAGGATGACCGAGAACACGAAGAACCGCAGAGCAAGGCTCGTCGTCATGAAGCAGATGCAGAGTCGCATCATGCGAACGACGACCTCGTTTCCACTGATCGCGCTCGCCCTGCTGACGATCACATCGACCGTATTCGCGCTGCGGTCGATGAGTGAAGCTGCTGAAGCCGAGGTCGTCCTACCGAGCCTGTTGCCCTTGATCGCCACGATCATCTGCCTGACGGCCGGCTTCGCGATCACGATCCTCTATGTCGCCTTGCGCTTTTCGCAGCGCATCGCTGGACCGACTTATCGCATCGTCAAGGCGCTCGAGGCGATCCAGAATGGGTGCACCGACGAGCGCATCCAACTCCGCGACGGCGACTTCCTCGAAGAGATCGCCGACGAACTCAACCGCACCCTCGACAACCTCGTGCACCGACAAAGTGCAGCGCCAGAGACGAAAGTGCCGCTCCAGGAAGCGCTGTCTCTGGCAAAGTAGATCGAAACTTTCTCGATCTCACAAAGGCAGGTTGGACTTGGACCCGACTCGACTCGAGGCGGAGGTACGTACCTCCATCGATCATTCTCGTCGCGCTGCTAGCGACTTTCACAAGCTCGGCAAGCGCAGCTCTGCGAAGGAGAGCGCGGTCGCGCTCGACGCCATCCTTCGCCCGATCAACGAAGTGAAGGGACGGACACAGCTCTTTGCGAACGTCCACCCTGACGAAGCGCTTCGTGAGACCGCGCGCAAGCTCGAGCAAGAAATCGCTGCGTGGACGACCGAGCTGTCCCTCGATCGCGGTATCTACGAGGGCATCGCCCACCTCGAAGCCGCGATCCCCGACTCCGGCAGTGAAGGCCGCGTCATCGAGTTGTGGCTGCGTGCGTTCCGACGTTCCGGTGTCGACCGCGATGAGGCGACGAGGAAGCGCATCACGGACCTCAAGGACGAGATCCTGCGCACCGGCCAGACCTTCGACAAGAACATCACCGAGGGCAGCGCCGACTTCGTGATCGCCGACGGTCGCGCGGGCCTCGCCGGCTTGCCGCAGGACTTCATCGACGCCCACCCCGAGCGCGAAGACGGCGCCGTCGTGCTGACGACCGATCCGCAAGATCGGATGCCCTTCATGACCTTCGCCGAGCGGGCCGACTTGCGGCGCGACTACCACAAGCTGGCCCTCCAGCGCGCCTACCCGCAGAACCTCGAGGTCCTCCGCTCGCTTCTGCAGAAGCGGCACGAGCTCGCGAACTTGCTCGGCTTCGCGAACTGGGCCGACTACGTGACCGAAGACAAGATGGTCGGCAGCGGCACCGAGGCTCGCGCCTTCCTCGAACGCATCGTCGAACTCTGCAGGCCACGCGCCGAGCGCGACTACGCGGCGCTCCTGCAAGAGAAGCAACGCGACGACGCTTCTGCGGAGCTGGTCTACGAGCACGAGCGCGGCTACTTGGGCGAGCGTATCCGCAAGCGCGACTATGCCTTCGACTCGCAGGCGGTCCGGCCCTACTTCCCCTACGCGCGTGTGCGTGACGGCATCCTGGCGACGAGCGCGCGTCTCTATGGCGTCGACTTCGTCAAGGTCGACACGGACGACGCGTGGCACGAAGCGGTCGAGTGCTACGAGGTCGTCGACGAAGGCGAAGTCGTGGCACGCTTCTGGCTCGACATGCACGCGCGGCCCGGCAAGTACAAGCACGCAGCGATGTTCGACATGCGAGATGGCTTCGAGGACGGACCGCTACCCGAAGCATGCCTCGTTTGCAATTTCCCGCAGCCGAAGGGCGACGATCCAGGCCTCATGTTGCGCAGCGAAGTGCGCACCTACTTCCATGAGTTCGGGCACCTGCTGCACCACCTCTTCAGTCGCCTCGACTATGTCCGCCTGTCGGGCATCAGTTGCGAGTGGGACTTCGTCGAAGTGCCGAGCCAGCTCTACGAGGAATGGGGCCAGGACTTGGCCGTGCTCCAGACCTTCGCCCGGCACTACAAGACCAACGAAGCCATCCCCGGCGAGCTCTTCGATCGCATGCTCGCGGCCGAAGACTTCGGTCGCGGGCTCGGCGTCATGACGCAGATGTACTATGCGCTCCTGAGCCTCAGCTACTACGAGGCCGCGCCCGACGACCTGGACCTCGAGGCGCGCATGATCGAACTCAAGAGCGAGCTGCTGCCATTTCCCCATGACGAGGGGACTTGCTTCGTGGCGAGCTTTGGCCACCTCAATGGCTACTCGGCGATGTACTACACGTACATGTGGTCACTCGTCATTGCCAAGGACCTCTTCGAGCACTTCGACGATGGCGTCATGGACCGCGCGCGGGCCGGACAGTACCGGAGCAACATCTTGGCGCGCGGCGGTGTGAAGCCCGCGAGCGAACTCGTGCGAGCCTTCCTCGGGCGGGACTATGACTTCGCTGCCTTCGAGCGTTGGCTCAACGCGGGCTGAGGGTCGGCGGCGACGCTTCGGGTCGAAAAAATATCTGAAGTCCGGCGTGACGTTTCTTGGTGCTGTGTCGCCTGTTTCGCGCACCTCGGGAAGAGTTCCCGCATTAGGATAGTCACATGACCCACAAGAACGTTTCTTGGCTTGCGCGATCTCGACGCAGCCTCCTGCTCTCTGGTTGCTTTGCGCTTCTCGCGACTACGGCTGCCGTTGCACAGTCGACGCAACCCCTTGAGTTAGAAATCGACCACAACGGCACCGGGTGGTCGGACGAACAAACGCTTCCTACGGCCGATTGGGAAGAGCCCATCAAGTTCCGAATCAAGGGGAACTACGCCGAGTGGGTGCGCCTCGTCGTCGACGCCTGGGCCCAAGATGAAGAGCTGATAGGCGAGTTTCCAGAGATGGGGATCGACTACTACGAAGTCGCAAACAACCCCATCTTTCCGTGGCAAGCGGACCCGAACAGCCCAAAGGTGGGCGTCCTGCCAGCTCGCATGGTGTTTGCAGTAGACATAGGCCTTCGCAATCTCAATACATTTGCTCCGGACGGTCAAGCATTGCGAGACTGGTATGTGCCGCTTCGCCAAACCGGCATGTGGCGCGAGTGGAAGTATGACTCGGAACTCTGGGTGAACAACCCCCAGCACGGCACAGGCTTCGGCGCAATGAACCGGACGTGGTGGGAAGCGAACTCCAAAGCCGCAACTGGAGTAGGCGCCACGAGCAGCGAATTCTCTGCCGAAGCCCTTTTCCGTTGGGCCGTACTCCTACGCATGGCGGCGACGTACGAGTCACACGGAGTAGACCCCTTGGTTCGAGCCAACGCCTACTTCGATCACGAGATCTTCGCCGATGCCGTCCACCATTTTGTTGTCCAGGGTGTCGCATTGCGGAAAAACCCACCTGAAGCTGTACCACCACAACCACCCACCCACGACATCGATATACCAATCTTCTTGCCGCCGCAAATACCCACGCCATCATTCCCCACGTGCAGGATCACAACGAAGCGAGCCTATCCAATCATCGTTCACAAGAACGGCATCCTCAGGTCCAAGGTGCAGGGTTTGACGGGTACGCTCATTCCGGGTACAACTCACTACTTCCGCGCGGAAGGCGTGCACCGTGACATCCGCTACACCTTCCCAACGACAACCGGTAAGGTGCAGGTGGCGGCGCGCTCCGCGATCCTGCGCCACGACCCGCTCCGTTATTCCATCCAGATTCCGTCAAACCTCGTGACCGGCGACATCCAAATCTCTGATGTCAAGAATCCGAAGGTGAAGAAGACGGTCGGCACAGTTGACAGCGTCAACTGATCTGGAGCATCCAAGCACTGCTTACCGATCGCGCAGCCCCTCGATGTGCGCGCGGTGAGCCGGGTCGAGCTCAGCTCCTTCGAAGCGAAGAGCTCGGTTCACCGCCTCGGCCAAGACAGCCGGGTCGCCGCCCTCCGCCGCGAGGTAGACCTCGACGACAAGGCGCTCGAGCTGGGTTGCGGGCTGGACCACTGCGCCACCGCGCACTCGCGCGTCAAAGTCGGTCACCAGTCGACGACTAAGATCGGCGGAGCCGAGGCGTAGCGCCGAGAAGCTGGCTTCGGCGAGAACTTCGGGCGTCGGGGCTTCTTGACTCGCCCGCTCGAGTTCCGCGAGCAGCGCACGTGGCTCGGCAACTGGGTTGGAGTCGAGGGCCGACCGGACAAGGATCATGCGCGCTTCGGCGCGGACGGTCGGCTGCAGGGCCGTGGCCACGAGCTTCCGCGCGCGTTCGGCCAGAGCCTCCGCATCCACGCTGCCTTCCTCCCGACGGAGGACCAAGAGTTCGATTGCTTCGCGCTGCCGTCGCGTCGACGCGTGCTGGCGGATGCTCGCAACAGCCCGGTCGAAGCTCTCCAAGTCACCACGGGCCAAGTAATCCTCCGCCTCCACGAAGCCGAGGTAGAAGCTTCCCGGCCAACGCGCCACCGCCCAAGCGCGTAGCTCGTCGACGTCACGCTGGCGACCGAGGACCCGAAGGCTGGTCATGACGACAGCGGCAGTGATCTGCGACCACGTGGCCCGGGGGTAGTCCTCCTCGAGACGCTGCAGATAGCGCAGGATGACGCTGCGCTCCCCCGACACGACTGCTTGGTGCAACATGGTCGCCCGCACGACTTGCGGATAGCGCCCTTCGCGCAGCATGCCTTGCAGTCCGGCGAGCACGCGACCTGGATCACGTCGGTTGTTTCCCCACCAGATCAGCTCCTGGGCGCGCAGGCGGTAGTCACTCTCGAAGCGCTCGCGACCTTGCTCGATCCACTGGAGTTGGGCTTCGGGCGGCAGGTCGACGGCACGCAGCAGCAGCGCTGTGACCCAGTAGGTCTCGGGTGACTCCGTCACCTGGGGTGCCGGCAGGTCCCACGGCCACGGTTGCCGGTCGACGAAGCACTCGATGGCGGCCCGCAGCGTCGGCGATGTCACCTCGGCGAGGGCACGACGGCAGTCATCGACGCGGTCCGAGAAGGCCAGAACGTAGGCGCGCGCAATGTGCCAAGCGCGCAGGGCGTCAGGCCGTGCAGAGAAGGCGTCGAGCTCGTCCAAGCGAGCCAAGACCGCCTCATTGCCCCGCGGGTCTTGCATGGATGCCGGCTGTTGAAGCGCGTCGAGCAAACGATCGAGCTCGAGGTCCGCCTCGAGTTCTCGCCGGAGCACGGTGCAGTCGACATCCGCTGGATAGCGTTCTTCGAGCGAAGCGAGCAAGCGCTCGGCCATGATCGGGTGACCCGCTTCGAGTTCGCTTCGCACCTCGGTGATGGATCGCAGACGGCTCTCGCCTTCGCGTCGCATGCGAAGACCGAGGACCGTCGCGAGCACGAGCGCAACAGCCGTCGTCACGCCGATTCCCGTGCTTGCTCTCGGGTAGCGCTTGACGAGTCGGACCGCGCGCTCGACCACGCCGACCGGGCGCGATCGAATCGCCTCCCCGCGGGCGTAGCGTTCGAGGTCTTCGGCGAAGGCCTCGGCGGTCTGGAAGCGCCGCTGCGGGTCCTTTTGCAGCGCACGCTCGAGGATCGTCCGCAAGTCCCGATCG